>CAZCRA010000064.1:0-19787 GCA_964500945.1 uncultured Verrucomicrobiales bacterium | reverse complement strand
CCGCCTCCCTTCTCCCGCCTCCCGCCTCCCGCCTCCCGCCTCCTCTCCCCCAAAAACCTTGAGGAAATCCAAAAATTTCCGAAGTGTTAATTAATGATTGATCCCTCGACCCTCAGCGCTAAGCTATGACTGGCGCCTCACAAAACCACTGTAGAAACCAGAACAGCACAAGCCACGAGGGATCGATCCATGTCGCCCGATTCGCACCGTCACCCCATCACCCCCTACCAGTCACCCGACGATTCGTCGGCTGAGGACCGTCACCATCGTCGCCGTTGCTGGATCGAGGTCGCTGCCTTTGCGTTCGGTTGTGCCGCCCTCCTCCACTTCACCGCGCTGATTTCCTACACGCCGGATGATTTGCCCGGCTGGGTTCCGTTCCAGGCATCCCCCCGCGAAGCCGGGGCGGCCTACGAGGTCTCGAATTTCACCGGAATCAGCGGCGTTTTCGTGGCCGCCGCCTCCTTTTTCACCGTTGGCGCCGCCGCCTTCCTCGTCAGCCCCCTCCTCGTCTGGCTCGGCATCGCCCTCCTATGGCGGCCGCAGGTGTTCACGAGTCGCCTGGCGCCTTCTCTCGTCGTTTTCCTCGGCGCTGCCGCCTGCCTGGCGGAGTTGCAGACCTTTCTTTTCCAATCCTGGGTGGATAGCCTGGAGCTCCCGGCCAGCAAAGGCGGCCTCGTGGGGCTCGTGGCGGGGAACCTCGTCCTCGACCGCACGCTGGGCCTCGTGGGAGGCGTCCTTTCGGCCTCGCTGGCCATGGCGGTCAGCTTTGCCTACATCGCCGGCTTCCACCCTTTTGACATCAACACCTACCTCCGCCGTCGTCTGACGGAGTCAAACCGCAAGCGCAAGGTCGTCAGGACAGCCACCCGCCCCAGAACCGCCCCCTCTCCGGCTCCAGCCAACCCGGGTTCACCCGGCTTCGCCCCTCACCAAAGCGCGGTCCATGCGGCCCATCAGGCCGGTGTCTTGGATCCCCAGGAGGATTACCCCGCCGCCGTGGGCCATCCGATCCTGGATGCCGAGGTCGACATCATGCCACGCGAAGAACCTCCCGTCTTCGTCACATCACCGCAGCACGAGCCCTCCCAGGCGGCTAGCCCACCCGAACCACCCGGCGCCCCTTCCGAAATCCACCACTCCGAGCCGGCTCCCTTCGAGCAGCCCTCCCCCGTCCCGCCCTTCGCGTCTCCATCGCCTGCTCCACGCGAGACCACCTCATCCACGCCACACTTCGCCGAACCGGATCCCGTCGAGGCCCCCGAAGAAGGTCCGATTCTCGTCGCGCGAGGCGCAGGCCGGAACGGCCCTCCATCGCAGGAAACCCTCCCCGCCCCGGTCGAGGAAGAACCCACCCCGCTCACGCCCGCCCATCCCGCGCCCCGCATCATCGATACCAACAAAGAGCGCCTGCCGAAATCCGAACGCCCCAGCGGATTCGATCCCGCCGCCATGGGCTTCCGGGCGCACCGCGGACAGTTTGGCGATTACGATCTGCCGACCCTCAACTACCTCGACGACGAAGACGACGACACCACGCCGCTCACCGACCAGGCGGAACTCCTGGAAACGCAGCGCGTCATCATCGACACCCTGGCCACCTTTGGCGTTAACGTCACGCCCGGCGACATCACTCGCGGTCCGACCATCACCCGCTACGAGATTTATCCCAGCAAGGGCCTCCGCGTGAAACAAATCACCACCCTTGAAGCCGACATCGCACGGGCCACTCGCGCCGAGTGCATCAACATCCTCGCCCCCATCCCGGGCCGGGACACCGTCGGCGTCGAAATCGCGAACAACCGTAAGGTTGTCGTCCCCCTGCGCAAACTCCTGGAGCAGCCGACTTTCCTCAGCGGAAAAGCCCAAATCCCGATCGCTCTCGGCAAGGACGTCTACGGCAAAGCGATCGTCGCCGATTTGGCCGCCATGCCCCACCTCCTCGTGGCCGGCGCCACCGGGAGCGGGAAAAGCGTCTGCATTAACTCAGTCATCGCCAGCCTCCTCTTCCGCTTCTCTCCAGAAGACCTCCGCATCATCATGATCGATCCGAAGGTGGTGGAGATGCAGGTCTACCAGAGCCTGCCCCACCTCGCCGTCCCCGTCGTCACCCACCCGAAAAAGGTCCTCACCGCGCTCCAGTGGTGCATCAATGAAATGGAGCGGCGCTACGAACTCTTCGCCCGTCACGGCGTGCGCAAACTTGAGGAATACAACCGTGTCATGGCCCGCCTGGCCCCTGGCGAAGTCGTCGAACGCGCCCCGGGCGCCAGTCAACTCCAGTTCGATCTCGAAATCGATGCCGATGCCCCCGAAGCCGCTGGAGCGCCCACCGCCTCCGAGGATCCGAACTTCCTCCCCTTCATCGTCATCATCATCGACGAATTGGCCGACCTCATGCAAACCGCCCCAGCCGAGGTGGAAACCAGCATCAACCGCCTCTGCCAGAAGGCCCGCGCCGCCGGCATTCACCTCATCGTCGCCACCCAATCGCCTCGGGTCGACGTCGTCACAGGCCTCATCAAAGCCAATATCCCCGCACGAATCGCGTTCCAGGTCGCTTCCTCCATGGATAGCCGCGTGATCCTCGATAAGTCCGGCGCCGAGAAACTCCTCGGAAAGGGCGACATGCTCTATCAACCGCCCGATTCGCCCGTCGTGACGCGAACCCAGGGCGCCTTCGTCACCGACGAGGAGGTGAAACGCATCGTCGATCACTGCTCCAGTCAGGCCGAACCCCTCTTCGAACCGCACATCCTCGATAAGGCCGACGGCGACTCCGAAGGCGAGGAACCCGACCTTTCCGCGGCCGATGAGGAAACCCTTCAGAAATGCGTGGAGGTCATCTTGGCGGAACGCAAAGCTTCCACTTCCTTCCTCCAGCGCCGGTTGCGTCTCGGCTACAACCGGGCCGCCCGGATGATGGATATTCTGGAGGAACGCGGCGTCGTCGGGCCCGTCGATGGCGCGAAGCCCAGGGCCATCCTTGTCGATGAACCTGCTGCTGATCCTGGACTCGAATCCTAGGCCTTCGGTTCTTCCACCCTGACCATCAGGGACTCATGGAAGCCGTCCCAAAGTGGCGGAATCGTCAGTTGTGACCGGACTCACACTGGGCGAGGCTCATCCCACTCATGGACGACCGGTATCGCATCGAGGCTTTGATCGACCAGGGCGGGACGGGAGCCGTCTACAAAGGCTTCGATACCCGCCTGGAACGGGCCGTTGCCATCAAACGTCTCGTCCAGCCCGGCGAAGGTTCCTCCCTCGACGTCCCCAGCACGGAAACCGCGACCGGCTCGACGTCTCCCGGCAGCCCCGCCTCGCTCTGGCGGGAGGCCAAGGTTCTCTCCTCCCTGAAACACCCGAACATCGTCACCATTTTCGACTTCGGAACCGACGAGGAAGGCCCCTTCGTCATCATGGAATTCATCGAGGGAGAAACCCTGTCCGCGACCGTCCGCCGCGCCCCACTCACCGAAATCGATTTCCAAATCGTCGCGCGCGACACCCTCGAAGCGCTCGTGGCGGCCCACGCCCGGGAGGTCACGCATCGCGACATCAAACCGAGCAACGTCATGCTCGAATGGATGCCCACCGGCACGTTCCGCGCCAAGCTCCTCGATTTCGGTCTGGCCAAAGTCGCCGGTGCGCCTTCCCTGCAAACCATGGATCAAGGTGGAGGCATCTTTGGTTCCATCTTTTACATGGCGCCGGAGCAGTTCGAACGGCAGCCCTTGGACGAACGCACCGATCTCTATGCCTTGGGTGCGTCCTACTACTTCGCACTGACCTCCCGCCACCCGTTCAACGGAGAAACCGGTGCCGAAGTGATGGCGGCTCACCTCGCCCATCAATTCACCCCGCTGCAGGAACTCCGCCCCGACCTCCCATCGCCGCTTTGCGACTGGATTCACGCCCTGATCGCCCGCTCCCCGGTCGATCGGCCTTCTTCCGCCGCCAGAGCCCTTTGCGATTTTAACCTCCTCGGCAGCGCCCCGCCCGTTCCAAACGCAGTTCACGCCGAATCCAGTCAAATCGCCGTTCACATGCCATCCGGAGACCCTGACCACCTCACCGGGAAGTCGCGCCCCGCCTCCTGGGGACCGGTCATCGCAGCCTTGGTTGCCGGTCTAGTGCTGGTGGCCACCGGGGGCGCTTTCGTCGCCCATCAACGAGGAGTTCAACTCCCCGAATTCGTGCAAAACGCGGCGGAAAAGGCCGGCATCGCTTCACCTTCAGCCCTTGGCGAACCAGCGGGAACCGAAACCACCCCGCCGGACTCCCTTCTCCCGGCCTCGAGCCCGCCACCTGACCCGGCAGATCCTCCGGACGAAGTCCCCCCACCCGAGGTCGCACCGCTCGTCGATCCCCTCCCCGCTCCGGCACCGGCACCGGTCGTCGACGTGCTTCCCGTGTTTTCGCCCTTCGACGTCGAAGCGCTCGACCGTCATCTCGATCAACCTGTGGCCATCGAAGGCTTGATTGTGAGAGCCGGGGAAAGCAAATCCGGGAAGACACGCTACCTGAACTTTTCCCGTCGCCCCGGCGAGAGCATCGCCATCGGATTCCGGGTGGAAAACGTCGGCCGGCTGTATTCCATGGATCGCCTGCGATCGTTCGAATCCAAGCAGGTGCGCGTGGAAGGCACCCCCATCCGCCTCTTCGGCGATCTCCTAATCTTCGTCCAAAACGAGGACCAACTCACCGAACTACCGTAGCGAAGCCCGCACCCGTCACGGCGCCGCGCCCCCGCTCACAGACTCCGCCGCGCCCCCGCTCACAGACTCCGCCGCGTCTCGGGCAGCAGAAGTCCACGCCAGTTCCGGCGAAGCTCGATCGCCTCGCGCGTCGCTTTCCGGCGCTGATTCGAGCCATACTCCACCTCAATCCCCACCGTCATCCCCCGGTTGTCCAGCTGCGTCACTTTGAACACCGGTTCCCACCTCGTCCGCAGAAAGCAGTAGAGTGGAACGTCACAATGACCCGCATTCCACAGGAAAATGGCCGGCGGGAAATCCGGAATCTCGGCCAAAGCCTCCAAGGCCTCCCGGACCACCGCCTCACCGTGCTCCCTCTTGAGATTCGCCGCGGCGCGTTTGTTGAGCAGATATTCGAGATAGGCCGAAACCGGATTCCGCCGCGCCTCCACCATTTCGGCGATGATCCCACGCGCATACCCCGCCATCTCCGCGTGTAGCTCCTCGCGGCTGATCGCCCCGGCCTCGTAAAGCCGGTAGAGCGTGGGCGGAGTCCGAACCACCGGGGCGCCAAACGCACCCGCGGCCTCAGGAGTCGTCGCCCGCGGTGACCATGGGCCAGTCATCAGTACGAAATGGTGTCAGCGGCAAACCTTCCCGGCTCTGGACATTCGCCACCGGGTTGTCCGCCCAAGCGTAGCGCACCGCGACCGGTTCCGCCACAGCATCGCTCCACACCTCGATACGCTCCTTGTCGATGATCCGGGCGTCCGCCCAAACAAACTTCCGGTCCTTGCCGGCGATGGCAAAACCGATGGGTTCCCGCACATCGAAGGTGTCCATTCCACCGCCCGTGTGTTGGAAACGGAGTTCGATCCGGTTTCCGGACACGGTGTGGGAGAGATAACGCGGGCTTTCAGCCTGGATGTCTTCCATGCCGTAAACCTTCGCCAGGGCGTGCCGGGCCAGTCGCTTCGCCACGTTTTGCTTGTCGCGCGGGTGGATGTCCGAAGCCTCACCCAGATCGGTGATCACCGCTTGGCCGGTCATCGGCAGCGCCAGCGTCATGGTTTGGGCCTCGCGCAGTTCCGCCCAGGCGCTCTCCGAAGGCTGCGGCCGCTCTTCCATGAAGTCCGCCAGCTGCACCCAGAAGAACGGGAAATCGCCTTGCCCCCAGTCCGTGCGCCACTGTTGGATCATCCTCGGAAACAGCTTCCGGTAGGCCGCCGCGCGGCTGGAATTCGATTCGCCCTGATACCAGATGACGCCACGCATGCCGTATCCGATGAGGGGATGAAGCTGGCCGTTGTAGAGGTTGGCCGGGCGATGCTGCCCCTTCATCCGGTCGAGCGGGCTCTGCGGCCGCCGGCCTGGAGTCTTGCCTTCCGCCCGCGCCTTCGCCGCCTGTTCCTTCCACTTCTCGAGATCCGCCAGCCATCGCTCCACCGCAGCGTCCAGATCGTTCTCCATCCCCGCCCAGTAATTCAAATAAGACTTCAGCGCAGGTTCCTCCGCCAAAACCGAACGAGGCACCCAGGCTTCCGCTGCCGAACCGCCCCAGGCGTTGTCGATCAAACCGACCGGCACCTCCAGCGCCAGGTGCAGCAACCGCCCGTAGAAATACCCAACGGCCGAAAACTGGCTCACGCTCTGCGGCGAACACACCTCCCACGCCCCTTCAAAATCCCTTTGAGGCTCCTGCGTCCCCACCTTCGGCACCGTGATCAGCCGGATCTGAGGAAACCGCGCCGTGATCGCCTCGAGCTTCGGATCGTCCGAAGCCGCCACGGACCATGCCATGTTCGATTGCCCCGAACAGAGCCAGACCTCGCCCACCAGCACGTCGTCGAACTTCAACGCCTCCGAGCCCTCGACCATCAGCGCCCGCCCCTTGGCCGAAGCCTTCATAGCGGGAAGTTTCACCATCCACTTTCCATCCTCGCCCGCCTTCCCCGACACCTCGTTCCCAGCAAACCGGACCTTGACCTCCTGTCCAGGCTGATCCCAGCCCCAGACGCGGACTTCGGCATCCCGCTGCAGCACCATGTGATCCCCGAAAATCGAAGGCATCCAAAGGCCCTCGTCCGCACGCGCTTGAGCCGCCGCAAAGGCCACAGCTCCTGCGATGAAAGTGAAAATTAGAGGTTTTCTCATCGGCCTCCATCCAAGGCCCGCTCCCCCGTCCGGTCAACTTCAAACCGGTCACCCAGCCTCTTCCGCAACCGAATCACTTGCATCTGGTTCCATCCACTCCTGATATAGGGTGCTTCCATGGTCAAACGCGACGCTCTCCTCTGCCTGCCTGCCCCCGATTCGGGATGGGAGTTCTGGCTCGCACAAGGCGAGAGCACCCGCCGCCTCCGGACCGTCGAAAGCCCTGCATCCGGCGACTTCCCGGCCAATCGCGACCTCGTCATCGGCCTCCCCCCGTCCGAGTGCGTCAGTCTTGCCATCCACCTCCCGACACAGGACCAGGGTCTCTTCCGCGACATGACCTTCGCGCAGCTCGAAAAGCGCGGTCTGACCCGGGACGAGCGCCCGAACGCGTTCACCACCTACGAGGTCGAGCCCGGGGGTGACGGAACGCTCCTCAGCGTGGATCTTCTCCTGGCCGAGGAAATCAACGAGGCCTTCCTTCGTCCGAATGCCTCTCATTTCGCCTCGGCGGAACGCTTTTACCCCCTGCCGGAGCACGCCGTCGTCATCTTGAGGCAGCATGGACGGCTCGTCCTGATCGCGGCAAAGCATCGTCGCTTTCTCTCCAGCCAGATCCTGGCATCCAGCACGGCCTTCGATCGCGCCTTGGCTCAGGAGGTCGAACTCGATCTGTTGACCCTGAAAGCCGCTTGGGATCTGCCGGATCCACTAAAGGTTGTGGTCTGGGCCGAGGTCTCGCCCGAAGAAAAGGAGGCGTTCCAGCTTTCCGTCCCAGTCGAATTCACCGCTCCCCCCACACCCAGCCTCGATGCGCTCGAGAAGGTCCATGCCCCACTGCTTCCCGCGCCCGTCCGCCAGGCTCAGGCCCGGTCAAAACGCCGATCCATCGTCCGCACCGCTCTGCTCGGTCTGGCCGCCCTTTACGTCTTCGCGGCCATGGCTCTGGCCGTCCATCAGCACCGCCAGAAGCAGCTCGCCGCCGCCCTCGCAGACCGCATCGAATCCTACCGCCCCGAAGTCGCCTTCATCCAGGAATCCGTCGCCCGCGCCCGCGCCCTCAAACCGGCCTTCGACAAGCGGTTCTTCCCCATAATGCAGCTCGAAGCCGTCGCCCGCATCATGCCTCCCAGCGGACTGGTCCTTCGGCGATTTGCCACCCAGGGCACCAGCATCCGCGTCGAAGGGCTCGCCAAAGATTCCCAGCTCGCCTATCAGCTCGTCGAGGACTTGCAAGGCCACGAAGCCTTCGCCGGCTACTCCTGGGAAATGGCCCCGCCGAGCATGAACGCCAACAACACCGCCTCCTTCCGCATCGAAGGTTCCTATGCGCTCGCTCAACCCTAGAGAGGTCAAACTCCTCCTGCTCTGCTTCGCCACCCTTTTCACGATGGGAAATCTCATCGGAATCCGATTCGTCACCCGCAGCCTTTCCGAATCGAACCGCACCCTCCAGGCCCTCCGCCTCGAGGAAGCCGAGCAGCGAAGCTGGCTGGCCGAGGACGACCCCGCTCCCCTCCAGGCATGGCTCGACGCCGAAATGCCCCAGCTTCAGTCCGCCGGCAAAGCCCAGGGCGCCCTCCTCGAACGCCTCCAAAACGAGGCCTTCGAGCGCAAACTCGAAATCGAGCGACAGAACCTCCTCGAACCCCAAACGACCCGCTTCTATCGCGAAGTCTCCGTCAATGTCATCCTCGATGGTGAGCTGGCCCAAATCACCGCCCTCCTCACCCAACTCCAGCAGCCCGGACAGTTTCTCGTCATTAAAAATCTCGAACTAAGGCTCGATACGGAGTCCAAAGAAAAAGAACCCCAGGCGCGGTGCAACCTCACGGTCGCTCAGTGGTTCATACCCTCGGACTCATGAAAGTGCTCTCCTGCCTCGTCGCGATCTCCCTCGGACTCGCCCACTTCGCCCAAAGCGACGAATCCCCGCGCCCCGACGCCGCCGCCTCCCAAACCGGTCAACCCACACCCGTCACCCCGGCCGATTTCAGGGAACTGGTCGGTAACTCACCCTTCACCCGCGCGCTCAACCTCTCCGACTCTCTCACCCTCACCGGGATCGCCACCATCGGTTCCGACACGATCGCCACCGTCGTCGACAAAACTTCCAAGCAAACCTACGTCGTCTCCGCCCGCGCCAACGCCCAAGGTTGGCGTATGCTCGGCGTCGATGGCGACCAGAACGATCTCGAACGCGTCACCGCTCGAATCGCCGTGGCCGGTGGCGAGGTCGTGACCGTCCGCTTCGATGACGACCAGCTCAACCCCAGCGAATCCCGTCCTGCCGCCGGAACAGTCAATGCCGAAGGACGGGATGGCGAACGGGGCCGGGAACGTGGTCGCCGGGGCCCCCCGGAAGAAATCCGCGAAAAAATGCGCCAGCTCAGCGAAGATCAGCGCGGAAAGCTCTTTGGCTACCTCCGGGAATACCGGGAGAAGAACCCCGACGCCTCCCGCGACGACATGCGCGAGGCCTTCAGGAAAACACTGGAGAAGATGACGGGCGACCGCTGAGGCCGCCACGCCTCTGGAACGAGGCACCTCCGCTCGCGGGACGGCCGGGAAATCTCTCTTCGCTTCAGCGTCAGGAAATCCTGTTTGTCGTTTACCTTAGAAGGGTGTAAGGTTAGAAGACGCTAATAGTAAGGTTTCTTAAAGCGTTTGAGCCCACCTCCCCGATCGCGCCCAAAGATGCATCCGTCCCGCTTTCTCCAGTTGTCTCCTCGGATCCGGCTCGTGGCTTTGCTCCTGCTCTTCCCTCTCGCGGGTTGGCTCCCTGCCCAGGAACAACCTCCCGAACGGGGTCCGGGTCAGGGTCCAGGTCGCCCGGGTCCAGGCCAGGGCCTCAGTCCCCGCACCGAATCGGTCTCCCTGCAGTTCCCTCTTAACTCCGTTGGCGACATCCTTTCGGTGTATGAACGACTCACCGGGAAAGTCGTCCTTCGCGACAGCTCCATTTTCAACGGGCCCGAGGTTAGTCTCGTCACCCCGGATCAAGTGCCGCGCGAGGAAGCCATCCGGCTGATCGAAGCGGCCCTCATCCTGAATGGCTACGTTCTCGTTCGCGACGAACCCACGAACACGGTCAAAATCCTCCTGGGCAGGCCCCGAAACGAAGCAAACACCAGCTTCAACGAGGGCGCCGACGCCATCTACACCCGGCCACAGGATCTCCCCGCCGGCGAATCGCTCGTTGGCTACTTCATGAATCTCAGCCACTTGGGCGCCGAGGATACCGCCACGATCATGACGAATCATGTCCAGCTGAACCCCTACGGACGCATCACGCCCGTCTCCTCCCCCAGCGGTCTCCTCATCACCGAAAGCGCCGCCGTCATCCGCAAACTCATCCGGCTTCAGGCGTTGATCGACGTCCCACCGGCCGAGGCGCGCCTCATGACGAAGTTCGTCCAGCTCAAACACGCCGACGCCAACACCGTCGCTCAGATCATCCAGGCCACCATGGACGCCCGATACGAAGAGAGCCAGCGCATCCAGGAGGAAGGCGGCAGCGTCAGGACCGAAAACCAGGACAACCGCAATCGCGGAAACAACAACAACGACGGCAACAACCAGAACAACCGCCAGGCCACCGCCGCCGGTGGTGTCATCGGAAGCGCCAGCGAACCCGCCGCCCAACTCATCGCCGATGATCGCATGAACCGCATCCTCGTTCAGGCTTCACCCTCCGACCTCGCTTTCATCCTCGGACTCATCCACGAGTTCGACCTTCCTCTGCCCGGTCAGAACCCGCTCGAATTCGACCTCCGCTACGTGAAGGCCATCGATATCCTTCCCGTGGTCGTCGACGTCCTCACCGACACCGGCTCAGGCACCACCCAGCTCCCGGGTGGACGGAGCATCGAGACCCGCCAAACCCCCGTCTCCTCCTCTTCCCTGGCCTCCATCACCGGCATCCAAAACGAGCAGCAGCAGACCCGCTTTCAGCAGCAGACCGGCACGGACGACACCGGAGAACAGGCCGACCGCTTGGCCTTTCCCATCGATGAAGTCGCCCCCATCTCGGTCCTCGTCGGCAAAACCCGCGTCATCGCTGACCGCCAGTCGAACGTCATCATCGTCATCGGCACGGAACAGGTCAAAAAGACCGTTGGCGACCTCCTCGAGCGCCTCGACCGCAAACCGGCGCAGGTCTATCTGGCCATCGTCATTGGCCAGCTCACGCTCGGCGACGGCATCGACGTGGGCGTCGATTACCTGAAGCAGTTCGAGACCTTCGATCCCACCAACGCCAACTCCTCCGGCTTGGCCGCCAGCCTGATCGCCGGCCGGCCCGACATCGTCACGGGTAACTCCATCGCCGACGTCAGGGATAACCTCATCACCAACGCCTTCGGTCCCGCTGGAGGCCTTAACGTCTACGGCTCCATCGGCGATCAACTCGACGTTTTCATCACCGCCCTCGAAACCTCCCAGCGCTTCAACGTACTCTCCAGGCCGGTCGTTTCAGTGCAGAACAACAAGCGCGCCTCGATCACCAGCGGTCAGAAGATCCCCGTGCCGGAGGCCACCATCACCGACGCCACCGGCGGCGCCACCAACGCCGTGCTCAACACGACCATCGCCTTCGAGAACGTCGTCCTCAAACTCGAGGTCATCCCTCTCATCAACGCCGACAACGAGGTGACCCTCGAAATCGTCCAGGTGAACGACACCGTCATCGGCGAACAGATCGTCAGCGGAAACAGTGTCCCCATCATCGGCAATCAAGAACTCACCACCACCGTCACCGTCCCGGACCGCGAAACCCTCGTTCTCGGTGGCCTCATCACCGAACAGGACGATAAAACCGTCGAAGGCATCCCTCTGCTCAAGGATGTCCCCGTCGTCGGAAACGCCTTCCGGCGCACTTCCCGCACCGTCTCCCGCAGCGAACTCCTGATCTTCATCCAACCCGTCGTCGTCCGCGAAAACCACGAAATGCAGGACGCCAGTTTCGACGAAGACGTCCGCACCGAAATCGGCGCCGATGCCGCCGAAATCTTCCCCACCTCAGGCATCCCCACCCAACAGCACCTCCACGAAACCTCCCCCGGAGAAAAGGAAAAACCCCGCTTCCGCATCCGCGACACCCGCCTTTTCCAACGCCTTAAGTAGGGAAATAGCCTTTGCTCCCTCCCTCGTAGCGACGCCGCTCCCGGTGTCGGGCAGCACAGACCCCGATTCCACCTTACCCCCACATCTCTTCCCGTAACCGCGTTGCTCACAAAGGCGGCCCCCTTCCCTCCAGCCCCACCCTCCCCGCTACCTGCCGAAAAGTGCCTCGGGGCTTAAGAAGCTGGCTTCGTCTCAGGGATTGAGCTTCTTGCGCAGCGTCGTCCGGTTCGCGTCGAGCGCGTTGGCAAGTCTGGCAAGTTTACCGTCGAACCTCGCTAGAAGGCGTTCGACCAGAAGTCGGTCCAGGGTACTGGTAAGTTCCCGGTAAGGCGGAAGCCCGTCGAAGCCGGAAAGCCAAGTATCGAGCGTGTCGGACAGAAACTGATCGCCGGGAGGAATGGCCGCGACTTTGCCGCCAGAAAGGTAGTCTGGAAGGTGCCTCCAATCGACCGGGCCAACGCCGCCGCTGACGGTGAGCGCATAAAATGCGACGTTTCGCAACTCGCGCAGATTGCCAGGCCACCGGTAGGCGGCCAGCGCCGACTTCGCCGCAGAAGCCGTTTCGAGATGACGATCCGGACGCTGGCTGGCCAAAAAATACGAAAACAAGGCCGGAACGTCTTCGATTCGATCCCGAAGCGGCGGCAGCCTGACCTCCAAAACCTGAACGCGGTAGAACAATTCGCTGCGAAAATCGCCAGAAACGACCTGGTCCCGGAGATCCGGCCCGGTGATGGCCAGAAGGCGAGGAAACGTATCCGGAGCCGCCTCCCAGCTCCGCAGCAGTTCAGCTTGCGCCTCCGCTTTCAGTTGCGAAATCCCATCCAGAATGAACACCCCTTGCCTCGCGTCATCCAACGCGCTTCGAAGGGCCTCCACTTGACCGCTCGGCGGCGGCCGAAACGTGGTCTGGACTTCGGAGATCCGGTGACTCTGTCGCCGGATGAGCGTTGCGGTCAGCGATCGCCCCGTTCCGCTTTCGCCCGAAATCAACACGGGTTCGTCGCAAGCGCAGGCGTGTGCGATCTGTTGGAAGACCGGATGCATCGCGGGCGCGGCACCGATGAACGCGGCCGGCGTTTCGGCGGCAGGGGCTGCGGCCGTTCTCGCGGGCCCGGGAGCCGATGCTATGAGGCGGCGGAGAGCCTCTTTGAACTTGTCAAAATCGAGTGGCTTTGGAAAGAAGTCCAGCACGCCGAGTTTGCGTGCCTGGATCGCGTTGCCCAGTTCCGCATGGGCCGTGATGATCAATGCCGGCAGGCGAGCCGAGTCGGGAAGGTTTTCCAGTAAGCGAAGCCCATTCTCATCCGGCAACCCGATGTCGAGGATTAGCGCGTCGTAAGCCCCGGGCGAAGCAACCAGCCGCTTCCGGGCCTGCGCAGCCGAAGAAGCCAAATCGGTGCTCGCGCCCACTAGCCGAACCGCGGCGGCGAGCGCCAGGCTCAGCGCATGCTCGTCCTCGACGATCAGGATACGGCTCGACCTCATCATCTGGCGACGGCCTTTGGCTTCGAATTCCTGAGCGGTAGCTCGGCGCGGACCATCGCTCCTCCAGACGGGAGGTTCTCTGGCCGGAGCGTTCCGCCGTGCGCAGCGAAGACCTCGGTGGCCAGAGTGAGGCCGATGCCCATACCGCCTTCGCGTTCGGAAAAGAAGGGCTCGCCAAAACGGCGGAGGGCTTCGTCCGAGAAACCGGACCCTTCGTCGCTGATTTCCAGCCGAGCGCACCCCTCGTTCCGAGACAGGCCAATTCGGATTCGGCCCCCTTCAGGCATCGCCTGGACGGCGTTCGTCACGAGATTCCGGATGGCTTGCTCGATCCGCAGGGCGTCGATCTCCACGGGGAGACTCCCATCATCGCTGAAATCGATCCGGGCGTGGGCGTGCTCCAGGACGGGCCGAAGACTGGGGATGAGGTTTGCGACCAAGCTCCGGAGGTCGTGTGGCTGAGTCGTTCCCGGCTTCGCACGCGCGACAAACATCCACTGATTGATGAGCCCGGTGATCCGGTTCACTTCTTCACGAATCAGGCGAACGGGTTCCTGGCATTCGCTGGACAGAGAGTGACGCAAGACGTCGGCGTGCAAGCCGATGGCCGCGGCCGGATTCTTGATCTCGTGGGCAAGGCTCGTCGCAATTCGTCCCAGCGTGGCCAATCGCTCCGACTGGCGCCGTCGTTCCTGTTCTCTTCTGAGCCGGTGAGCGCTGGCCTCGATCGCCCGCCCCAGTTCCCCAAGTTCGTCGCGGCGGGTTCGAATCGCACGGGGAATCGAGTCGGGATCGTCACCCGGTGCGAGATTCAGATTGGGCAGCCAAGCCGTCAGCGACGCGACCGGCCTGACCACGTCGTGCGCCAAAACCAAGCCCACGCCACCGAAGAGCAGGGCCAGGCCGATCGCTGGCGCCAGGACCATTCCGTTGAACCCGAACGTCACACCCGGCTGGGGGCGAATCAAAATGAGAACGGCCTCTCCGGCTTTCAGCGGCGCCGCAGCCAGTTCATGTCCCGACGAAGGCATCACCGCAGGCATGTCACGGGAAGTCAGCGATTCAATTGCCGGGCCGAGGCCGTCCGGCCACTCGGGTTCGCGTTCACCCGCGAATCGGAAACCGACACCCATGTCCAGGACTTCGGATAGTCGCTGCGCAAGGAGCGGCGAGGCGGGAAGCCGCATCTTGTCGATGAATGCCGCGTTGCCAACTGCAAGATCACGCATATCGGCCAGCGACTGATGCCGGTTCCAGGCCCGCATCCAAAACGCCAACGCCAGCGTGCCGGCCAGGACGCAGAGGCCCAGGGATAGTCCAAGGCGTCTCGCCAAGGCGCTTCTGAACAGATTTTGTGCAAACACGCGTCAGTCTGCGCAGAAACCGGCCGGTCAGCGAGCCGAATTTTGAGTGAACACGGAATAGCGATCAGGATCCGGAAGGCCCATGGCTGAGCGCGCCGCAGCGAGAGACGGAGGGGCAGAGAGATCTGCGCAAAGGCATCGGCCAGGTTCGAGGCTCAGAAGCGAATCTCAGCCCCGAACACGAAGTTCGTCCCAGGTTCGTTCTAGCCTGAGCCGTGGGCACGGTAAGCCTCATCGAAGATATTTTCGACCGCAGCGGTGAAGAGCAGATTTCCCTTCATCCGCCAACCACTTCGGACGGTCGCCAGCCAATACCCCGGGGTGCCGTCCGGCGGAATGCGCTGGTTATCCAGCATGTCTCGCGTATTCAAGCGATCGCCGGGTCCGACGCCGGTAAAGAGTCCTTCCACCCAGAAGGGGCTGCCAGCGGGTTCCCAGCGCAGGCCCAGATGCCCGTTGATCGGCATCAACCGGCTCAATACTTCGTCCCGAACAACGGGTTCCGACGTCGGAAACGTTGCAACCTGACTATCTTGATAGGCGAATCCTCCGAACAAACTCCAGTCCTCGCTCACGTGGAAACTTCCAGCTAGTTCGACGCCCTGAACGAATCCGTCGCCGACATTCTGTTTCGTCACCTCGTCGAGACCGTCGACGATATTGCCGCTCGGCGTCCGGAGAATCAGATCGTTCACCTCCGTAAAGTAATACGACAGGCTTCCCTCCAGGCGGCGGGTATTCGCTTTGACGCCGATTTCGAAGGTCAGAAATTCCTCGGGCTGGAGGCCTGGCGCCGGCGTTTCAATTTCCGTGCTTCGATTTACATCCAACCGCGATAGATCGGAAAAACCTGGTGCCCGGAAAGCTTGTGAAACGCCACCGAACAACCGGTATTGATCCCCAGGATCGAGCCGGTAAGACAAGCGGCCACTGCCGACCACACTGTTCCATGAATCTTCCAACGAAATGCGTTCTCCGGTGTCCGGATCTTCGACATGATCGATACAAGTGGCGGCGTAGGTATAGCGACCCCCGAGATCAAGAGTGAAACGCCCACCAAGCGGCGTAGACGAATTCAGAAAGACGTCTCCGAGATGATAGACGCCACCGTCGCCGACCGGTCCCTGAATTCTGCTCCCGCGGAACGATCCGTCCGCGTTGAAGTCGTCGTAGCCCGTAAAAGGGAGCCTACCCAGGCCTGCCGCTTCGATGTCTCCGAAATCCTTGATCGTGCCTCCGATGATCAATCCGTACTTGCCAGCTTCACTGATCGATAGTTCCCCACGCTGGATGATGCTGTTCTCGGCCGTGGCGTAGCGGGTATAACTCCGTCCGGTCATGAGAAATCCGTCCTCCGCGTAATAAGGCCGCTCCGTCAGGGCTTGCAGCGTTCCGCCGACCGCGTCGCTCCCATACACGACCGATCCCTGGGATTTGACCAACTCGATGGCGCGCAGCCCCTGGGAGTCAACGGTGTTCCAGTACTGATTGGGGCCGGCCCGGAAAGCCGCGTTGTTCAACCGAATCCCATCGATCAAAAACAGGTTGTGGTAAGCCGTCCAGCCACGAATGAAGGGCGATCCCTGCCCGTGCGCTGTTTTCTGAACAACCACCCCCGGCGTTTGCTCCAGCGCTTCCGGAACGGAGCGCACCGCGCGTTCCTGAAGCACGAAGTCCGGGAGGGATTCGACGACGTAAAGCGCCTCGAACCAGGTTTCGTCGGTCCTCGACGCCGTGACGACGAAGGTCTCGAGTTCACCGATGACCGGCGCGGGATTGACGGGTTCGATCGAGTCCTCAGCGCCAGAGGCGCCGACGGCCAAAGTGAGAAGTGCCGCGAACGGCAGTGTGGAGGATTGGTGCGGTTTCATGGTTTCATGGTTTCAGAAGCCACCAATCCATCTCGGATCGCTTCAAACCCTACAATGGCAAATTCGGCCCATCTCAAAACTGCACAGAAAGTGTTCAGTAAGGGGTGATTCGAACTGCGCGAGGTCAGTACTTTTGCGGGTGGTGGAGCCCTTCGGACCAGAAGGTGAAAGAAGACGCGGAGTCATCACTGCTCTCCACGTAAAGCCGCTCCCGGCGTCGGGCAGTGCCGACCCCGATCCCACCCTGCCCCCACCCGAAGGCGGGAGCGCCTTCGCTACACCTCTTCCCGCAACCGCGTTGCCCACAACGCGGCCCCTCCCCCTCCACGCGCCCACTCACCCCGCGCTTGCGTTTCGCTCCTCCCTGCCCCAAGCTCGCTTAGCCATGGCCGCCTGCTTTCTGCCGCTGCAGCGCCAAATGGGGACCGGGGTCCGCATCGATCTCTCCGGAAACCCTTACCCCGCCCACATCGGCCTGCTTTCCGGCCAGTCCTCCCACACGGTGCCTCCGCCCAGGGCGAGCCATTCCTGCACCACCTACGGATTCGTTGCCTCCGGCCCGGTCCAAATCGAAAGCGATTCAGGCCGGTTCGATCTGCCCAGCGGCTTCTACTTCTCGGCACCCGGCGAACTGACGCTCAGCGGCTTGCACTCCGAAAGCTTCTGCCTCTTCATCACCCAGTTCGACGATCACGCCTTCTTCCACATCGGCGGTCCCGTCGAAGACCAGGGCCGGCTCCGCTACATCGACGGCTGCACCGATTCCCTCCTCATCGCCCCCGTCATCCTCGGCGCCCCCTGCCTGAATCTCCTCCACATTCCCGCTCACACCCGCCAGAGCCGCCACACGCACCCCTCTTTTCGCGCCGGTCTCATCGTCCGCGGCCACGGCATCTGCTCCACACCCGGCGGCGATCACCCGCTCGAGCCCGGCCTGCCCTTTCTCATCCCCGAAAACGCCCTGCACAGCTTTCACACGGCCGAGGAAGACCTGCTCGTCATCGCTTACCATCCGGATAGCGACTTCGGACCGACTCACGAGGTCCACCCCATGCTCAATCGCACCTACCTGGCCCCGGCTTCCTCATCCTCGTCTTCTTCCGGGCCGTCAGGCGCCCAAACCGCCACCGTTCACCCCGCACGCTCTTGATTTGTCCAGAATGCTCTCACGACCAGAAGCGCGGCCGCTCCGGCATGGTCTGCACCAAGTGCGGCTACCGTTTTCGAATCGACCCCCAGGACTGGAAGTCCGGCTTCTTCCGGCTCAACGACAAACGCTTCCTCGATATCGTCCGTCGCACGAACGCCAACGGCACCCGCTACATCACCGAGGAGGAACTCTACACCGCCGCCTGTCACCCCCGTTACAAGAAGGGTTGGGGCGCCTGCATGATCGCCATCGGCGTCGTGGCCCTCTTCATTTTCACCCTGCTCATCTTTCACCGCACCCCCGAGCCTCTCGTCGGCCTGCTCATCGCACTCGCCGGCCTATTTTTCATTCACTCCCGGCGCCCTTTCCTGAAGCGCTCGAAATGGGACGAGGTGGTTAAGATCTGGCTCCAGTCCGGCGGTGAAATTCAGAACCTCATCCGGGTTCCCTCCCTCCACGACCCGCCTCCTCAGTGGAAGGAACCGGACATCTACGACTACGGCTTCGAGCGGCTACTCATCTGCGACGACCGCCTGACCGTCGATTGGCTCGTTTTCAACGGCCTCCACACCCAGGAACGCGCCCTGATTCTCAGCGAAGACGGCTATCCCGATTACCTTCTCGACCACGCTCGGAAGTCCCTCGAGGAGAATCCGGAACTGCCCGTCTTCCTCCTCCACGCAGCGTCCACCCATGGCGTCGAGATGGCGGATCGCATCCGTTCCGCGCCCCACTTCCCGCTCGAGAATCAACCCGTCACCGATCTCGGCGTTCATCCTTCACAAATCAAAACGCTCCGCCTCCCGCGGGAACGCGTGGCCGAACCCGACGCCCTTCCGGCCCATGGCCTCCCCTACGCGCCTCTCGCCGCCCTGCTGCCCTACGCCTTCCTACACGGGGTCGCCCTCCAGGACGCCGCTGCCCAGTTGGCCGCTCAGGGCGACAGCGGAAGCTCCAGCTTCGGATGACTGATTCCCATGAAAACCCCATTGAACCGATCCTTCCTCGGCGCCCTCGCGCTGTGCGGCGCCCTCGCCCTCGCCGCTTGCCAACCCGATGACAAAGCCGGCTTCCTCCACGGCCGCGAACAGGTGACTCTCGGCCAATACGACGACGCCATCGTCACCCTTCGCGATTACCTCACCGCTCACCCGGACGGGAAATACGCCAGCCGGGCCAGCTTCTTCATCGCCAAAGCCCATCTCGGCGCCGGCCGAATCGGCGACTCCCGGGACGCCTTCGTCTACACCCGCCAACGCTATCCCGGCTCCCTCGAAGCCGAAAAATCCCGCTACAAACTGGCCTTCCTCCTCCTGCTCGAAGGAGACAAAGCCGAAGCCGCCACCGCCTTCCGGGAGATCGCCGAAAACCCTCAGAGCCCACTGGCCCCCGAAGCCGCCGCCATGGCCTCGTTCCTCCAACCATAGTCACCAATCACCAATCACCAATCCCTGACCACCGGCTACCCACTTGTCCGCGATCTTCGGTCACTCCGGTCCCCCTGACCTCACCCTCCTCCGCCACCTCGAGAGCGCCGTCGCCCACCGGGGCGATCCGCGTGCCCGCTCCACTTCCGCCCAGCTCCCACACGGTTCGATCGGGTTTCTCCCTCCGCATTTCCCTCACCCCGGCGTCGCTCTCGAGCCCGGTTTGCACCCGTGGGCCGGAGGCATCCTCGGCGTGGCCGGACTCGTCACGGAAAGCCGGCTTTCGCCCGACACAAACACGCCTCTCGAGATCGCTCGTTCCCTCCGGGGCGCCTTCGTCGCCGCCTGGCTCGACGGGGACGGCGCGATCCACCTGATGCGCGACCTCTCCGGCCGGCGGACCCTCTACGCCGGACGCCTCGGCGAGCGCTGGCTCTTCAGCGTCGAACCCAAGGGCATCCACGCCATCCCAGGGTTCGACCGGCGCCTTCGTCCCGGCGCCCTCGCCC
>CAZCRA010000063.1:0-19850 GCA_964500945.1 uncultured Verrucomicrobiales bacterium | reverse complement strand
TTGTTTCTTTTCTCTCTTGGTCATGGCTCATTGCCAGGTTAAACGCGGAATTCGTAAGAATTTCGCCTCCCTCCGGTAGGGCGACGTCTCCGAGGGCGCCGCCCCAACAAACCGCGTCGTTCCCGCTAGGACGTCCTCTCTCCCGCCTCGGGCGGCACCTGCAGATCCGACTCCCCCCTCCCCACCGCTCAGCTCACGATCCCTGCCCTGCCCTACTCGCTGACAACCTCCACGCCGGTGAACCACACCCGGAACTCCCCTTCCACCGCCGGTCGGTTCAAAGAGAGCTTCAGCGGCCCGAACGTCTCGTAATCCTCCCAGCGCGTCACCAGCTTCGGATCCGCTGCGCCCTTCGGATAAAAAGCCCAACCCAGCACCTTCCCGGAGGTTTCCTCCACCATCACGTCGTAAATGTCCCCCGGCGTGTAACCGCCCCCGCCGTCATAGCTCGCTTGAACGATCTGACACGGCTCGCCGCTGCCTGGCATTTCCCCGGGCTCACTCTTCAGCGTCAGACCCTCGTCCCAGGCCAGGTGCAGAGGGAACAGCAACCAATAGGAATCGTTGATGAAATGCTCGTCCGCCTCGCGCTCGGCCACCGTTCCATCCGCCAGGCCAAACCGCGAATAACTCAGCGTCTCTTCATCCGGCCGCTCCAGCACCACCTGCCCGCTCTTCGGTTCCCACGTCCACGTCCGGATGATCTCCTCGGTCTCCGCCGACAGCTTGGCGTGAAAGGTGAACTTCAGCTGCGTCACCTGATCCCAGCTCTCCAAGCCCGCATACAATGCCGCCTTGGCCGCCACCGGATTTGGAGGCAAATCCACCTTCCCGGAATCGCTGCACGAAGTCAGCAGCATCACTGACATCAGCCCAGTCAAACCCGCAATCCACCCGCCGGCAAAGCTCGTTTTCATGAGTTCAACCTGACACATCAAACCAAATTCGAAAGGCTGAGCGACGCCAAATTCAGCACCAGGAAGAAACCGCACATGTCGGTGCAGGTCGTCAAAATCGGGCTCGACGCCAGCGCCGGATCCACTTTCAGCCGCTTCAACGCCAGTGGGATCAACCCACCCAGCGTCACGGACAGGATCGTGTTCAAGGCCAGCGCCCCTCCAACGACCAGCCCCAACCACAGATTCGCCTTCCAAATCCCCGCGAGGGTCCCTAACACGAGGCCCAGCACGGACCCGTTGATGATCCCGAGCAAACCCTCCTTCCACACCACCCGCCAGAATTCATGCGGTCGAATCAACCCCAGCGTCAGCTCACGGATGCTCACCGCCACCGCCTGGTTCCCCGAACAACCGCTCATGTCCGAGACGATCGGCAAAAACACCGCCAGCGCGATGACCGCCTGCAACGTCTCCTCATACATCGCAATCACGCTCGCCGCGATCAGGTTCAGCACGATGTTCGGCCCCAGCCACGCCAGCCGCCGGACACACCGCTGGCGCATCTTCATGCTCCGCAGCTCCTCACCCCCGACGATCCCGCTGGCATACAGGTAGTTGTCCGTTTGCCGCTCCGACGTCGCTTCCTGCACCGCCTTCTGCGACAGCACGCCCTGCAACCGCCCCTCTTCGTCCACCACCGGCAGGCCGAGCCAGCGATGATCGTCGAAAACCGCCACGAGCCGGTCCAGGTCTTCCGTCACCCGCACGGACACCGGATCCGCAATCATGATTTCCGATGCCGGAAGCGATTTCGCCCGCAGCACCAGGTCGCGAAGCCGCAGCACCCCTCGCAGCAGGCCGGCGTCGCTGACCACATACACATACTGGACGTCCATGTCCGAGTAGGCCTCCGCGTTCTCGCTCAGCTCACCCAGAATCTCCGACACCCGCGCCGTCTCGGGAAACGCAGCAAACGATTCGCTCATCAGGCTCCCCGCCGTCCCATACGGATAATCCCGCAGCTCCCGGAAGTGCTCCGCTTCCTCCCGGTCGTCCAGGCTGGCCAGGATCGCGTTCGCCTCCTCCGCGTCCATCTCCCGCAAGAGGCTGGCTCCTACCTCGCCCGGTAGCTCCTCCAGAATATCCGCCGCGTGCCCCGCATCCACATCGGCCAAAACCTCCACCGCCTGCACCTCCGGCAGGTGCTCGATCAGCGCCGCGGATCCCTCCGGCGTCATCCGGGCCAGCAGTTGAATCCGCTTCGCCGCTGAAAGGCGCGACACCGCCCGGCGCTGCTCCTCCCAACTCAACGCCTCCAGGAAGGCCTCGGCCCCGGAGCCATCCCCCGCGTCCAGTAACTCGCTCAGCGCCTCCCACGGGCGTTCATCGATTTCGGCTTCAGTCGTCATTGGCATCATCCCCCATGGACCCGCCTGCACGGAGTCCCTGGGCGCCCCACCCTCCCACACTCAACCCGCCCCGCAACCACACGCCCACCACCCTCACCTTTTCCCGTTGCGAAAGCCCGGCGCTCCCCGAATAGTTCCCGCCCCATGGCGGAACTGAGCAAGGGCTATCAACCGGGCGATGTCGAACAGAAGTGGTATCAGCGCTGGCTCGATGCCCACTGCTTTCGCGGCGACGAAACCTCGAAGTCGGAGGCCTACTCCATCGTCATCCCACCCCCGAACGTCACCGGGATCCTCCACCTCGGCCACGTCCTGAACAACACCATCCAGGACATCCTCGCCCGGCGCGCCCGCCAGCAGGGAAAGGACGTCCTATGGCTTCCCGGCACCGACCACGCCGGCATCGCCACCCAATCGAAGGTCGAGGCGAAGCTGCGCAAACAAGAAGGCAAAACCCGTCACGACCTCGGCCGTGAACGCTTTCTCGAAGAAGTCTGGCGCTGGAAGGAAGACCACGGCGGCATCATCATCCGCCAGCTCAAACGCCTCGGCTGTTCCTGCGATTGGTCACGGGAACGCTTCACCATGGACGAGGACTACTCCCGGTGGATCTCGAAGATCTTCGTGGAACTCTTCAACGAGGGCCTCATCTACCGCGGCAAACGCATGGTCAATTGGTGCCCGAAAACCCTCACCGCCCTCAGCGATGAGGAGGTCATCATGAAGGCCCAGCGCAGTAAGCTCTATTACATGCGCTACAAGGTCTACCGCTCCAAGGACCGCTATGTCGAAATCGCCACCACCCGCCCCGAAACCCTGATGGGCGACACCGCGGTGGCCGTGAACCCCAACGACCCCCGCTACAAGGACCTCGTCGGCAAATTCGTCTGGCGCCCCTTCCCCGAAGCCAAAATCCCCGTCGTCGCCGACGAACACATCGATCCCGAATTCGGCACCGGCGTCCTCAAAGTCACCCCCGCCCACGACAAGGCCGACTTCGAAATCGGACTCCGGAACGGCCTCGAAATCATCGACGTCTTTCACCCCGACGGCACCCTCAACGCCCACGCCGGCCCCGAATTCGAGGGCATGGACCGATTCAAAGCCCGCGATGCCGCCGCGGCGAAGCTCGAGGAAATGGGCCTCCTCATCCGCGTCGAGGAACACGACAACAACGTCGGCTACAGCGAGCGCGCCGATGTCCCCATCGAACCCCGCATTTCCATGCAGTGGTTCCTCCGCTACCCCTGCGTCGAGGAAGCCACCAAAGCCGTCGCCTCGGACGACATCACCTTCCGCCCCGGCCGCTGGAAGAAAACCTACCTTCACTGGATGGAAAACATCCAGGACTGGTGCATCAGCCGCCAGCTCTGGTGGGGGCATCAAATCCCGGTCTGGTACCGCAAAGACAAAGCCGAAGTCCTCCAGTCCGCCGAAAACCTCGACCGCTCCCTGCTCGATTCCGGCGACCTCCACTGCGGCATCGAACCGCCACAGGACGAGGAAAACTGGGTCCGGGATGGCGACGTCCTCGATACCTGGTTCAGCTCTTGGCTCTGGCCCTTCGCCACAATGACCCCCTCCGAGGGCAAACCCTCGCCCACCCTGAAAAAATTCTACCCAACCACCGACCTCGTCACCGGCCCAGACATCATCTTCTTCTGGGTCGCCCGGATGATCATGGCCGGCTACCGCTTCGCTGGCGAACGCCCCTTCCGGAACGTCTTCTTCACCTCCATCATCCGCGACGCCAAAGGACGGAAGATGTCCAAATCGCTCGGGAACTCACCCGACCCGATCGATCTCTTCGATCAATACGGCGCCGATGGCACCCGCTTCGGCCTCATGCGCATCGCGCCCACCGGCACCGACGTCCGGTTCGATGAACAGCGCATCGAAGAAGGCCGGAATTTCGGGAACAAATTCTGGAACGCCTGTCGCTTCCGCCAAATGCAGGGCGATGCCGCCGCCGAACCCGGCCCTCCCAGCATCTACGCCATCGACATCCTGGCGAAGCTTCAAGATCTCGAACTCAACCTCGAACGCGCCTACGCCCATTACAAATTCAACGAAATCGCCCAGCTCCTCTACGATTTCGTCTGGAGCGAGTTCTGCGACTGGTATCTGGAGGCGATCAAAGCCGACTTCACCCCGGACGCCGATCCGGCCCGCAAAGCCGCCGCCCTTCACACCGTCGATACCGTCCTGCGCCGCGTGATCCAACAGCTCCACCCCTACATGCCTCACCTGACCGAGGAGCTGTGGGAGAAAATGGAGTTTGGTGAAAACGGCGGCTTCCTCATGCGCCAGCCCCTCCAAACCGGTGGGCTGCTCGAAGGTCTGGAAGCGGAGACCGTCGAGCGTTCCCGGCGCCAGGCCGAGGAAATCTATGAAGCGGTCAATCGCGCCCGGAATCTCAAGGCGGAATACAACCTGGCAGCCAACCGGAACGTGAAGTTCATCGTCGTGCCAAACGAACCCTGGGTCGAAGCCCAGTCGGACGTCATGGCCAGCCTCGCCGGCGCCGCCGAAGTCATTATCGACCCCGATCACGAACCCGAAAAAGGCGAACCCTCCGCCCTATCGAACCTCGGCCGCCTCTACATGCCCCTCGCCGGTCTCATCGACGTCGAGGCCGAGAAGGCCAGGCTCGACAAAGAACTGGAAAAGGTCGCCAAGGAGCTGGCCAAATCCCAGAACAAACTCGCCAACGAAAAGTTCGTCCAAAATGCAAAGCCCGAGGTCGTTGAGCAGGAACGCGAACGCCTGACCACGTGGCAGGCCCGCCACGATCAACTCTCCGAAATGATCGGAAACCTGGCCGGTTAGTGCTACTGCTTGGTTCACGCGGTGCGGCGGGACGCGCCCAAAATAGGGGTCAGTCCAATGGCGCGGGATTAAGCGTAGCCCTCGAGCAAAGTGGCAAGGACTTCAGTCCTTGAGAGCGGCGAAAGCCGCCGATGAACGTCCTTAATCCCGTGCTATTCGAGGTCAGTCAAAAGATTCGAACAATTCTGGCATCGACTCCCCTCCCCGCGTCGCCATGGTCAGAATTGCAGCATTGACAACGGGCGTCCAAATGCTTAGGTCGTCTCCGGTTCATTCCTGGCGACCCAGCGCCGCAACACGCCATGAAGCCTTCAACTCCATCATTCTTCTCATACTCGCCACTGGCCTCGCGACCTCCCAGGCCACCATCACCGTCGATCCAAGCACGCTAACGGGAAGCTATAACCCCGCCAGCGCCATCGCGCGCGATGATGATCAAAGCGCGTCGACTTTTGCCGCCTTCACCACCGACGTCAGCGCCGCCTTTGCCAGCGGAAACGGAGCCGTTTGGGGCTTCAACCAAACCGCCTCCCAGCCCGGGCAGACCGACACCGAATGGTTCCTCGATTTTGCCACCGGAAAGCGGCTCACGATCACGACGGATCGCAATTTCGGTTACCTCAACTTCAGTTCCACCGGTTTCACCTCCAGTTCGACCGGAAGCGGCGACATGGGCGCCGTGGCCAATGGTGTCCCCGATCGCTCAACGGTCACGATGGATTTCGCCTTGAGCGGCGCCAACCTTGCCCTCGATGAACAAATTCGCGAAATCGGCATCGTGTTCCTCAGCCGAAACGGAGACGCTCGGACCGTCGCGGTAACGGCCACGCTCGACGACGCATCGACCATCGCCCTTTCCGAAGCGCTCGCCGCAGGCGTGGACAGCGATAATACCCACTTTGGCGTCAAAGCCCCGGGCGCGCGATACATCACGGGCCTAACCCTCGACGCCCCAGGCAGTTTCGTCACCGTCGACGACCTCGGTTTCATCACCAGCAGTCCGATCCCGGAACCTGGCGCCCTCTCCCTCTTGCTGCTCGGCGTCCCGCTGCTCCTCTTCCATCGGCGCAGACGCTGAACACCAATGTCATCGATGCCGCGCCCGTCGAACCGGAGCCTGCGTCTCTTTCGCGACAACTCACGCAACTCCGCGTTGCCTGCCCGGCCCTGCTCAAAATGGGATGAATTACCCGAACGCCGTCGATCCGGACAAAAGACTCGCCCCGGCGACCTGCAATCGGGCTACCCCATCGGAACGCCGTTGGCGGAACGGATCCTTCACCCCCCCCCGCACGCCGCCCTTGCCTCTCCCGCGCTCCTCCATCACCATCTTCCATGCTCCAGAACGAAATGATCCTCGCCTCGGCCGGTTCGGGGAAGACCTACCGGTTGACGAATCGTTTCGTTCACCTCCTTGCCCAGGACGTGGCACCGGAACGCATCATCGCCCTCACCTTCACCCGCAAAGCCGCCGGCGAGTTCCTCGACGAAATCCTCAAAAAGCTCTCGCGCGCCGCCGCCGATCCCAAGACCGCCGCCCAGCTGCGCCGCGAACTCGATCTCCCGGATTTCGATTCCACCCGCGCTGCCGCCCTCCTCCGACGCCTCACCTCGCGCCTCCACCTGCTCACCCTCGGCACCCTCGACGCCTTCTTCAACCGCATCCTCCGCTGCTTCCCGGCCGAGTTCGGCCTGTCACCTGGCTTCGAAATGCTTGAGGAATACCGCGGCGCGGAGGTTCGCCGCTCCGTCCTTACCGCCATCTTCGCCGACACCGCCGCACACGACGAAGTCCTCGAAGCGGTGAAACAGGCGACGTTTGGGCTCGACGAGAAATCCCTGACCCGCCTCATCGACGACTTCGTTCAGGCGCATCATTCCATCTTCCTCCAGGCCCCAGAGGCGGCCCTGTGGGGGGTCGAGGCCACCATTTGGGGCCAAAGCGATCGCTGGACCCCCGATTGGAAGAACGTCCACGCCGAAATCGAGGCCCTGGCCGGGGCCATCGAAGCCATGGAGTTCGCCAAGGACGCGCAGAAGATGTGGAACGCCTTCCTCGAACTGCTGCGCGACTCCTATCCCGGCCGAAAACGCGGGGACGAAGCCAAGACCCTGCTCGCTCGCCTCCTCGGGAGTTATGACGACTTCCGTCAGGGGCACCCCGTCGAACTCAAACTCGGCCGCAAGCTCTACACGCTCGAACCCGCGTTCTCCCGCCGCTTGGGTCACCTCCTGGATTTCTTCCTCTACTGCGAAATCGCACCCCACCTGGAGCGCACCCGGGGCATCCACCGGCTGCTTCAGGCCTACGAAGCCCGCTACCACGATCGCGTCCGCCGTGGCGGCTTTCTAGGCTTCGATGACGTCCAGCTCCTCCTCAGCGGAAGGCTCGACGCCGGTCCGGACGAGACCTCGCCAGCCCTCAGTCTGGGCCTCGGGGCCGATCCCGCCCGATTGAACATCGATTTCCGCCTGGACACCCGTTTCGACCACTGGCTCCTCGACGAGTTTCAGGACACCAGCCTCCCCCAGTGGCAGGTCATCGCCAACCTCATCGACGAGGTCGTCCAGGACACTTCGGGGGAGCGCAGCCTGTTCTATGTCGGCGACGTCAAACAAGCGATCTTCGGATGGCGCGGAGGCGATTCCCGATTGTTCGACGACATCTACCATCACTACAACCAGGACGGCGCCGAACGCATCGTGGAGCACACGATGGAGAAGAGTTATCGCTCCGGCCCAGCCCTCATGGAAGCCGTGAACCGGGTTTTTGGGTGCCCCGACCGGCTCCGATCACTCTTCCCAGACCACTCCCCCTTTACCAGCCGTTGGAACGCCGTTTGGCGTGACCATCGCGCGAACGACACCAGCCGCAGGGATTTCTTCCAGTGTCTCGTCCTGCCCAAAAAGGATCCGGCTCAGCCGGACACCTCGCTCCCCGAGCGCCGGCTCGCCCTCGTCGCCGAAGCCGTCAACCGCCTCGAACTCGATCGCCGCCCCATTTCCTGCGCCGTGCTCGTCCGCAAAAACGACACCGCCCGCGAACTGGCCGATTACCTCCGCGCTCACTCGCCCGTCCCCGTCATGGTCGAGGGCGACACGATGGTCGGCCGCGATCACCCCGCCGGCTCGTCCTTCCTCAGCCTTCTTCAAGCCACCGCCCACCCCGGCGACACCCTCGCCTGGCAGCACCTCAAGATGACGCCCGCGCTCCGCGGTCTCACCCCCGAGCAGGAACGCGAGAAGCGGCACCAGCTCTTGGATCAAACCCTCGCGATCCTCCACGAATCCGGCTTTGGCGGCGCCTGGGACAACTGGCTCTCGCTCCTCGAGGAAAACGGGTTCGAACCGGACGCGTTCGCCCGCCGCCGCATCCAGCAGCTCCGCCAGGCCTGCACCCAGTTCGACCTCACCGGTAGCCGCTCCATTCCGGACTTCCTCCGCTTCGCCTCGGCCTTCGCCACCCGCGATACCGCCGTCCCCGGAGCCGTCCAGATCATGACGATTCACAAATCGAAGGGCCTCGGCTTCGACTCCGTCATCGTGGCCGAGTTCGAGGACGCTCGCGGGCTTTCCATCACCGATCCCGGCCAGCTCTCGCTGGTGGCCCACGAATCCGGGACGGGACTGAATCGCCGCATCGATTGGGTGTTGTCGATGCCCCGGAAGGACGTCGCCGAAACCGATTCCCACCTGGCCGAAGCGCGCTTCGCGAAGGAATGCGACGCCGCTTACGAAAAACTCTGCCTGCTCTACGTCGCCCTCACCCGCGCGAAATTCGGCACCCTTCTCATTTGCCCCGAGCCTGGAAAAGCGCCGTCCGCCTCCAAACTCATCACCGATGCCCTGAGCGGCGACCCGTCCGAACCTCGTCCGCTGGAAACCGAAACCGGCCTGACCGCCACCGTCATCCATCAGGGTGGCGACCCCGAATGGTTCACGGCACCCCGCTTTGACCCAGTCACCGAATTCCAGGAGGCACCGGCCAAGTCCCCCCTCGTCGGCAGCCAGCGGCCCTTCGATTTCCTGCCGCGCGCGAAACCCTCCGGCACGGCCCCGGCCGAGGGGATCATCGCCGGAGGTGCGGCCCTCGCCGACTCCGAACAGGCCCTGGAAGCCGTCGAGTTCGGAACCCGCGTCCACGAACTCTTCGAGCACATCGACTGGCTCAAACCGGGCTGGGAGACCGAACTACCCGCCATGCTCGAGGCGCAAATCGACCCAGAAGACCCGCTCGACACCCGTGCCCGCGACGAGGTGCTGGCCACGCTCCGCGAACCCCGGATCACCGCCGTTTTCCAGCGCGCGACGTTCGGCGAGGGTGCGGTGTTGTGGCGCGAAAAGCCCTTCGAACTCGTCGACGACGGCTCTTGGGTCTCGGGCGTTTTCGACAGGGTCGTCATCGACGCCAGCCACGCCTGGATCTACGATTTCAAAACCAACCGCCTCGACTCGGAAGCTGGCGTGGAAAAACTGATCAAAACCTACCGGCCTCAGCTCCAGCTCTACCAGCGAGCCCTGGCCCGCCTCCTCAAACGCCCGCCCGAAACCATCCAAACCCACCTCATTGTAACCCACCACCCCACCCTGACGTCCTGAACGCCAAATCAACGACCCCACTGCCCTGAAAGCCCTCCTGCCCAAAACCCTCCTCGCCCTCGCTGCCGTCTGGCTTGTCGTCGCTCTCGTCATGGGAATCGCCGCGTGGAAACGCGTCACCCCTGACAAAGTCCGAGCTTATGTCGAACGACATCCCATCGCAGAGATCGAAGACATCGCCGAACGCGAACACCACATCCGAAAGGTCGCCGCCATGATCAATCAGCTCGATTTCGAGGAGCGTCGCGAGGCCCGCGAAAACCGCGACGAATCGCGCGAAGACCCTTTTTGGCGACACCTCACCGCCGACGAACGCGCCCTGATGGTCGAACTCACCGTCAGCCGCTTCTTCGACAATCTCATAGCCGGCTTCAACCAAATGGAACCCGAGGAGCGCAAGAAAATCGCCGAAGAAACCATCCGGCGCCTCCGCGAAGGCGAACGGCTCGGTCCCCGGGATGACGAGGCGCTCGGCGAACGCGGTGCCGAGGTCGTCGAGAAGGTGATGAGCGAGGGCATTCGCGCCTACTACCAGGAGGCTTCCGCCGAAACCAAAATCGATTTCGCGCCCGTCCTGGAAGAACTCCAAAGCGTGATGCAGAACCCCCGCCGCCGCCGCCGATGAATCCTTCCGTCCGCCGTGGGTCCGCCTTCACCCTTCTCGAGATCATCGTCACGATCACCATCGTCACCATCCTCGCCGCCCTCGCCTTCCCAGCCTATCAGCATCTCGCCAGTCGCGCCCGGGGCGTCAGTTGCCAGTCGAACCTTCGCCATCTTGGAGCGGCTTTGAACCTCTTCGTTGGGGAAAATGGCGGACGCATGCCCACCATGACCGCGGCCCGTGCCAATCGCTTAGAACCCGCCGACCCACCCACGCTCGACGTGGTTCTGGCCCCCTACCTCAGCCAGGAGGACGCCCTCCACTGTCCCGGCGATCCCGAACACTTCGCGCGGTCCGGCACCAGCTACCACTGGAACAGCCTCCTCAACGGCCAAAACACCTTTGACCTCCGCTTTCTCATGGTCGACAACGAGTCCGGCATCCCGGTCTTCGCCGACAAGGAAGCCTTCCACCAAGGCCTCGGTGACGAAGTGAACATCCTCTACGCCGACGGTCGCGTGGAGAAGGAGGTGCGTTTTTGGGTCGACGGCAATGGCGCGGGATTAAGCGTATCCCTCGAGCAAAGTGGCAAGGACTTCAGTCCTTGAGAGCGGCGAAAGCCGCCGATGAACGTCCTTAATCCCGTGCTATTCGGGTCGACGGCCAATGATCGAGTTCCAGCACGTCAATAAACGCTTCGGCCGAAAGCGCCCGCTTGCGCTCGACAACGTCTCCTTCCGCGTCGCGCGAGGCGAAATCTTTGGGCTCCTTGGCCATAACGGCGCCGGAAAGAGCACCGCCCTCGGCATTCTCCTCGGCCTGGTCCACCCCGACGACGGCCACGCCCAAATCGACGGGCTCTCCATTCAAAAAAGCCGCGTCAAGGCCCTGCGCGGTGTCGGTGCAATCTTCGAGTCACCCCGCTTCTACGAATACCTCACCGGCCGGGCGAATCTTCACGTCCTCACCACCTATTCCGGATTTCGTGACGAACCGCTGCTCGAGGAAACCGTCGATTGGGTCGGCCTCACCGGCGTCATCGACCGTCCCGTCGGCACCTACAGCCACGGCATGCGCCAGCGCCTCGCCCTTGCACAGGCCCTGCTCCCCCGCCCCAAACTCCTGCTCCTCGACGAACCCACCAACGGCCTCGACCCCGAAGGAATCGCCGACCTCCGCCACCGGATCCGTCTGCTCCGCGACGACTTCGGCATCACCGTCCTGTTGAATTCCCACCTGCTCGCCGAAATCGAGCAACTCTGCGATCGCGTCGCCATCCTCAAGGCCGGACGGAAAGTTTATGAGGGCCGATGCGACAGCCTGAATCGCGAACCCGTCTACCAGCTCGTGGCCGATCCCTGGGAGACGGCGGCCCACGTTCTCGGAGAACAGGGCGCGACGATCGTCGAGCACGGCCAGTTTCGCCTCCCACCCGGCCACGACCCCGCATGGGTCGTCGACGCACTGGTTCACGCCGGGGTGAAAGTCCGCGAGCTTCGCGCGGAAAGAGCCTCTCTCGAAGCCTTTTACCTGGAGATCAGTCAGTCGTGAACCGCTTCTGTCGCATCACCTGGAGCGAACTCCATCGCATGGCCGCCCGCCGCAGGACCTACATCGGTTTCGGCGCCTTTCTCCTCTTCGATCTTCTCGTGCTCATCATCCTGAACCGGCCCGGCTCCGTCCGGTTCTGGGACCAGCGCATGGAGAGCCTCGGCGTTCTCTTCGAACACTACTTCTCCGGCCTCACCGTCGCCTTCGTCATCATCTCCGCCACCGCCTTCCTCCTGGCCATCCCCTACCTCGCTCTCGTCGCTGGCGACGTGGTGGCAAAAGAACTCGAGGATGGCAATTTCCGGCTGATTCTCTCGAGGCCCGTCTCCCGGTTCGAACTTCTCTTCAGCAAATTCCTGGCGGTCCAATGCTACACGATCGGCCTCGTCTTTTTCGTCGGCCTGTCATCCTACGTCACCGGGTCGCTCGTTCGCGGCTGGACCGGCGGGCTCTTTGTCTTGGCGCCAGCGCGTGATCTGATGGCCATCTATTCTTTCGCGGAGGGCGCATGGCGCTATCTCGGCGCCGTCGCCGGCCTGAGTCTCTGCCTCACCACCGTCTCGAGCGTCGGCTTTCTCTTCTCCTGCACCCGGCTAAAACCCGCTGCCGCCACGATCGTCACCATCAGCCTCTTCTTCGTGGACTTTGTCGTCCACAACCTCGAATTTGCACGCGACTACCGGGACTGGTTCCTCTCTTCGCACACCAGCCAGTGGCTCCTCCTTCTCGAATCGCCCATTCGCTGGTCTGACCTCATCCAAACCTTTGCCTACCTCTTCGGCCTCTCCGCCACATGCTTCATCCTAGGCTGGACCCTTTTCGAAAACCGCGACCTCAAGGCCTGAAAAACACATGATCTGCCCAGGGTCACAAATGGCATTGACGCGCGATCATCGATACCACTACCCCCCATCGTCGGATGATCTCCTCACAAGCCACCGCGCCTTCCGCTACACCTGCCCCCCCCCACCCGTAGCGGAAGATGCCAAATCTTTCGCCTACTCCACTCTCCTCCGTAAGACCCAAAACCTGAGATTTCCTTGCACGAAGACACAACGCAAACGGAGAGAGAATCACTGGAATCTTCGCCCCATTCAAAATTCCTTACCCACTCATGCCTGACGGTTTCGGAACCACACCCAGCTCAGAACGCGATACGCCAGATAGCCCGCCGGCCCCAGCATGAACGTCATCAGGAGCACCGGAACGGTCAGCCAGTGCGGAATTCCCTGCTCTCTGGCGCCTGCCAGCACCCAACAACCGACGAAAAAGTCGAACGCCAGGTAGTGAAGCCAGCCCGCGACAAGCACCCACTCGTTCCGAAACAGCGCTGCCACCTCCTCCAGCGATCCAAATCCACCGCCTTCCACAGGGGTTCCTGCCAGGGCAAAAACCATCACCCCCACATAGCCGAGCGCAAATCCCGCCGGCACCACCACCCGCACTCGCTCAAACCACCGCGGCATCCAACGGGCCGGGCCCAACAGAAAAATCCACGCCAGGAACGCGGCCAGGTTGGCAATCGAAAAGGCGTCGGAAGCGGTCATGACAGGTCGTTGGGACCTTCGATTCACATCGAACGCCTTGCAAGGTTCGCTCGATCCGTCCTTTCGTCACGTCAGACAGCTGACTCGCCCAGCTGGCGCTGGGTCGAGAGGACGCGTCCACCACGCCCCGAGGGACGACTGGCACTTGGTTAAATGAGTGCACCGTCTCCCGTGGCACTCCGTCACTCTCGATCGATGACGAAGCGGGACGGGTAGCCCATTCCATCCCCCTTCCCATAGCGCCCCGCGAATCAAGCGCCATTCCTCCTGCGACAGCCCTACAGCTTCCCTAGAGAACCCCGCGTCATCCGGCTCGATCGAACTGAACGGTTCGGCTTCGCCGCAAACAATCCACGCTTCTTGGACTTCGTCTCCGTCCCCCCTGCCGCAGGCTTGGAGGTCGATTTCGCCACCTGCCCAGGGTTAACCGCACGACCTACCGTCGCCCTTGCTTCAACCTCCCGGGGCGACGATTTGACGGTCGCCCGCTTCGCGCCAGACCTCCGTCCTGCGCTCGCCAGCGTCACCGCAGGCCCCTCACTGGTGTCCAGTAACTCCGCCGGCTCCTCCTCAATCGCCGGTTCGACCCCCGCGTTCTGCGCATTCCGGCTCAGCGCCAACATCAGCCCCATGCCGGGCTGGCCCACCATTCCCGGGCGATGGCGCACGATGAAATCCGCAGGGCGATGGTAGTTCGACAAACCCTTGGAATAATTCCAGGCTTTGATCCCAATATCGATATTCTTCCGAATTTCCAAATGCAGATGCGCCTTGTACATCCCCCGGTTGTTTCCGATGTCCGCAATCCAGTCGCCTCGGCGCAGTTCGTCACCCACCATCACCCGGCGATTTTGAACGTGCCCATACAGCGAATCCACGCACTCGACTTCGCCTTCACGGTTGAGGTAGCGATGCCGGACGATGATCACCTCGCCCCAGTTCGAACCATAGTCATACGAGTAGACCACGATCCCGTCAGCGATCGCCAAAATGGGGTCGCCCAGGTCGCTGTTCCCGCCACCCACACCATTCCAGTCGTCCCCGAGATGCTTGAAAGGCGTCAGCCCACGGGCCCGGTAGTAACCCGTCGCGTCACCATCTCCCACCGGGAAATCGAATCCATCGGCGAGACGGCGGGGCAAGGCATCGCTGGTGATCAACCGGGAGCCCGCAGAAACCGCCAGAACCGGGATCCCCAGCACCACCAAGATCGTCACCCACACCACGACCCGAAGGTCAAACCAGTGAGGTCCTTTCTTCATAATAAATGCACTAAGTTCTAGAAATGCGGCTAGGAAACCGCCCGCGCACTTTAGGCCGCACTAAAAAGAATCAATGTTTTTTTGAGATTTTTGATAGGCCCGCTCACACCTCCACTCCGCCCTCTTCCCCTGACCATGACTCGATCGGAACTCCAAGACCTCCTCGCCACTCTCGATCTCACCCCAAGCCGCAAGCTCGGTCAGAATTTCCTCATCGAGCCCTCCCTCGCTGCCTGGATCGTTCGTCAGCTCGATGCCGCCCCTGACGATGCCATCGTGGAAGTCGGTCCCGGAACCGGCGCCCTCACGGATCACCTCCGCTCTCGCCCCGGGCCCCTCATCCTCGTCGAGAAAGATCGCCGCTTGGCCCAATATCTTTCGGAATCACTGGCCAGATCACCCAACGCGGTGCTTCACGAAACCGATGCCTGCGACTTCGACACCCGGACGCTTTACCCCCTCCAGCCCGTCCATCTCATCGGAAACCTCCCCTATTCCGCCGGGGGCGAGATCCTCAGGAACTTCCTCGGCATCCACTCCCCCGTCCAAAGCGCGGTCCTCATGCTCCAGCGAGAGTTCGCCGAACGCATCGCCGCCCGTCCACGCACCAAGGCTTACGGGCTGCTGACCCTTCGGATTCAGGCCCGATGGGACGTCCGCCTCCTCAAACACATCGGCCCGGATTGCTTCTACCCCCGGCCCCAGGTCGATTCCACCGTCCTTCGCCTGCTGCCCCGCCATCCGGATTCGGTCCGGCTTCACGACCCTCGCCTCTTCGACTCACTGATCCGGCGAGGCTTCGCCCAGCGCCGAAAGCAGCTCCGCAAAAGTCTCGACATCGAACCCGACCGTTGGGAAGCCCTCGCCACTGCGCTGGAGGCTCCAGGCACCGTGCGCGCCGAGGAACTCAGCCTCGATCAGTGGATCGAACTCACCCGCCTCCTCGACGATCATCCGCTGCGCGATCTCCCCCAGCGCGACGACGAACCGTTCGATGTCGTAGACGGCGAAAACCGTGTGACCGGTCAAGCCACCCGCTCCGAAGTCCACCGCCAAGGCCTGAAGCACCGGGCCGTCCACATCTTCATCCGCAACAAACGGGGCGAACTTCTCCTTCAGAAGCGCTCCCGCCTCAAAGATGTCCATCCCGGCCGCTGGGACTCCAGTGCCGCTGGCCATCTCGATGCCGGCGAGTCCTACGAAGCCGCAGCCCATCGCGAACTCGAGGAGGAACTCGGGCTGACAGGAACGCTTCGTCAAACCGCCCTGATCCCGGCCTGTGAAGCCACCGGCCAGGAATTCGTGGCCCTCTTTGAAGGCCTGGCCACCGGCAAACCCCGTTGGCCGGCCAGTGAAATCGATTTTGCCCAATTTTTCCCCAATCACCTCATTCAGTCGTGGATCCATCGCCGGCCCCAAGATTTCGCTACCGGATTCCTCGAGTGCTGGAAAGCCGCCTCGGCGGAGCGTTGACGCCCGCTAACCGGGGAAGAGAACACCCTCAGGCCGAAACGTTAGCACCAGCACAAAGAGGAAAATCCGGCAGCTTCATGTGACAATCGCGAAACAGCTCCCTTCAAGGCTTGCCGAGTTTAGTTTTTTATGTTCTAAACCGAGGGAACTCTTCCGGTGCCTCTTCCCCACACAGAATCCTTTTCCCCTCACCCTTCCGAAGCCAGGCTCCTCGAATTCTTCATCCGCCTGGCTCTCGCCTTCGGTTTGCCACGCTCCCTCGGCCAAATCTATGGCACCCTCTTCTGCGCTCGCGAACCTCTCGCCTTCGACGAACTCACTCACCGCTCTCAGGTCAGCAAGGGCGCCGTCAGCCAGGGCGTCCGTGCCCTCGTCAGCCTTCGCGCCGTCCGCACCCACATCGTCCCAAACGATCGCCGCACCTTCTTCGTCGCCGAAACCAGCATGAAACGCCTCGTCTCCTCCCTCGTCAAAGACGCCGTGGAACCCTTTCTCGACCAGAACGAGGCCACCCTCCACGACATCGTCGACGATCTGACCGCCAACACCGCTCCCTACCCGAGCTCAAATGGCGATTCCGCCGACGCCCACGACTTCCTCGCCCAGCGCGTCCGCCTCCTCGCCAACTGGCACAGCGAAATCAAAAACCTCCTCCCCCTCGTCACCTCCCTCTCGGCGCCCCCGGCACCGGAACCCAAGCCGGACCCTACCTCCGCCTGAACCGCGGCCCCATCCGGCACAGCCACCCTCCACCATCCCACCCGATTGGTTTCCCGGCCCAAAAAGCCAGGATCGACCAAGGGCGGCAGCGTTCGCCACGACACCTGCGGTCGATCCGTTCCCTGCGAGACCACCGGTTCTCTGCCCCAAACATGCGGCCATGTGGCAACAATTGCGTGGCATGAAGCAATCTGATCGGCGACGCCGCCTACCGGAACCATGAAAGAAGCCATCCGCGCACACACTCCAAAACAGCTTCGCAGCTTTTTGATCCGATTGGGACGGTTCTACGGTCGGTTTCCATCTCAAAAGGCCACCTTCGAAGTCCTACGGTCGCTCGGCTGGCAGCCAAAACGCTGCATCGACATTGGCGCCTACCACGGAGAATGGGCCACAACTTTCCTTGCCCTCTTCCCGGAATCGGAGATTCTCATGATCGAGGGCCAACCGGGAAAGCAAGAAACGCTTGCGTCCGTTTCTGCCGAGCATCCGGACCATCTCCAATTCGCCATCGCTCTCCTGGGTGCCACCGACGACGCCGAGGTCGAATTTATCGAGATGGAGACCGGAAGCTCCATCTTTGAAGAGGACAGTCCCTTTCCACGACGCAAAACAAGAGCGCGCCTGAAGCGGCTCGATTCCCTAATTGAAGCCCATCCGGACTTTCGGGCAAGCCAAATGCTTAAACTGGATACACAAGGCTACGAACTGGAGATACTTCGCGGAGCGGAAACCATCCTCGAAAACGCTGAAATGGTCCTTCTCGAAGCATCCTTTCTCCCAATAAACCGAGGTGCCCCGCGTGTCGAGGACGTCATCCACTTCATGACCTCTCACGGTTTCCGCCTTTTTGACTTCTGCAGTCAAAGTCGACGAAAAGACGGCGTGCTCTGGCAAAGCGATCTGATGTTCTATCGTCCGGCGGCACTGCCAAACCTGCGCCCCGCATTGACAGAGAACAATTGGTGAACACAACGACTCCTTTAACACCACGAGAAAAAACCTTCACATCTCATAATGGAAGTCAGCCAGAAAATCTATGCCAACCAAGGCAACCCTGAAGTGCTCAGCAGAATCCCTCCGAAGGCTGGCGTGGCTCTCGATGTTGGGTGTGGCGCAGGCGCAAATGCGGCACACCTCAAATCGGTTGGTTGGACGGTTGACGGAATCACACTATCTGAGGCCGAGCGTGCACAAGCCTCTCTCTTCTGCCGCACTGTTTTGATTCACAACCTCGAAGAAGGGCTCCCCCCATTCTCCTCAACCTACGACTGCATTCTTTGCAGTCATGTTCTCGAGCATATCTGCTATCCGACCCCTCTCCTCGACGCTATTCATCAATCCTTGGAGCCTGACGGCCTACTGATCGTGGCTTTGCCAAACATCCTTTGGTGGAAGAACCGCCTCAAACTGCTTTTCGGCAAATTTGAATATTGCGAAACGGGCCTGATGGACTACACCCACTTTCGCTTCTACACCTTCGAGTCCGCCCAACGGCTATTGAAAGATCACGGGTTTCATATCACCGAAGCTCTCCCCGATGGCGGAATCCCTCTGAGCCATTTCCGATCGACCCTTCCACGATGGAGCTTTGCCTGGGCCGACCGCGCGGCACGAAGCGTTGCTCCTGGCTTAGTGGCCTATCAAATGGTCTTCTGCGCTACAAAAACCGCTTCTTGAAAGTCGCCACGCTGCCCTCCCATTCCTCCGGATCATGCGCGTATTGTTCGTCACGCACCCCAAGGAAGACTACCTGGCTGACTCACTCTTCCACGGAATGCGATCCCTTTTGGGAGAGAATTGTGTGGACTTTCCGAAATGCCTACCGCTCTATCAGACCACCCCGTCAGATGTCCTCAGGCAGACCTATGGAAGGGGATTTACGCTCTATACCGGCCTGCTTCACGAGATCCCAATTGACCGGCACCAAATCGATCAACGGCTGGCTTCTGGCGATTTTGACTTGGTCGTTTTCAGTAATATCTGGCGACAGTATGAATTGTATCTCCAATTCCGTCGCCACCTGACTCCCAATAACACCATCATTGTCGACGGCGAGGATACCGCAGCCGGCTTTCCCTTCGCTGGTCGATTCCTATGCTCCCCCCTTCCCGCAGAACTGCGGGTACTCCACCGCCAATACTTATATTTCAAACGCGAGTGGACGCCTGATACCGTCTTTGGCGTCACTCCTTTTCTTTGGCATCGGTTGACTGGAACGCCCGTTCCTGAGCCTCGATTTCTAAGACGCATTGCGTTTAGCATACCCGAGGAAAAGCTCGTCACGGGAACACCCATAAAGACCAAAGACTTCCCGGCACACATTGTTGATCCCGAAATTGCGAAAGCCCTTCCTGAAGCATCATCCGACTACGCATTCACGGAGGAAGCATCCTACTATCGGGACCTCCAATCCTCGAGATATGGCATCACAACAAAACGCGCTGGCTGGGATTGCATGCGCCATTATGAAATCGCCGCCAATCAATGCCTCCCTTGTTTTCGAGAACTCGATCGAAAACCGTCCACATGCGCCCCGCACGGATTGACAAGCGAAAACGCCATCATCTACGCCGACTTCCCTGATCTTCGCCATCAAATTGATTCACTTTCTGACGATGCCTATCAAAACAAGCTGCGGCTGTGCCGGGATTGGATCCAAGGTCAAACCACCGTTCGGCGCGCCAAGCAAGTCATAGATGCTTGGCGCGCCTTTCGCGCGGCTTGATTAAGCATTTCAATGCATATGCCCACCGGCATCACCATCTTCCTCGAATCCAATGGACTTCCGGCTGATCTGGATTGGAACCGCGATGACTGGGCGCTTTCAGGCACGGATGGCATGGTGCTTCAAGTTTTTCGACGCTTGGCCAGTCATCCCGATTTCGATGTTTCCCTGCTGTCGGGGCCATCAGAGCCCCCGAAATCGCTACCAGCCCAACATGCTCCGTCTTTCC
>CAZCRA010000062.1:0-19893 GCA_964500945.1 uncultured Verrucomicrobiales bacterium | reverse complement strand
TAGCCAGAAGGCTGCATTTTGATTTTGCTGTAACCCGCTCCAAATCAAAGGAATGCGCACGTCGTGACCCGAGAAGTTCCGACTAAAGCTTCGACGGACAGGCGCGTCTTGCCCTGGGCTCCAGATCCGTTGCGCGGCACGGCACAGAGTTTTTCAACAGACTGCTAAAGGCCCCGCGGTCGCGCTGTCGTCAGGATGGATATGGAAGGCAGCCGGCGAGCTACACCAAGAGGCTACTTCTCCGCGACGATGTGGATTTCGATGCGCCGGTTGCGGGCGCGGCCCTCTGGGGTGTCGTTCGAAACGGCGGGGCGGTGAGGACCGAGGGCGCGGCCTTCGAGCCGAGAGCCATCGATGCCGGTCGATTGGAGGAAGCGGACGACGGCGATGGCTCGAGCGGCGGAGAGTTCCCAGTTCGAATCGAACTGGCTCTTGAGGTCGGGGCTAATGGCGATGTTGTCGGTATGGCCCTCCACGACGAAGCGGTTGCCGCTGGCACTTTCCTGCAGGGAACCGGCGAGCTGCTGAAGGACTTTCCGGCCTTCGTCGGAGAGGGTGGCGCTACCGGAGGGAAAGAGGACCTCGTTTTCCAGGACGACGCGCACGCCGCGTTGCTGGGGGGAGACCGCCACGTCGGGCGGATCGGAGGCGGCAGCGAGGGACGAGCGGAGTTCCTGGGCGGCCTGGGTGGAGCGGGCGCGGTATTGGATGCGGAAGACGATGTTGTTCACGTTCCGCCCATACCAGGCGAGGGTGTTCCGGCGGATGCGCCAAACGCCGTGGTCCTGGCGATTGCAGTCGAAATCGACGAACTCGAAGTTTTCGGGGAGGACCCAGGTATAGACGTATTGGGCGAAGTTATCCGGCGACGTCCATTCGCCGAAGAATTCGTCCTGGACCTTAGGATCCTTCGCTTCGTCCCAATTGATGAAGGTGTAAGTGCCGTCGTTGGTCCTGGAGACTTCGGTTTCGAACCGGCCGGGTTTGATGGTGGCGTAGCTCCCCTGGTTGAAAAGGATGACGTTGCGCTCCGGATCGGACGAGTCGTCGAACGTGAAATCGTTTGGGTAAATGTAGTCGAACTCGGCGTCCGTCTCCGATTTTTCGAGGAAGAGGCTGTAAGCCTTGTGAGGGCTGCGGGTCGTCCGGTAGTTCAAGTAGCTGCGGCCGTCCGGTTTGAGGAAGTAAATATTCTCCGCGACGGTTTGGGCGGCGAGTCGGCCGGGAAGGGTGGTCGCGAGAAGCGCCAGGAGAACGCCGGCGGGGAGACGGAGGAGGGCGAGGGCCATGGTGAAGAATCAGGCGTTGGGACGGACGAATCAAGGAAACCTCGAAATCCCGCGCGAACGGTTGAGGTCTTGTTGGGGAACCTCACGCAAGCAGCGGAGGAGGCGAGGACAAACTGTGGGGTCCGCGCTGGACAAGCCCGGGTTCCAGAAGCAAGGATGACGGGCTGAAGCCATGGCAGAGGACCGAAATGTTTACGGAGGGGAGTTGGAAGCGTGTTCGCTCGATCCAATGACGGGTTTTTACCGCACGGGAAGGTGCTCGACTGGCGAGGAGGATTTTGGCTGTCACGCCGTCTGTGCTCAAGTGACGGAGGAGTTCCTGGCGTATTCGAAATCGGTGGGGAATGACCTAAGCACCCCGATGCCGGCTTACGGTTTTCCGGGGCTGAAGCCGGGGGACCGCTGGTGCGTCTGTGCGCCGCGTTGGAAGGAGGCGTTGGACGCCGGGGTGGCACCCCCGGTTTTCTTACGGGCCACCCACGAGGCCGCGCTGGCCTACGTGAGCCGCAGCGTGTTAGAGGAGTATGCGGTGGACGGCGATGGCGATTCGGCGGCGGAGGACTGAGGACCGAGCGCATCATCCGGGAACGATGCAGGGCATCGGGAGGGAACGGTGGGTGAGAAAGAATCGATGCGCTCCTCGGCGGGGGGAGAATTGGAGCTTGCCCGGGGTGGCTGGAACCGGCTAATGCTCTGTGATGATTCGAGCGATTGGATTTTTTGGAGTGGTTGGGTTGGCGGCCGCCACGGTCTGGGCCGGCGAAGGTGAAACCGTCAAGATTTTCGACGGCGAGACACTGGAGGGCTGGAAAGCGCCCGACATGAGCTATTGGAGCGTGGAGGACGGCGCCATCACGGGTCGCTCGACGGAGGCCAACCCCGCGAAGAAGAATCAGTTCCTGGTCTGGCAGGGCGGCGAGGTCGCGAATTTCGAGCTGCGGTTCAAATTCCGGCTGATGGGGGGTGAGAAAGCGAATTCCGGGGTTCAAGTGCGCAGCCAGCTCGATGAGGAAGGGCACGCTGTGGGCTACCAGGCGGACATCAGCCAGCCGTCGTCGTTCTGGCTGGGATCGATCTACGATGAGCACGGCCGGAAACTGCTCGCCAAGCGAGGCGAGGTGACGACGATTCAGCCGAACGGAAGCCGGATCACCGCCGCTTCGGAGTCGCCCGAGGAGGCGGCGGAGGGAATCGACGTCTCCCAGTGGACGACCTATGAAATTCGGTTTGTCGACGAAGTGATGACGGTGTCGGTGGGGGGGAAGGTCATGTCGGAAATCGTCGACAATCAGGAATCGGAGCGGGAAATGTCGGGTCTACTGGCGTTTCAGCTTCATGCCGGCCCGAGCATGGCGGTGCAGTTCAAGGACATCGAGTTGAAGAAACTGCCCTGAACCGGCGCCAGATTTCTCGAACGACATGCAGATTTGGACCTTTATTGGCGGCCGCCGGATGCGGGGAATGGCCGTCTGGGTGGCGCTGTTCGGCTTGTTGATGGCGGTTGCGGCGGCGCAGCAGGACGCGGCGGGTGATGAGGCGGATCCCTACGCCATTCCGGGCGATCCGGCCGGGGAAACGGTGCCCGGGGGCGGAAGCGCCGCGACGGAATACGCCAATCTCCTTCACAAGCTGATCGCGCAGGGCGGCTGGGCCATCTGGCCGCTGCTGGGTTTGTCGGTGGCGGTGGTTGGGCTTTCGATCTATTGCCTGATCGATCTTCGAGAGGGGAGATTTTTTCCTGCCAAAGTTTTGGGGCAGCTGCGCGAGGATGCCGATCACGCCGACCTCAAAGCCGTGCGGAAGCATGCGGAACAGAGCCGGTCCAGTCTGGGACAGGTGATGGCGGGCGCGGCGGAATTCATCGAGGACCGCGACTTTCAGGTACTGGACGACAACGCGCTGTATGACGCCATGGCGGACGCCTCTCAGGAGTGCAACCGGGGGCGTGCGCGGACGATCAACTACTTCTCGGCCATCGCCCAGGCGGCCCCGATGCTGGGGCTACTCGGGACCGTTTCGGGCATGATCAAGGCGTTCGACAAGCTGGGACAAACCGGGCTGGGCGATCCCGCGGAACTGGCCGACAACATCTCGGAGGCGCTGTGGACCACGGCCACCGGCCTGGTGATCGCGGTCCCGACGCTCTTCATCTACTTTTATTTCCGCGATCGGCTGACGGCCCTCATCTCAAAGACCGACCGGCATGCGTTCCGGACGTTGAACAGCCTTCGAAAAGCGGTCGTGACGCGGGCGTCGGGCGCGGCTGGTCAGCCGGAAGGGCTCTGAGGTCGTCTTTTCAAGGCAAGGGATGGCGCGTTCACCGAAAGACATTTTTGCCGACTCGCGGCCGGCGCTGAACATGTCGGCGATGATCGACCTGGTGTTTTTGCTGCTGATCTTCTTCATGGTGGCGTCGAAGATGATCACCGTCCCGCCCATCGAAGGTCTCGAGATCCCCGTGGCCAGCGCGGCGACCGTGCCGAAGGACGCCAAGGGGCGCGTCGTGATCCACGTGACGCGGGACGCACGGATTCTGAATCCGGAGGGAACCGTGGAGTTGACGGTAGCCGAGGTGGAATCGCTACTGCGGGAGGCGAAGGCGTTGAACCCGCGGACGCGTCTGCTGCTGCGGAGCGATCAGGAGGTGGAGCACGGCGTGGTCAAACAGGTGATTCAGGCGTCGGCCAAGGCGGGCGTGACGGACGTGGTTTTTTCGACTTACCAAACCGACTGAATGCGACGGAAATCCAGCAACCCTTTTGACGACCGGCCGTCGCCGGAGTTGGACATGTCGCCGCTGATCGACGTGGCGTTCCTGCTGCTCATTTACTTTTTGGTGGCGACGACGCTGTTGAAGGAAGAGGCGGACCTGGGGATGGCGTTGCCCGGGATGGACGCGGTGGAAGGGGAGCCGGTGAAGCTCGATCAGCTGCGCATCCAGATCAGCGGGGAGTCGCGGGTTTACGTGAACGACGAGCCGGTAGCGTCGGATTTGGACGACCGGGAACTGCTCGAGCTGACCGAACGGCTGAGGCGCTATGCTGCCAGTGCGCAGTTGGCCGAGGCGAAACCGGTGGTTTTGTTGTCGTCCGCGGACGAAGCGAAGGAGAAGCGATTCGTGGATGTCTTGAACGCGTGCGCGAAAGCCGGTATCAAGAACATCACCCTGGTTCCGTAAACGACGTCCATGCTGGTTACTAAAGAATCCGAGCTGCCCGCGAAGGGCTTTCGTCCCTGGATGTGGGCGCTGGCGGTCACGGCGGGATTGCACCTGATTTTCGCCGGCATTCTGGCGTTGCGGCAGGTGCCGCCGTTCGTTGAGATCAAACCGGAGCTTTCGGCGGAACTGGCGCCGTTGGATGAAGAGGCGCGGAAGAAGATCCTGAAGGAATCGATCAAGAAGCGGGTGACGCAGACGCGGCTTTCGGCGCCGGCGATGTCGCGGGTGATCCGGAGCGATGCGCTGGCGTCTCTGGCGGTGCCGAAGATGAAGACGCTGGACGATTCTCCGATCGGCCTGGGGGAAGGTGATTTGGGTGCTGGACTGGGTCAGGGGCCGCAGAACCTGGGACGGGGAGCGATGTTCTTTGGTCAGCGGGTGACGGGCCGGCTGGGGGTGGTCTTCGACGTATCGGGATCGATGCATCCCTACGTGCCCATCGTGGTCGACGAGATACAGCGGAACTTCCGAACGGCTATGGTGGTTTGTGTCAACAGCTCGATCTTCCGGCAGACCGAGGGCGAGCAATCGGCCATACGATTCCGGGAAATCGATCATTCGAAGGTGAGTATTTTCAGCACGACCTCCGAGGCGGGAAGGCAAATGAAAGCGGATTTGGAGGATCTGCCGAATTGTTGGTATATGGAGCGGGAATACAACACGTTAGGCCACGCCATCGAACATTTGATCGATAACCGCGCGACGGCGATTTTTGTGTTCACCGATTTCAACGACAGCTTTGATGCGAACTACGCCACGAGCCTGGGCGCGCTGGCGTCCACCTCACGAGTTCAGCTGCATCTTCACGCGCTGGAACCTTTCAGTTTCTTCTGGGGAGCACGCGAGGAATCTCTCAAAGCGCTGGCTGAGGAGACCGGTGGCCGGTTTGCGGCGGGGGATTTGGTGGAGCGGGCGAAGGCACGAGAATGAGGGCTTCGATACAAATCGGGATGGTCGCGGTGGCGGGTCTGCTCATGGCCGGTCCGGCGCGGGCGCAAGGACCGGACCTGGCGAAGACCTACGATCAAGCGGTGGCGGCGCTGGAGCGTGGGGACGAAGAGGCGGGTTTGGCGATCGTGAATGCGGTGCTGGCGCGTCACGAGCGCTCTGGGCTGGCGGCTTACGGGCCGGCTTTTGGTCATTTCTACTATTTGAAGGGCATGCTTCTGATTCGGCAGGAGCAGTACGAGGCGGCCATCGCTCCGCTGCAAATCAGCTTCGAACGCTACACGAACGAGCAGGTGGCGCGAGGGCAGGCGCCCAACGTTTTTCGCGCCCATGCCTTGATGCAATGGGGCCTGTGCCTGCAGGCGCTGAAGCGATATGAAGAAGCGGCGACGCTTTTCGAAAAGACGTTGGCGGAGCCGCAGGAGGTGGGGCCTCCGGTCAACCAAACCGCCGTGCGGATCAACTTGGCTCGTTGTTATATCCGGACGGGGCGGGAAACGGAAGGCCAAGCGATTCTCGAGGAGCTACTGGGCGGGGAGGAGTTGGATGCCGAGACCATTCAGGATGCGTTCACGGTGTTTGCCATCGATGGGGAAGAGGCGTTGGATATCCAGGGGACCGTTCGGCAGCATGGAAGCGCGCTATTGGGTTCGGAAGAGGATCAGGCGGTGATGAATCCGCGATTTGCCGGATTGGGGGCTCGGGCGCTGCAGGCGGGTGAACCTTTGCGCGCCTTGGTTTGGTATAATCTCATGACCTTGCCGGATTGGGAACTCTCCCGGTTGGAGCGGCGGCGTCAGTATCTTCAGGCCCGGCGCAAGGTCAGCGTCGAGCGCGAGCAGACCGAGCTCACCGAGCGGATCGACGAGGTCTTGGCGCAATTGGATGAGGATGAGCGGGAGCTGATGGCGTTGTATCAAAACAGTTTGGTGGGCATGGCCTCCGCCCATTTCCAGATCGGGGGTTTCGCTGCGGCCTATTCGATTTACGAACTGCTGGAGAAGCGCTTCCCGAATGCCGAGAGCCGGGCGGGCTTGTTGCATAACCTCGCGGTGTGCGCCACGCGGCTCGAGCTTTGGGATACGGCGGCGGCGCACGCCGAACGGTTTTTCCGGGAGTTTCCCGATCACGAGATGGGGATCGAAATCTCGCGGCTACTTGCTGAGGTCAGCTTTCGACGGAAGGATTTCGAATCGGCGCTGGCGATGGGGCAAGGGGCGCGCACGGGCTTGGACATGGGAAGTCGTTCGCGGGAACCCTTTGATTTCATCGTGGCGGCCTCGCTTCATCACCTGGAACGTTTCGAACAGGCGGATGCCGAACTGACGGACTATCTCTTGAATCATCCGGCGGGCGCGAGCCGGGAGCCGGCGGAGTTTTACCAGGCCATCACGAAGGTGAAGCTGGCGCTTTGGGAAGAAGCGATTCCTCTCCTGGAAGGTTTTGCCGAGGGCCGGCCCGATTCGCCTTACACTCCGGTGATTCTGTATTTTTCGAGCCTGGCGCATCTGGCGGTGGAGAAACCCTACGAAGCGTTGATCCGGGCGAATCAAATCATCACGCGCTATCCGGAGTCCGAGCGGGTGGCGGAAGCGTTCAACGTGCGGGGCGATGTCCAGGGGATGACCGGCGCGTCCTACGACGATGTGATGGCATCGTATCAACAGGCGCGACTGCGCAGTGACGAGCGCACCGAGGAAGGGCAGGCTGCCGAGGCGTATGCACTCAAGCAGATGGTGACGACAGCCGCGTCCTTTGGCCGTCACGAGGAAACGATGAAGCATTATGAAACGCTCCGGGAACGCTATCCGGAGAGTCGCTGGATGGTGGATGCGGCGCGGGCGGTGGCGGAATCGCATCGCCTGGCGGGGGATTTGGAGGCGGGACGCTTCGTCCTGGAGGACGTCAGTCAAAACGCCTTCTCGCAGGGGCGCGACGGATTTGGCGAAGCGTTTCAGGCTTACCGGGCGTTTCTGGAGGAGCATTTCGGGGCGGGCGAAGCGATGGCGGCGCTGGAGGCGTTCCCCGGGGCGGGATCGGACCCGTTTCTGGATAGTTGGTTGGTGACCGGTAAGCTCGAAATATTGGAATCCTCCGAAGCACCCGTGCCGGAAGGTGAGTTTGAAGACCAATATGTGGCGCTAGAGGAGGCGTTTGAGCGTCACGGGACGCTGCTGGGCGCCTATCCCCGGGTTCGGCTGGCGCGTTGGCTGGCCGAGGAACGTCATGAGGAAGCGGGGGCCGCGAAGATCTACGATGCGATCATCGAGGTGGCGGAACCTGGGCCGGCGCTTGGGTGGGCGCTTTTGGAGCGGGCGAAGCGGATGGCGCGATCGGATGATCCGGGTGTGATGGAGCAAGCCACAGGCGTCTTTCTCCAGGTGCGGGGAGGGTTCGACGACATCGCGCTGCAGGAGGCGGCCGTGCTTGGTCTAGGGCGATTTGCCTCGGAGCGAGGCAAATGGGCGATGGCGGAGGAGCTTTGGGGCGAATACCTCGACATGCGGGAGTGGACGGAGGCGCGACCCGAGGCTGGATATCTTTACGCCCAGAGCCTGGAAGCTGGTGGAAGGCTGGACGAAGCGGTCAAAGGCTATGTGGCGGTCTATACGAATTATCCGGGGCAGTTGGATTGGTCGACGGAGGCGTATCTTCGCGCGTCTTCGATCCTTTGGCGGACGGACCGGAGACGGAATGCGCTCGTCGTTCTCCAAGAAATGCTACGCCTCATGAAGGGGCGCGAGCATCCCAATATCGAAAGGGCGAAGGAGGTGTTTTTCACCTGGCGCGACGAATACGCGGCGTCTTTGAAGCGGCCATGAGGGTTCTATTGATTTGGTTCACGATCGCGACGGGTTTGAGCCTGGGCCAGGAAGGGGCGCGGGAGGCGGTGCTCTTCTTTCCGGACGGATCGACGCGTCAGGGCGAGGTGGTGAGTTTCGACGAGGAAGGGATCGAGATTCGCCTGAGTGGATTCAGTCAGGGGAGCGCCGGATTTCCCTACGAACGCCTGGCCGGCATTCAATTTCCGCCCACGCCCGAATGGCGGGAGGCCATGGAGCGATTCGAGGAGGAGGACTACGCGGAGGCGGCGCGTCAGTTCGAACGGATCCGGCGTCAGCGGACGAAGCGGAACTACTACCCGGCGCCGGGGAATTTCGCGACGCTGGGGGACCTGAGGCTGTTTGATTGCTACCGGCGGATGCTGGACCTGGGGGCGGTCACGGGGGTGGTGGAGCGGCTCGAGTGGGGCAAGCTGCCGGCAAACGAGCGAGAGGGCGAGGCGAAGGCGCGTCTTTGGTCGCTGGCTGGTCAGCAGCGTTGGGATGCGGTTTTGGAAGAGGCCGGGCGGCTGCGGAGTGAAGGGGATCCACTGAGGGATGGGGGACTGGCTGAGGCGTCCTTGTTGCGAGGACTGGCGCTGGAGGCGAAGGGCGAAGCCGGGCAGGCGCTGGTGGCGTTTGGAGAGGCCAGTGCGATTTATCCCGCCTCCAACCGCGAGATCGCTGCGGAGGCCATCAAGCACGCGGCGGAGATCCTGCGCGACCGGCCGGCCCGGGAGCAGGAGTTGAAAGGCCTGGTGCACCTTTACGCCGCTTCGTTTGGCGGCGGCGAACTGTGGGAGGGCGCAGGCGCGGCGCTCCAGGCTCTTTTGGAAGAGCCGGTGGTGGAGTTAGAGGAGTCGGAGACGGAGACGGAATAGTGGGAAGGGCGGCGGGGACGATGGGCGATGGACGACTGACGACTGGTGAATTTTGATTTTTGAAGTTTGTGGAGCGCGAGCTGCTGAAGCAAGTGCCCTTCTGGCTAGGGGAAGTTCAGGCCGTTTCGAGGCCTTTGACGGAGGTGCCGTCGCTGGTGCCGAAGGATTCGATCTCAGCGCCCATGTTTTGGGCGATCTGAACGAAGAGATTCGAGAAGCGGGCGTTGTCGAATCCCTTGCCTCCGGCGACGACGTGGCGGCCGTGTTTGAATCGGCCTCCGGCCAGCAGGATGGGAATATCGCGCCAGCTGTGACTGCTGGCATTCCCGAGGTTACTGCCGATCATCACCGTGGCGTTGTCCAAGACGGCGCCGTGGGCGTCCTTGGCCTCCTTTAGTCCGTTCAGGAAACGATTGATCTCGCCAATCTCCGCTCTTTCGATGAGCGTCAGTTCCTCGATCTTATCGGGATCGAGCCCGTGGTGGGAGAGCGGGTGGTGCCCCTCCGAGACGCCTTCAATGCTGGGGACCCTCCCGCCATTCCCCATGCCGCCGCAGGTGATGATGCGGGTGGAATCGGTCTGGAACGCCAGTGTGATCAGTTCAAAGATTTGGCGGTGTTTGGCGACGATGTCATTCGGGTCTTCGACGGGACGAGGCGGTGCGGCGTCGACTTTCGGTTTGGGGCGCTGGACCCAGCCTTCGGACTGCTGGATCCTGGATTCGAGGTCGCGAACCGCAGTGAAATATTGGTCCATCTTCTCGCGATCACGGGTGCCGAGTGATTTCTCGAAGCGCTTGGCGTAGGTGTTGACGGTATCGAGGACGCTGCGGCCGCGCCGGAGTTCCTCGACCTGGCGTTCGACCTCGGCCGGGGAGCCTGCGAGGAAGAGCTTCTCGAACAATTCCGCAGGGGCGCCATCGCCTGGGATTTGAACGCCGTTCGCGGTCCAGGAGAGGGACGTTTGGCCGCCCCCGACCGCGAGATAGGGGAAGCGGGTGTCGGGACGCAGCTTCTGCACGAGGAGCTGGTCGATGGAAATGCTGTTCCGGAAACCGGGCAGGCCGGGGTGTTTGGCGGCGGTCAGCCAGGTCATGCCAGACGAGTGACCGTTTTGACCGTTTTGCTCCACGTGACCCAGGCCGGAGATGACCGTGAAGTCTTTCCGGTGAGCTTCGAGCCGTTTGAGGTACGGCGATGGAACGTAGTTTTCGCCTGCTTGTTCCGGGAAGAAATGCGGGGCGTAGAAGCCGAGGCCGTAGTTCACGGCAAGGAAACGCTGTGGCGCGGTGGTGGCAGCCGCCGCTTGGGAAGCGGTGGCGTGAGCCGACAGCATGGCATCGAGCCAGGGCAACGCGACGACAGCACCGGTGCCTTTGAGGAAAATTCGGCGGGGGAGATGCGATTTGGTGGAGATGTTCATTTTGAGAGCTCGAATGGACTGGAATGACAAAGGAAAGGGGCGGCGCGGACTATTTCTCCTGGAAGATGGGGCTTTGGATGGTGGCGTGGATGAGGTCGCGGAAACCGTAGTTCGAGTCCGCGACGCCGTGGCTGATGTCGTCGAGCACGGCACGGTCGGAGAAGCCCATGGCGCGTCCGGTGAAGTAAACGGCGAGTTTTTCCGCCATGGCGTGGACGAGTCGTTCGGGATCCTTCAAGAGGATCCTTTTGTATTCATCCAAATCGGTGAAGGGTTGGCCGTCGAAGGTTTCGCTGGAGGCATCGACTTCGGGCCCGACTCGCCACTTCGCGTTTCTCACGCCGGCCCGGAGTTTGGGTGACGGGGCCGGGAAGTCCTTGTTCAGCGAGCGGTAGTTTTCGCGCCAGCCGCCCATGACGTCGTAATTTTCGAGGGCGAAACCGGGGGGATCGATGATGCGGTGGCAGTTGTTACAGCTCTCGACTTCCCGGTGCTTTTCGAGCTGTTCACGGAGGGTCGACGTGCCACGGATGTCGGGTTCGACCCCCGGCACGTTCGGCGGGGGCGGAGGCGGGTCAACGCCGAGAATGCGTTCGAGGACGTAGACACCGCGCAGGACGGGCGACGTGGTGGTGCCGTTGGCGGAGACCTTCAGGACGCTTGCGTGGGTCATCACACCGCCCCGCCGGTGCTCGGGCCGGAGGCTGACCGGACGCATTTCCTGACCCTCGACACCTTCGATACCGTAGTGGCGAGCCAGCCGTTCGTTGACCATCGTCCAGTCGGAATCGATGAAATTCAGCGCGCTCAGGTTTTCCTCGAGGACCTTCGCGAAGAATGACTCCGTTTCCGCCACCATGGCGTCGCGAAGCTGATCATCATACTCCGGGTAAAGCGTTCCGTCGGGTGTAGTGAAATCGATGTCGCGCAGGTTCAGCCACTGACCGATGAAATTGGTGGCGAAGCGGCTGGCGCGAGGATCGGAGAGCAGGCGTTCGGTTTCCGCACGGAGCACCTCGGGGGCCGAGAGGCGACCGGATGCGGCCAGCTTGACGAGACGTTCGTCGGGGAGGGTATTCCACAGGGCGTAAGAGAGGCGCGAAGCCAGGGCGAAACCGTCGAGCCGGCCCTCCGGCTCCCGAAGGTAGAGAAAATCGGGGGTGCAAATGGCCGCCAGGTAGGTGGTGCGCATGGCTTGGGCAAAGGGGGCGCCACCCGCGAGTTCGGATTTGGCCAAGGCGAGAAGAGGGGCGACATCGGCATCGCTGATGGGCCGCCGGAAAGCGACGGGAAGGAAGCGGCGCAGCAGCCGTTCGGCGTCGGTGGCCGGGCTTGGGGAAAAAGGTTCCAGGACAGGGACGTAGCCGGGACGGTTCTTCCGGCGTGGGTTGTCCGGTTCGACCTCGCGCATTTCGATACCGCCGAAGAGGAGTTCATGCCCGCGACCGGGCCATTCATCGTAAATCGGCCCCTCGACCTCCAGCCCGGAGAACGCGAGCCCGGGCCCTTCGTATGCGGCGGGACCGGCCTTTCGGAGGTCGCGAGTACTGCCCCCTCGAATGTTTGGGAGCACGACGAAGCTGGCGCGTGGCTTCAGCCATAGCTCCAGTTCGTAAGTGTGCGGTGCGCCGGGTTCGAAAACCGGGGTGGCAGCGACTTCGGCGACTCCGCCGAGTCCATAGTTGCCGGCCCAAAGCTCGAACGACACCGGATCGGTGGATTGGTAGGCGTAGCCGGAGATTTTCACGCTGTATTTGCCTTCGGCCGGGGCGCGAAAGCTCTGAAATGCCGGGCGTGGGAAACGGCCGTTGTTGAAAACGACGGTCGAGCCGTCCTTTGCGCGGTGCCAATGCTTGCCGAGATAGTTCTCGTTTTTTCCGTCGGCCAGGCTGTGTTGAGAAGTTTGGCGTTCGGGTTTTGGCGTGGTTCGAATCGCGGCGTCGATGGCCTTGGTGGCGGCGGTCATGTAGCGCTCGAGATGGACGGATGAGAGGTCGAGCGCTTCGCCGACGTTATCGAAGCCGTGCGCCTGCCCATCCTCAGGTAGAAGCCCGGCGAGGCGCTCTCGGGTGCCGAGCATGTCGTTCAGGGTGTTCTCGAACTCGTGACGGTTGAGCCGGCGGAGGACGGTGCCTTTGATGGCTTCATCGGCTCGCGTCAATCCGGTGGCGAGGGAAGTCAGGAAGGCTTTTTGCTGGCCAGGGGCTGGCCGTGGCTTCTTTGGCGGCGGCATTTCCCCGTCGCGAACGCGGTCGTGGATGCGCACCCAGACGCGCATGACCTCGGGCCGCTCGAGTTCGGTGCTGAGGCTGAACAGGTCCAGGCCGCCCTCTTCCGTATCCGGATCGTGGCACTCGTAACAGTACCGGTCGAAAAACGAGTCGAGCTCCGGCGGCATCGAGGCCGGCAGGATGGTTACGGGAAAGACGAGAAAAAGAAGGGAGAGAAGAGGTTTTGACATCGCGAAGACCGGCTGGTCGCTGGAAAGATCCCAACAGCATACACTTTCCCGGCTTGGGAAAGTTAGCAGGATATTTTTTCTGCGACCCGGTCCAATCGAGGCCGGGCTGTGGGGCGCCGCCCTCGGGTTACCGAACGCGAGAGCGGGCCTAAATCGGCAAAGCTGTCTTTGCCGCCTTTACCCGGTGATGAGACTACGCCGCCGGCGGAGACCCAGGGCCGCGGCCAAGCCGAGGCCGAGCATGATGATGGCGTTCGGTTCGGGAATGACGCTGGTGACGTTGAGCTGGATGAGATTCGGATCGGAGGCGAAGTCGAGGTTGGCGGTGGCCCCGGTGAGACCGCTGCCGATGACGAGTCCGCTGGAAAGACCGTGGGCGGCGTCGAAGCTGAAGAGGGTGTAGGTGCCCGCGGCCAAACCACCGAGGTTGATGAAATCGATGATGTTGTTGTTGAAAGTGACGTCGCCGGGATTGTAGCCGAGGATGGACAGGACGTCGCTGGTGCCTGGGGCGTCGAGTTCGAAGAGGAAGCCCGCGCCGGCGTCGAAGACCAGGCCACCGGTGGTGTTCGAGAGGTCGAAGGAGAGGGTGCCGATGCTGGCTCCTGGAGCCACGGTGGAACCGGACTGTGCGGTGAGTCCATCCGCGCCGTCCGGGGCAATGGTGCCGGTGCCGCCGAGGGTGGCTCCGCTTTGGACGACGACCGAACCGGTGCCGGTGCCGGAGCCCACGGGATTGTTCACCAGGAGTGTGCCTGCGGCGACGGTTGTCGTGCCGGTGTAGAGGTTTCCGTTGCCGCCGTGACCCGTATCGGCGGCCAAGACCAGGGTGCCGTCGCCGGTTTTGGTCAGGCTGCCAATGCCGCCCAGCTCACGGATGGCGTGTTCGATGACCATCTCGGGCGTGTCCGCGTCGAGCGTGCTTGAGTCGGCCACGTTGAAGGTGCGGGTGGCGTCGCCTGCATTCTTGGTGAGGAAGAGGGAGCGGGTGTTGTCAGCGAGGTTGTCCGGGCGCCGCCAGATCGCCTGTTCCTCGGAGGAGGACGCGTAGCTGACATCGGTCAGGAGGTAGACTGGATTATTGAAATTGGTGTTCGAAGCCGTGACTTCACCGCCGTTGAAGACGAGACCCGTGCCGGCGCCGGTCACGTCCGAGAAACTGACGGCGCCGAGATTCCAGCGGCCACCGTCGATGATGAGCTGGCCGTCGTAGGTTTGATTGTCAAAATCGCCATGGTTGAGAGTGCCGCCGTCGCGGATGGTGACCGTGGCGCCGGAGGCGATTTGTTCGTCGTTGTTGACGGCGAGGGTGGCGTTATGACCGATGAAGACGTCGCCGGTCACGGAGGTGACGTTGTCGGCCTTGTTCAGGTTCAACGTGCCTGCGGTGACGTAAGTCGTCCCGACGTAGGTGTTGGCGACGGAGCCGTCGAAATCGACCGTTCCGGCCGAGGCGACGATCACGTCCATGCTTCCGGTCAGCTCCGATGAGATGTCGAGTGCGGCGTTCCCATCATCGGTCGAGTGGATGTAGAGTTCGCCATTGCCCGACGTGATCTTCCCTCCGTCGATGTTCGTCGCGCCGAAGGAATCGCCCCGGCTGAGGGCGAGGAGCCCCTGGGTCAGGGTGAGCGTATCGGAGGCCCCGATGTTGAACGTGGTGGAGTTGTTTCCAGTTCCAACGCTGTCATGGATTCCGAGGGTGTTGATTGCGATGGTGCCGATCTGATTGGTCGGATTGACGTCGGCGTCGTAGAGGTAGTTCGATCCTGCGACCCAAGTGGAGAGGTCGGTGGGGGCGCTGTCCATGGCGACGATTTCCAGTTTATTCGTCGCGCCATTCAACTGAAGCGCCCGGGAATCCGATGTGACCATCCAGGGGAGGATTTGACCCGTGGCGACTCCATTTTGGACTTCGACGTCGGTTCGCAATTCCGTGGCGCCTTCGTCGATGCCGACGATGAGCGTGCCTTTGCCGTCCATCCCACGGTCGATGCCTGAGGTGGCATCGGAGAGGATGAGCGTTCCGTTGTTTCCGCTGCCGGAGGACGAGTTCAAGTTCAGGCGACCGTGGGACTCCAGCGTGATCTTTCCCATCGTCTCGGTGGAGGGGTTGCTGTTGTTTCGGACGCCCTGGTAATCGAAGGTGGACTGAGCGCCTTTTAGCTCCACGTTCAAGTTGTCGTTGAGACGGTCATTGGCACCGGTGGAATTGGAGACCTCGAACTCTCCACTCTTGAGATCGAACTGGGTCACGCCGGCCAAGGAGCCACTGTTTTGAAGCCGCGTGTAGCCGCCTTCATTCGTCCAGGTTCCCAGAATGCCATCCGCGTCACCCCGGATGTAGAATTGTCCGCCGTTATTGCCCGTTCGTGTCATGCCATTGGCGCTGACCAGCGAAACGCCTGATTCGAAGATGATGCGTCTGAAATTGGCGGCCACCGCCGACAGGGTGGGGTCGGTGCCGACGAAGGTGATGGTTTGTGAGCCATCCAGGACGACGGCTTGGTTGAAGCCGCCTAGGCCGGACAAATCCAGCGTGATGCGGTTGACGGAGATGGCTTCCTGCAGCGTGACGGTCGGCGTTCCGTTCGAAGCCGTGACTCCGGATCCAAAAAACGCTTCGGCGGTGGTGTCCGAGTTATCCCAATTCGTGTAGGTCGTGCCGGCCGTGTCGGTGGCCCAGTTTTGGGTGGTGGTGTCCCAATCGCCCGTGAGGTTGGCGCGGTCGGTGGGGAGGGACGTTCCATCGGTGATGTCGGCCGTGCCTCCGCCGTAGTAGAGGGTGGCGGCATTGATCGGGGCGAAGCCCAGGGTGAAGAGGAGGAGCGTCGCGAGGCGAGCGGTGGGGTTTGAGAAGTGCGTGTTCATGTTTCAGCGTCAGGTGTAGCGAAGGGGATGGAAAAAGGTCAAGACAAATTCTGCCGCGCGGAGCTGCGTTTTCGAGTGCCGTTCAGCGCCTTGCGACGAGGGGGCAGTGGGCGATATGAAAAGGAAACGCTCACCCAACCGTGGTATGCGTAAAGAGGAATGATGGTTTTTGCAGCCCAAAACTTCCATTCGCCGCGGCTTCGGGGGCGCTTCCAACTGCTCAGTGCCGGGTTGGCTGCCGTTGTGGTGAGCTTCTCGAGCGCTGCCGGTGAAACGGATGCGTTTTACGAGAAGCTGGACCCGTTTTTCGCGAAGCACTGCTACGAGTGTCACGATGATCTCACGGCTGAAGCTGACCTGGATCTGATGTCGATTTCGCTCGACCTCGAAGATCCCGGCGTGCGCCAGAAGTGGATTAGGATTTTCGACCGGGTGATGAAAGGGGAGATGCCTCCCGAGGAGCAGCCCCGGCCGGCCGTGGCGGAACTGGCCCGGTTTGAAACGGTGTTGCGCCAGCCAATCGAAGTGGCGGATGCGGCGGAACGGGGGACGGTCCTTCGCCGGCTGAATCGCCGAGAGTATGAATACACGCTGAACGACCTTTTCGGGACGCACGCCAAACTGGCCGAGTTACTGCCAGAAGATGGGCGTGGACACGTTTTCGATAACGTGGGGGAGGCGCTGGGGATTTCGATGATCCAGATGGAGCGCTACCTGGACGCGATCCAGGTGGTTTTGGACGAGGCGATCGCCAAGCGGGATGCGCCACCGGAGCCGAAAGTCATCCGAGCGAACTACGCCGACAGCCGGGAGGGGAAGCAATTCATCGGGAAAGCATGGCATCAGCTCGATGACGGCGCGGTGGTCTTTTACCGGGAGAGTGGCTACCCGAGTGGCATGCTTCGCGGGACGAGCGTGTCCCAGAGGGGGCTCTACAAGATCCGGGTCACGGGTTACGCGCACCAGTCCGAAAAGCCGGTGTATTTCTCGGTGGAAGGCACCTCGTTCCAACGGGGATCGGAGAAACCGGTTTACGGGTATTTCAGCATGCCACCGGGCAAACCCACGACGGTGGAGCTGGAGGCGTGGATTGAGGACCGCTACATGGTGGCCATCGAGCCATGGGGCCTCTTCGACACCGAGAATCTGATCAAAAAGAACGGCATTGCCAAGTACCCCGGGCCGGGTTTGGCCATCCAGGAAGTGGCGTTGGAGGGGCCGATCGTGGAGGAATTCCCGAGCCGGGGACACCAGCTACTGTTCGAGGGCGTGAACTGGGTGGAGATCGAGCCGGACAACCCGCGCGACAAAAACCACCCGAGGTATGTGCCCCAATTCACGATCGAGACGGATGATCCCCGGGCGCACCTGACGCCGGCCTTGCAGCGGGTGGCATCCGCGGCGTTCCGGCGGCCCGTGACGGTGGAGAAAATCGAGCCCTACCTGGCATTGATGGAATCCGAGCTGGAGCAAGGCGAGACGGTGGAGGGAGCCTACCTGACGGCGGTGAAGGCGATCTTCTGCGCGCCGGACTTTTTGTTTCTCCGCGAGAAACCGGGTGAGCTGGACGATTTCGAGCTGGCCTCGCGGCTGTCGTATTTTCTGACGAGGACGGCGCCGGATGCGGAACTCATGAAGGCGGCGGCGGCCGGAAAGCTGAGCGGTGACCCGAAGGAGTTGCGGCGCCAGACCGAGCGCTTGATCGAGGATCCGCGGTTCGACCGGTTCGTCGAAGATTTCACGGACGGCTGGCTGAACCTTCGCGACATCGATTTCACGATGCCAGACGGCCGCTTGTTCCCAGAGTATGATCTGTTTCTCAGAAATTCATTGCTGGAGGAGACCCGGGCCTTCGTGAAGGAGCTGGTGGTTTCAAATCACCGGGCCCGGAACCTGGCGGATTCGGATTTCGCGATGCTGAATGTTCGGTTGGCGCAATTTTACGGGATCCCGGGAGTTGATCACGTGGACGTGCGTCCGGTGTCGCTGCCGGCAGACAGTGTCCGGGGCGGTTTGATGACGCAGGGCAGTATCTTGAAAGTCTCTGCCAACGGCACGAACACCTCCCCGATCTTGCGGGGGGTTTGGGTGATGGAGCGGATTTTTGGTGAGATTCCGCCGCCGCCGCCGCCCGGGATACCCGGTGTGGAGCCCGACATTCGTGGGGCCGAGACACTGCGGCAGCTCCTCGATAAACATCGGGACATGGTGAGCTGCCGGGCGTGTCACCAAGCGATCGATCCGCCTGGGTTTGCATTGGAGAGCTTCAACCCCATCGGTGGCTGGAGGGAGCAGTATCGCAGCCTGGGAGAAGGGGAGCGGATCACGAAGATCACGCGGGGGCGAAAGGTTAGTTACAAGCTTGGCCTACCGGTCGACGCCTCGGGATACTTGCCTGATGGACGGGAGTTTTCGGGCTTTCGGGAGTTCCGGGAGCTGATCGGGGAAGACGAAGACGCGCTGGCCAAAACGCTGGCGAAAAAGCTCCTGGTGTTTAGCACGGGACGGGAGATGGGCTTTTCGGACCGGCCGGAGATCAAAGATCTGGTGAAAGCGTCCGGGAAACAAGGTCACGGCGTTCGTGATATGATGCATTTGGTCGTGGCGAGCGACGTTTTTCGACAGAAGTGAAGCGCGACGAACGCGAATAAGGCAGGAGCAAACGATGAAAGGACCTTACATCAGCAGGCCGGCGTTGGACCGGCGCCATTTTTTGAAGGGGACCGGAACGGCTTTGTCACTTCCGTTTCTGGAAGCCATGATTCCGTCTTTTGGCCGGGCTGCTTCCGGCGGTGGGCAGACGCCGAACCGCTTCGTGGCGATGTGTGCAGGCCTGGGTTTCCATGGTCCATTCCTGTTTCCCGAAGCGGAAGGGCAGCAGTACTCGCTGACGCCGTATTTGGAGAAGCTCAAAGCCCACCGGGATGATTTTACCCTGTTCTCGGGGCTCTCCCACCCGGAGCAGCAGGGGAACAATGGGCACGCCTCATCGTTGACCTGGCTGACGGCGGCGAAGCGGCCGGGACTGGCGGGTTTCAAGAACACGATTTCGCTGGATCAACTCATCGCGAGCCGGATCGGTATCGAGACGCGTTTCCCCTACCTGACGCTGTCGAGCGGGCACGGATCGTTGTCGTGGACCTCGAACGGCGTGGAGATCCCGGCTGAATCGCGTTCGTCCCAGATTTTCAAGGCGATGTTCATCGACGGGTCCGAGAAAGAGGTCGAAGCCGAGCTGCGTCAGCTGCGCCGGGGACGCAGCATTCTCGACACGGTGATGGGCGAGGCGAAGAAACTCGAGCGCGACCTGGGCCGGCGCGACCGGGAGAAGTTGGACGAATACATCACGTCGGTGCGGGACCTGGAGCTACGGCTTCAGCAGTCAGAGGGGTGGGCGACGAAGCCGAAGCCGAAGATCGATCGCGAGCCGCCGCGAGACGTGCAGGACAAAAACGATTTCATCGCCAAGCAGCGGCTTATGTATGACATGATCGTTTTGGCGTTCCAGTCGGATTCGACACGGACGATCACCTTCAACCTAGGCGGCGCAAACGCCGTTCCGAGCAACATCGAAGGGGTCAACAGCGACTGGCACCAGCTCTCGCACCATGGGAAGGACGAGGAGAAGATCGAGGAGCTGCGCTTGATCGAGGAAGCTGAGTTGGAGGCCTTCAACGAGTTCTTGGCGCGGCTGAAGGGGATCGAAGAAAACGGCCGGCGGTTGCTTGACGCGACGGCTGTGCTGTTTGGTTCGAACCTTGGGAACGCGAGCAGTCACGACTGGCGCAACCTGCCGATTCTGCTGGCGGGCGGTGGATTCCGTCACGGTCAGTATGTGGCTCACAACGCGAAGGACAACACGCCGTTGTGCAACCTCTTCGTGCCGCTGGCTCAGCGCATGGGGCTGGAGATCGACGAGTTCGGGAGCAGCACAAAACCGGGGTTGCGTGGGCTGGAGAGCGCTTGATGTGACGGGAG
>CAZCRA010000061.1:0-20038 GCA_964500945.1 uncultured Verrucomicrobiales bacterium | reverse complement strand
CACCGGCGCCATCCAGTTCCGGGGCCCCGCCTGCAACCGCGACACCGGCAGTCCCAAAGTCACGGCCCTCCTGGCTTCCGCCACGGCGCGGTCATCGTTACCGCTGGCCGCCGACAGAACGCTCCTCACAAAGGCCGTCTCCGGATCTTGCGCATCGGCCCGGCCCAGAATCGAAGCCGCCTTTTCGAAGTCGCCAGCCGCGATCTCGCGCATGGCGTTTCGATGGTGATCGTGCTGCCCCAAAACCATGCCAAGCCCGGAAAAGCTCAACGCGAGGACCCCCGTCAATATCGCCTTCATTGCAGGGCATCATGCCGCCTCGTCTCCGGGAGTCCAGCTGAATCCTCCGCCACCACCCCTGAATCGGGAACCTCCAGGCCAGCCGCTATTCCCGCCAGTGCATCAGCATCTCGGCGGCTCTCGTCGCGGCGTCTTTCGTCTCCTCGTCCAGGTCATCGCCTCGCTTCCGGCTGCCCGGCACCACCGCCGGCTCTGAAGACGACTCCTCGGGACCCGGCTCGGCTTTGGCGTCCTTTTCGGCTTCCCCGTCCGCATCCTGAGTCTCCGCCAAAGTTGGCGCGGCGATTGCGGATTTGGGTTCTTCCGGCCCGTCCTCGGGCCCTGCTGGAGGAACCGCTGCAGCCTCCGCGCGCTTGGGTCCCGCGGTCTTCTTCGTCGAGGTCAGCTTGACCTTCACCCGGCGTCCGTTGCCAGAATCAGCATCCCGATTGAGCACTTCCGGCGGCCTAGGTTCCATCCCGGCCCCGGCATTCAGCATGGCCGGACCCGCCACCGCTGCCATGGCTAGCGCCGCTTCGCCATGCCCGGTCCTTTCCGGCTCCCAAGGATCCCGGCGAAACGGGCGCCTCCAGATTTCGTAGGCCAACCACAGCCCCAGCGCCGTGAGGGCCAACGCGAAGCACAAATCCCAGACGAAACAGGCCGCGGAGGGGCAATGCGTGAGTTCGTGAAAGATATCGCGGAAGAGCATCAGGGTGACTCCTGGTTTCTTGTTTGATCGCCGGTGGCGCACGGCTCGATCCCCGAGAGATCACAGCCGTGCTCGAAAACCGCTCGCAGCATCCCGTCGACCGCCATGCGTCCCCCAGGCATCCGCTCCCGCCCGGCGATTCGAACACCCGCCCCCGAAACTTCCAAAGCGGGCGCTTCCAAGTGCCGCGCAATCGCCGGATACCAATCCGCGAACCCCATGAGCCATTCCGGACTGAGGACGTTCTCATCGACCGACAACCGGTTTCGGATGGCCACGTCGGGCGCCAGCGTCCGCACCGTCGCCTCGACCCGCGCTCGCTCCACGTAGTCCGACACCTCTCCCTCGATCACGAACCATCGGCCTTCCCGTTTCACGACCAGCCGTGGCGGTTCGCCCTCCCGCGCCTGGAGCGGCTCCAAATCCAACGTCCATCCTTCCCCGAACGCATCGCGAACCACCGCACGAACCGCTTCGCGTGACGCCCCCGAAAGCGCTTCACCGCTCAAGCGCATGCGTCGCCCTTCCACCCGCAGTTCCGGCCGGATCACTTGCCGGTCCACCTCGGCCCACCAGGCCCCGAAGTGCTCCGCCCAAGGCGCCGGTTCAATCCCCTCGTCCCAGTCCAAACCGAAGCCCAGGTTCAAATCCCCACCTGCCATCCCCACGGCGTCCTCGATGGCGCGCCGCTCGGCTTCCGAAGCCACGCTCCCCGTCACGCTCAGCCAATCGTCCCGGCGCTGAATCACCAGCGACCCCGGCTCCAGTCGCGCGACCGGTTCGACCGCCTTGACCGGTTCCGAAACCGTCTCGCGTTCACCCGGTTGGCCAACCACGGAAACCGCCTCCGGCCCGTTTGAGACTCTCCGCAACGATTCAGCCCTGACGTCGGCCCCAGGCCCCAACAACTCGCGAGCCCGGGCCACCACGACTTCCTCCCGCTCCGCAGCCAGGAAGGCTCCCCGGCCTCGAGCGGCCTCGAGCGCGGCTTCCACCGCCTCGCGTTCTGTCCGCCCCTGAACCGCCACCACCGGATGAGGCTCGAACTTCGGGGCCACGCTCTCCAGGACGTCTCCACCACTTCGGGGACGCCCACCAACATGAACGAGCACCAGACACACGGCCGACATGGGAATCAGAATCCTCATCACTTACCTGAATCGACCGCCCAAAAGCACGGCCCTGCAGGAATTCGCTTAAAATCGCGCAGAATCGCTATTTTTAAACTTGAATATAATAACCGTAATTGCTCCTTTGTCCCGAATCACCCTTCTTCCCTCTCCGCCACCATGAAATTCCCGCGTCTCATTCCCTTGGCATTGCTCATCTTGGGGCTCGCCGGATGCAAACAAACCCATAGCATCGGCTCCAGCGCTCAACCAGCTCCTTACGGTGCCGGTTCATCCGAATCCACCACCACGCTTCGCACCTTGACCGCTCGACTCTTCCCGGCCGGACCCCGTTCGCAGCCTGCCCCCATTCCCCGTTCATCCCGCACCTCCGAATCCACCCGGCGCTCGCGAAGTCCCCTCGGCATCCCGTCCCGCAGCTCCTCGACCCCTGGCAGCTCCCGCTCAGGTTCCTCGCCTTCGCCCCTGGCCTTCGCCAAACGTGCGACTGAAGCCTTGAGCGAGCCGAGCCTCAGCGGCCGGTATCAACTCCGTGGATCAGCCCAGAACGGCTACGGTTTGAACCTCGTCGACCGTTCAGGCCGCTCCCGCGGCAGCCTCGACCTTGGCGACGATCGCCCGCTAAAAATCAAACCTGGCCCGGGCGACAGCTTTCTCGTCGTCACCCGGAGCGGACGCGTCCTTCGCGTGGGTGCCAGTAGTGGCCGTCTTACCGAAGGAAAACCGATCCCGGCGCTGCCCAAGGGTGCCGTCGTGGATCTGGTGGAAGGCCGGGACGGCACCGTTCACCTGGTGACGAAGCGCGGCAGCCTCGTTCAGGTCCATGCCCTCCGCCAGGGTCAGTGGCAGCCCAATCCGGCCGTCAGCAATTCCATGACGAGCATCGAGTCGGTCCAGGCGGATCCCGTCACCGGCGAACTCGTCTTTCTCGGACGCGTGCCCGGCTCCGCTCGACTGGCCGTTGTCCGGTCGAACGCCAGCGGAAGCGAAACCTCTTCCTTCCTCCTGCCTTCCGACGTCAGAAACGTCAACGGAATCGTCTCACACGATGGGCAAATCTACGTCGCCAGCGGACGCGGCGACCGGGGAACTCTCAGCACCTTCGGCCCTGACGGCACGATCACCGCCTCGGTCGCCTCCGGTCAGATCGACGGCTTAAGGCTCCAGACGTCCGGCGGGAAAACCACCGTTCAAGTAACCGGAGCCGATGGACAAAACACCGAAATCGACCCGCAGAAACCCCTGACCTCGGGTTTGGAAGAAGAGTAGGAGCCCCGCTTGCGCAAAACGGGCCCGCGCGACGGATCTTCACTGCCGTCTCCCTTCTTCCCTCGCCCCGGCACTCAGTCCTCGATGCGGCCCAACTGGACCTTGCCCGGGTCAAAGTCGGGAAAATCCCGTTTCAGACGCTCGCGGTAAACGGCCACCTTGTCGTTCTTCCCCTGCTCCTCCAGCGCGTTGATGATCTGGTGCAGAGCCAGCGGCACCATCACCGGATCGGTCCCGAACTCGGCGACGACGGCGTAGAACTGCACGGCCGCCGCCGGCTCATCCCGCGCCATCGCGAGATCTCCCAAAATGATTCGCGCCTCGGCATTCAGCCCGCCAGTTCGAACCAAGCGGAGCACTTCACCCGCCTTCGCTTCACCCTCTTCGAGCTTATCCAGCTTCAAATAGCAGATGGCTTGATCGAGAAACGCTCGGGCCCGAGGCTGCACGTTCCCCTCGAACAGCAGGAGATTTTCCAAGTCGGCGATCGCCTTTTCCCAGTCGCCCACCCGCATGTGGATGCGGCCAAGCTTCTTCCAAATGTCAGGCGGCGTCTTCCGGGGTTCGTCCGGCGTGCTCCGCCGCAGCAAATACGGTAAGGCCTGGTCATACTTCTTCGAGTCGAAGAGTTCCCGACCGAGGAGTTCGAACACCGGCAGCAAAACCTCCGGCTCCCCGTAGTTTTTCACGAAGGAATCCGTTTCGCGGAGGAGCACATCGATATCCTCCAGGTGATACCGCGCGAAAATGATGCGCAGGGACGCCCGCTCACCAAAACTCTCCGGGTCCAACTCCCGGGCCTCCTCCAGCGGCTCCAGACAATCCGCGTAGTTCTCCGTTTCGAACCGGCCACCGCCGATCCAGTAAAGCGCCTCCGCCCGCGCTTTGGTCTTCGGGAAGCGGTTCAACAGGATATCGTAGGCCTCCATCATCGACTCCAACGCCTGCTGCTGCCGGTGGATGAGGGCGATCTGATGCATCGCAAATTCCGTGTTCGGATCTCGAGGATAACTCGCCACCAGTACCTGGTAATCCCGGAGCGCCAGGTTGAGATCCTGCTGCCTGGAATGAGTCAGAGCACGCTTCATCAGCGCCGAGGCCACATTCGCGTCGTTCGGATACTCGGCGATGAACTCACCCAGGGCCTCCAACCCTTCTTCCTCACGGCCACTGTCGATCATCGCCCAGCCCATCTTATACAGCCGGATCGCGTGATATTTTTCGGGAACATTTTCCGGCTCGACGTGCTGAAACGCCTCGGCCGCCCCCTCGAAATCTTCGTTCACGAAGAGCGTCTCCCCTTTCAGTAGAAGCGCGAGGTCAATGTACTTCGTCGAGGCATCCACCTCGCTCTCGCGAGCCACATACCGGTCGATGAAACTCGCCAAGTTGTCGTCCCCGGCCTCGTGGAACGTCAAAAGCTGCCGGTATCCCGCCTCCGACGCCTCGGGAGTTCCCGGAAAATCCCGCACGATCCGCCCGAAAACTTTGATGGCGTCTGATAACTCATCAAGCTGACGCATCGCGTTCCCGACCATCAACTCGATCTTCGCCCGGTCCCGGCCCTCCACGGCGATCGGCATCAATCCGTAGACGCGCAAAACGTCCTGCCAATCCCGGGCTTCATAAGCCTGTTGCAGCAGCACCGTCTGCGCCACCTGCCGGAAAGCCTCGTTCTCGCTATCCTTCAGTGTTTCGCCCAACAGATGCAGCGCCTTCTCTTTCTCGCCCAGTTCAAGCAGCAACGTCCCGCTTCGAAACCGGGCCTCGTCCTTGATGGCTGCATCGGTCGCCCTCGACGCCAACTGCTCATACAGCTCTGCCGCACGCTCCTTCTCATCTTGGGCGGACAAAAGCCGCGCCAGCTCCAGTTGGGCCCGGTCACGATAGGCCCGCTCTCCGTTGAGGCGTAGAAAGGCCTCATAGGCCGCGATGGCTTCCTCGGCTTTGCCGGCCAGATTCAGCGATTGCGCATAGAAAAAGTGCGTCTCCGTCCGTAAATCCTCATCCTCTAGTTCCTGGCGCGCGATGTCGAAGTAAGGAATAGCCTCCTCGTAATCGTCAGCATCGAAATAGCCCCGCGCCACCGACAGCGCCGCCGGTCCCGCAAACTCCCCATCGGGCGCGACTTTCAAGTAGGACTCGTAACACTGCCTCGCTTCCTGATCTTTCCCCAGCCGCCGGTAACAATCCGCCAGGCGAAACCAGACGGTTCCACGTTCGGCATGATTCGGGTAGGCGCTCAGGAACTCCGTGTATTTCACCGCTGCCGCATCGAAGCGCTGATACTGGTAGAGCAGGTTCGAAAACTCGAGCTTCGTCTTCGCATCCGCGTTTTGCCCGGGGGCGCGCGGATTCAAGATCCGGGGGCGGATCGGATCTTCCTGGCCATGGATCAGACCGCCACCCAACGCCACGCAGCCCACCATCACTCCCAACACCAGCGGCCACCAACCGCCCGTGGACGATCGCTCCCCCCATGACGCCTCACTTGACCAATCTCTCATCTTTCTCTGTTCCAGACGGCTCAATGTAAGGGTCCCTGCCCGGCGCGCCATCGGGAATTTTCGTCGCTCCAGCCGCTCACTGGAGGACGCATCCCGCCCCGTCCGCATTCACCCCTTCATGGTTCGCGCCCCTTCACCGAGCCGGCGGCGCTTCGTCCGCCGCGAAGGCCACATTCCAGATGCCCGCCTTCTGACAGGTGTCCAGCACATTCATTACATGCACGTAGTCCGTGCGCTCCTCCGCCCGCAAAATGACCGGCTGTTTGGGGAAAAGCGTCGCGATTCGTTCCAACCGGAAATACAACTCGTCCTGCCCCATCAACTGATTGTTCACACGAACCGTGCCATCCTCCGTCACGCCGATCACGATCTCTCCCTGCGCCTGCTGAGGCGAGTCCGTCTCTTCCGTCTCGGGAACGGAGACGTTCACCTCCGCCTCGAATTTGGCGAAATTCCAGGACACGATGAAGAAAACCAGCAGCAGGAACACGACGTCGATCATCGGCGCCAGCTGCATCTCCGCCCCTTTGGCCTCGCTGTTCTCGCGAAATTTCATCGTCTCTCCACGCGCTCCCTACGAGCCGTCGCCCTCCAGAAAGGTTTGCTCCGCGGCAAAGGCCACATTCCAGATCCCGGCCTGAGAGCACAAGTCCAACACCGTCATGATGTGCTTGAAATCGACCGATTTGTCGCCCCGCAAAATCACCGGTTGATCCGGAAAACGCCGCGCCAGTTCCTCGAGTTTGAAAAACAGTTCTCCGGGCTCGAGCCGCTCCGCGCTCACCTTGATTTGACCGTCGGCGTTGACGTTGATGATGATTTCCCCCGGCAATCGCGCCGTCGTCTCCGCCGTCTCGGCCTCGGGAACCGTCACCTCGGTGTCGGTCTCGAAACGCGCAAAATTCCACGAGACGATGAAAAAGATCAGCAGCAGGAACACCACATCGATCATGGGCGCCAACTGCATCTCCGCCCGTTTGGGCGTGCTGACGTCTTGAAACTTCATCGCGCCCGATCCCTCTCAGGCCTCGCCTCCACCCTCACAGACTCGCTGACCCGCTCCGCCGGTTTCCACCCCCTCCTCGACCCGAAGACTCCGAACTGTCACTGCGCGCCGTGGCGCGATACGTCGCTCGCTTGTATTGCGCCGCCAGCAGTGCCATCAAATGCGTCATCGCCGCTTCCATCTCGCTGATCATCTTCTGCACTTTGCCTCGAAAGATGGAGTAGAAAATCAACGCGGGAATCCCGATCGCCAGGCCACTCGCCGTCGTGATCAGCGCCTGAGACACGCCCTGGCTGACCTGCGTCGTAACATTCGCATTCGCCGCGCTCAGATCGTTGAACGATTTGATCATCCCCAAAACCGTCCCGAGCAGCCCCACCATCGGCGCAATCGATCCCACATCCGCCAAATAGGTGATCCGCTGGTTCAAGATGCTCGCCTGGCGGCTCCCCTCCGCTTCCGTCACCTCTCGCACCTCGTCGAAACTCGCCGTCGGATTCTTCGTCGCAAAATCCAGCGTCTTGTAGGTGATCCGCGCGATGGCTTCGTTCTCGCGATTGCACACCGCGATCAGCCCCAGGTAATCCTGTTTCCGGATCAAGGCATCCGCCGCGTTCATGAATTTGTCGCTCACCACCGTGCCCTGCCGGATCGTCAGCATGTAGTAAATGATCAAGAGCACCGCGACGAAAGACAGAATCGCCAGCGGGATCATCACCGGCCCGCCCTTCTTCAGCACGTCGATGAACTGCACCGCCTGCTCCCGGGTCGCCTGACTCGCCAAATCGCGCGCAAAGGGCACACGGGACAACGGCGACCCCCCTTCTTCCGGCTCCCGCTCCGCCTCGGCCGGCTCGGCCCGCTCCATCCTCGGAGGTTCACTCGGCGTCTCCGGATCCTGGGCAAACGCCGCACCGGCCATGGCCAAAACGGCGGCAAAAATAACCAAAACTCTCATACTTGAAAAAGTCTCTGGGTCTGAGGCGGCTCACTGTAACCTCCCGGCCAGCGCTCCACCAAGTCCCTGCCATTCCTACGGCAACCACGTCATTCTGCAAAGAGATGTTTGCCTCCGTCAAAGACCGCTGCCCCCCAACTGCCGCCCACTCCCGTCGCCTCCGCCTCCAGCCGTTTCCCGGACCCGCTCTCACGGCGCACCGGGTTCACGGCCCGCAACCACCCGAAGCAGAAACCGGGCGGCCTCGGCCGGCGTCTTCCCTTCGACATCGACCAGCAGGTTGGCGCGCCGCATCGTGACGCCATCGATGGCCTGCACCAGCGGGGCCAAAGCGCGATGCAACGCCAAATCGCCCGATTTGCCCGGCGCCACCATCAGAATCGCGTCGTAGGGCGGGAAGCCCTGCCGGGTGTCCTGCAGCACCCGCAGGTCGAACGCCTCGATCCGACCGTCGGTCGAATACGCGCCAATCACGTCCACTTGCCCGTCCCGCGCCGCGCGATACATGAACGTCCCCTCCATTCCCCGGGTCCGCATGCCCTGGAGATCGTACAAACTTCGGACCCGCGTCCATTCCGGCCGGCCGAGGAACTCCGGGCTCCCGCCCAAGGTCAGGCCTTCGGCGACTTGACTGAGATCGGCGATGGTTCGCAGCCCCAAACGCCTCGCATCGTCGTTCCGAAGGGCCAGGCAGTAGGCGTTTTCAAACCCCAAGCGTCCCAGGGTGAGAATCCCGTGCTCCTGGCGAAGGTAGTGTGCCACCTCGATCGCCATGGCGTGCCGTCCGGCTGGATCGTCCCGGCCCATCACCGTGGCCCAAATCGTTCCCGAGTAATCGATGTAAACGTCCAGCGTGTCGTTCCGCAGGGCGTCGAACACGATCGTCGAACCCATGTTCCCTTTGATCTCGGTCGAGGCCCCCTGCGCTTCCAGCATCAGGCTCAGCAGCTCACCAAGAATCGCCTGCTCGGTGAAACCCTTCGCTCCAACCGTGTAGCTCCGCCCCTCCAAAGGCGCACGTTGCGGCCGGTTGCCCCCCTCCTCGCCCGCAACGGCCTCTTTCGAAGCCAAATCAGACACGCGCTGGGACGGCCCTATTGCACCCGGCAAAAACGCCGCCATCAGCGTGCTGAGCAACACCCCTCCACCGGCCATCGCCGGCCACCACCTGCGCCGCCGCGCCGCCACTTCGAACCCATGCACCGCCTGGTCGAGCACCAGCGTCAGCGCCATCGCGAAAAGGCACCCGAAATACACCTGCGCCCAGTCCCGCAGCTGCAATCCACTGAAGATGAAGTTTCCCAGACTCGGCGCCCCCACCGGCGTCGACAGGGTCGTGATCCCCACCACCCAAACCGTCGCGGTTCGCACCCCAGTCAAAATCACCGGCAGCGCCAGCGGCAGCTCGATTCGCCACAGCGACTGCAATCCGGTCATCCCCACGCCCCTCGCCGCTTCCCGCATGGCGGGATCCACCTCCTCCAGACCCGTCAGCGTGTTCCGCAGAATCGGCAGCATGCTGTAAATCAGGAGAGCCACGAACGCCGGCCGGTAACCGATCGTTCCCCCGAGAATCGCCACCATGATGGCCAGCAGGGCGATGCTGGGAATCGTCTGCGCCAAACTGGCCACCGTCATCAGCGGCCCGCGGACCCTCGGATTCCGCGCACTGAGGATCCCCAGCGGCACGCTGAGAAACACCCCACAGAGAATCGCCGGCAGCGCCAGCAATAGGTGCCCGCTCAGGTAGTCGGGCAGCCGCTCCCAGAGTTCCGTCCACCGTCCTTCCATCAGCCGCCTGCGCCCCCGCCTGCCTCTCCTTCTTCCATCAGCCGTTCCAGGTGTTCCGCGTGTTGCTTCGGCGTTTCGACGAGCTGCGCCACGTAGTCGTCCGCCGGATCGGCCAGCAGTTCGTGCGGTGTCCCGGTCTGTACCGCCTCCCCTTCCCGCATCACGACGATCCGGTCCGCCATGATCAGCGCCTCCGTCATGTCGTGGGTCACGAGCACCACCGTCAGCTCGAGGTCCCGCTGGATCTGCTTGAACTCCTGCTGCAAACTCGCCCGCGTGATGGGGTCGAGCGCACCGAATGCCTCATCCATAAGAACCACCGCCGGTTCCGCCGCCAGCGCCCGGGCGAATCCCACCCGCTGCTGCTGTCCCCCCGACAGCTGCGACGGATGCCGGTCCCGGTAATCGCCCGGCGGAAGATGCACCAGCTCCATCAACTCATCCACGCGCGACGCAATCCGCTCCGGCTCCCACCCCACCAACCGCGGCGTGATCCCGACGTTTTGCCCCACCGTCATGTGAGGGAACAAACCGATGCCCTGAAACACGTAACCGATCGACCGCCGCAACTCGACCGCGTCCACCCCTGTGACGTCGCGACCTCCCACCGCGATCCGGCCCGAGGTCGGTTCGATGAGCCGGTTGATCATCTTCAGCGTCGTGGTCTTCCCGCAGCCCGAACCGCCGAGAAGCACGATCATCTCGCCTTTGGCCGCCGCGAGATCGAAGTCCCGGACGGCGAAAGTCTGCCCGCTATCGTAAGATTTGCAGACGCGCTCGAGTTCGAGGTTGTTCTCCGTGCCTGTCATGGCCTTCAACTGGTGGGCTCACACACCGGCCAGATCGTGAGCTGGTCAACGCACACCCGGCGAGGCAGTTTCATCACCGTCACCGCCAGCTCCGCCAGATCCTCGGGCTGAATCCGCTCCTCGGGCGGCCACGGCAGCGCGTCCTCACCCCCTGCCAGCGTCGACCAAGGCGTATTCACCGCCGCCGGACAAAGACAATGCACCCGCACCCCGTGAGGCCGGACTTCTTCGTAGAGCGAACGTGAAAACCCCAGCGTTCCAAACTTCGCCGCCACGTAACTGGCGTAGTTCGGAAACGGGAGCACGGAACAAATCGAGCCGATGTTCAGAATGAACCCGCTCTTCTGCTCGACCATCGCCGGTACGACCGCCCGCGAGCCGTAGCACACGCCTTTCAGATTCACGTCGATTTGCAAATCGATCTCCTCGCCACTGGTCTCCGCCAAGGGTTTGGCCACGGCGTTCCCGGCGTTGTTGATCATCACGTCGATCCGGCCGAATCGCTCCAGCGTCCGGGCCGCCAACGCCTCGCAGTCGCTGAATTTCGAGACGTCCGTGCCCACGACCTCGATCTCCGTCCCCCCTTCCAGCCGACTGGCCAAGGCTTCCAGCTTCTCCACCCGCCGCGCCGCCAGCACGAGGCGCATCCCTTCGCTCGCAAACCGCGCCGCCATCGCCTCACCGATCCCTGACGACGCTCCCGTAATGATCGCGACCTGCCCCTTCAAATTCACCGATTCGTCCATTTTCGCCTTGGTTCCACTTCAAACTCCGCCACTCCCGCCCACCGATCGCGCCCTCACCAAACCCTCGATGCCCTGCTCCCGCACGATGCGCTCCGCTTCGTCCGCCGGAGTCTCGCCCCGCCGGAATCGCTCGCGCGCCCGGGTCAAAAACCGTTCCTCGCCCTGGCCCCGGCGCCGGAGGCCCAGCTCACAAACGTCCAGCATCTGCCCGATCATGCGGTCGACGCCATCCCCGTTCACCTCAGCCCGCCGGGCGCTCCGGTAGCTCGCCGGACGCGCCTCCCGCAAATCGTTCCAGTTCTGCGTCGCCAGCACTTCTTCGGCCTCCGGCAGCGCACTAACCAGCCCCAGCGTGAGCACCGATGGCGTCAGCAGATCCTCCGGCCCCTGCTGGTCGTGAACCCGGTTCTCCACGGTGTAGTAGCGCGAAATCCGGGCGTTGTACCAGTAACAGGAGTTGTGCAGATCAACGTCCGCCGGCTCTGGCGATACCTCGATGCGCTGCCCATCGCCGTTCGAACCCGCGTCGCTCCCCTTCGCCAGGAACTCGGAGAGCGACGGAGGAGTCTCGAACGTCACCGGCCCCGACTCCCTTTTCACGTAGAGCAGCGGGAGCGCCGCGATGGCGTCCGCGTAGTGGCCGATGTCCCTGAACGGTTCGGCCGGAATCCCCACCCGTCCCCGGGCCGGCCGCCACCAATCCCAAAAAGCCTCCCCAACGGATTGATGATCCGGGTCGAACGCACCTCGCCAAACGTTTCCATCCGCGCTCAGCGCGATCTGAGCCGGCGCGAAGCCATTCAGCACGTTGACGGCCCGCACGGCCTCCGCGGAACCGAGCGAGACGTGAACGTGCGATCCCGCGTTCACGGTGAACAGGTCCATGTCGTCACCGTCCTCCTCGGGAATCACCTCGTTCGACCGGCAAATCCGCTGCCAGACGTTGGCGCGCTGCTTCCGGACCTTGAGCGCCGAAGACGGGGGCGTGACCGGCTGCAACCCGAACCCCAAAAAGTGCAGCCCGGACTCCTCCGTGAATGACGCCAGCTCACGCCGGATCTCCCGCCAGGAAGCCTCCAGCGCGTCGAGCCCATCGACGTGCGCCAACGAAAACTCAGTCTTGCAGTGTCCCGTCTCCGACGACCCCACCGTGTCGTTTTGATCCCCGGGTCGCGTCGCACCCACGAGCGCGCCATCCTCCACCTGAGCCGTCCATCCGCGCTCGACCAGATGCCGCCACAGGGATTCCACCCCGTCCCGGCCAGCCGCCGCGCCCGAAGCGTCCACTAGCGGGAATTTCAGTTCGCACCCCAAACGCGGACCCGCCTGCCCGTCGAAGCGCGCCAACCCCTTCTCGAAGGGCTCAATCACCGCCCGCCTCGCCTGGTCCCGGGCGACGGTCAAACCCCGCCTCCCGCGTTGGATTCGCCCTCACCCTCGCGAGGCCAGTCGCCCATCGCATGGCCAGCACCCCGGATCGCGTATTTCGGGATCGTCAAATCCTCCAGCCCGATCGGTCCCCGCGCGTGAAGCCGGTCGGTCGAAATGCCAATTTCCGCCCCCAACCCCAGCGATGCCCCATCGTCGAACATCGTCGAGGCGTTCGTCAGCGTGACGGCCGAATCGACCCGCCGGAGAAACTCCCGCGCCGCCGATTCCCGGTCGGTGACGATGGTGTCGGTGTGGTGCGAACCGTAGCCGTTGATGTGATCGATCGCGGCATCCAGTCCATCCACGACGCGCACCGCTAGGATCAAATCGAGATACTCCGTCCGCCAATCCTCCTCCGTGGCGGCCTCCATCCCCTCCGCCCATCGCCGGGTGCGTTCACAGCCCCGGAGGCGCACCCCTTCCCCCGCCATCGCGGCCGCCAGTTTCGGCACAAATCGCTCCGCCACGGCATCGTGAACCAGCAGCGTCTCAAGCGCGTTGCACACCTCCGGCATCAGACATTTGCTGTCGAGAGCCAGACGAACCGCGTCATCCAAATCCGCCGTCTCGTCCACGAACAGGTGGCAAATTCCGTCCTCGTGCTTCAGGAGCGGAATTCGCGACTGCTCACGGATCGAACGCACCATCCGCTGACTGCCCCGCGGGATCACGAGTTGAATCTTGCCCTCCATGCCCAGGAGTTTCCCCACCTCTTCGTGCGAACTCTGGATGACCTGAATGGCGGCTGGTGGCAGATCCGCTTCCTCGAGCGAGTCCGCCCAAAGGCGCGCCAGCACCGCATTCGTCCCCGCCACCTCGGACCCGCCCCGCAAAAGACTCGCGTTTCCCGATTTCAGGCAGAACGCCCCGGCGTTCACCGTGACGTGCGGCCGCGCCTCGTAAATCATGAGGATCAAACCGAGCGGACACCTCACTCGGCTCACGTCCAAGCCGGCCTCGGTCCGCCAACTCCGCACCGGTTGACCCACCGGATCCGGCAGCGAAGCGATGGTGCGGAGCGCTTCCCGCCGGGAATCCAACTTCGCCTCGTCGAACCGAAGCCGCGCCACGAGCCGGTCGTCCAGCCCCTTCTCTTTAGCCTGCTCCAGGTCCCGACGGTTTGCCTCCAAAACCTCAGCACGATGCATGTCCAAGCGGCGCTCCATCCCGGCCAAACCGGCATTCTTCGCGCTCGTCGATGCCAGGGCCAGCTCCCGCGCCGCCCGGACACCGGCCTCAACCGTGTCTTCCATCGAATCCACCTCCCCACGCTCAGGAGGCTGACGGGTTTGTCAACGATGGGTCTGAAACCCCTTCCCGGTTCGCCCGCTCACCATGCTTGCGGTTCAGCACCTGGCTCCCTAACTGCAACGTGATCTCCAGTTCATCGACCCGCCGGAAGGGCAACACCTCGCGCTGTCGCTCCAAGCGTTCCCAATCGAGATCCACTGAGAACAGGTGCGATTCCGCCCTCGGCGCCTGCCCCAGGAGCGATCCGTCCGGGCCCGCCACGTGCGACCCGCCGGTGAAACGAAGGCCACCCTCCCGCCCCGCGACATTCGCGCAGGCGACATACATCGAGAGCGTCAGGGCGTTGGTCTGATTCAGCCGCTCCCAGGCCGCCATGGTGTCGAAGTCCGGATCGAGCCCACCCTCGGGACTCGCCGTCAGGATCAAGAGCAGATCCGTCCCTTCGTGCGCCAGCAGGTAGGCCAGGGACGGATGCCATGCATCGGCACAAATCAGCATGCCCATCCGGCCCATCGGCGTGTCGAACGAAGAGACCGACCGACCGGCATCAAAGCGCTCACCCTCATTGAAAACACCGTAGCTCGGCAGGTAAAGCTTGCGGTGGACGTGCCAGATTTGCCCGGCGCAAAGAAAGGCGGCGCTGTTGTACACATGCCCCTCGCGGGCCGCTTCAGCGAACCCGACCACCAGCGTGATCCGGCGCGACACCTCCAGCAGTTCGTCCCAAACCGGGTGCTCCATCGAAACCGCCTGAGCGGCCGTCACCCGCGGATTCACGGTGTAGCCCGTCAGTGACAGCTCGGGACAAAGCAGAATGCGGCACCCCTGCGACGCCGCACGCCTGGCTCGCCCAACGATCTCCGCCGCGTTGTGCGCGAGATCGCCGGTTCGGCTCGCGAATTGGGTCACCGCCAATCTCAGCGTCGGCGGCCGATCCGGAAAGATATCGGGATGGAGCATGGCGTTTGGTGAAGAGATCCGGGGACTGGGGTGCCCGGGTGAGAAGCACGTGGAGTGCCACTCGCCGTTGCGATTCGCGCCAACAGCGGGAAGCTTTCCCGTGCCAGGTCCCGCCACCCCTCCCATCATCATCTCCGGAGGTCAAACCGGGGCCGACTGGGCGGCGCTGGATTGGGCCATTCGGCGCGGCGTCCCTCATGATGGCTGGTGCCCTCTCGGACGCCGCACGGAGGCGGGGACCATCGATTCCCGCTTCGCACTTCGAGAAACGCCCCGTCCCGAAGTGGCCGTCCGCACGCTCTGGAACGTTCGCGATTCGGACGCCACTCTTCTCCTCACGCGCTCGCCTCACCTGCGCGGCGGCACACTCTGGACGCTCGTTTGCGCCCGTCGCCTTCAGCGGCCCCTGCTCCACCTTCACGCCATGACCTCTCAACCGGGCGCACTCCTCCGTTCCTTCGTCCGCGACCACGCCGTCTCCCGGCTCAACGTCGCCGGCCCCCGGACCTCAGACGAGCCCGGCATCGAGCCCTTTGTGGCGCGCGTTTTGGACCTCGCGTTTCAAGGAAACCGGACGTAACGTCGCCGCCATGATGCGCCTGTCCCGGCTACTCCCTCTCGCCCTAAGCCTACTCCCCCTCCCGGCCGCGGCCGATGAGCGCCCCGAGTTCTGGCTCGACATGCTCATGGCCGAACCAGTCGAAGACGAACAGGATCTCTGGAACGACCTGGCCCAGGCCGATGTCATCTACCTCGGCGAAACCCATCGTCTCGCCCGTCACCACCGCCAGCAGGTCCGCGTGATCGAACAACTCCTCGCCAATCCCCGGCCCCTGATCCTCGGTCTCGAACAAATCGAGAGCCGGAACCAGCCCGACCTCGACCGCTTCAACCGGGGGGAAATCGATTTCGAAGGCCTGGCCAAAGCCATCGATTGGAAAAAACAGTGGGGCAACTACGAGGATTATCGCGCCCTCGTCGAAACGGCGCGGGAGGGCGGCGCACGCATCGTCGGCTTGAACGCCCCTCGCGAGATCGTCCGCAAAACCGGCCGGGAAGGCATCGCCGGACTCGAACCCGAAGAGCGCGCTCAGCTTCCCGAAACCATTCACACGGACGACCCGATCTACGAGCGCCTCCTGAATCAACTCCTCAGCGTTCACGCCAACTTTCCGCCCGAATTCCTCAAAAATGTTTTCGAAGCGCAGGTCGCCCGGGACGACGCCATGGCACAGGCCATCGTCGATGCCATCGAAGCCCATGACGGCCCCGGAAAACCTCAGCTCGCCGCCGTCACCGGCTCCGGCCACGTGCAGTTCGGCCTCGGCACCCCCGACCGCGTCCGGCTTCGCAAACCCGGGCTGCGGGAACGAATCCTGCTCATGACGGAAAGCGGCGACCTCGAACTCACGCCTGAAGAAGAGGCCATGCGACGGGCGGTTGAAATTTCACACCAGGACCTTCACTTTATCCGCCGCCCCGCGGCCGACTACCTCTACGTTAAGGAGCAAAAGCCCGAAAAACCCGGTGAGTGACTGCGTTCCCGCCAGCTAGGGACCCTTCCGCCGGATCGACCTCAACCCACGCCCTATTTCCCATCATGCTTGAATCCACCGTCAAACTTCAGGAGGAAAACGGACTTCAGCGCACCGGCTCCAACGCCGACCCTGCTGGCGACCTCAATTTCTGCGTCGACCACTCCGTCGAGGGCCTGAAGCGCTCCATCGTCAACCACCTCCACTACACCTACGCCCACAACCTCGCCTCCGCCTCCAGGAACGACTGGTGGAACGCCGTCTGCCTTTCCATCCGCGACCGCGTCCTGGAACGCTCCCGCCAGACGATGACCAGCCACCGGCAGCACAACGTCCGACGCGTGTATTATCTCTCGCTCGAGTACCTCATGGGCCGGATGCTCGACAACAACCTCCGGAACATCGGGCTTTGGGAGCCCATGGAGCAGGCCCTCTCCGAACTTGGCCAGGACATCCGCGAAATCCTCGAGGAAGAACCCGACATGGGCCTTGGCAACGGCGGCCTCGGCCGTCTCGCCGCCTGCTTCCTCGATTCCCTCGCCACCCTCGACCTCCCCGCCGTCGGCTACGGCATCCACTACGAATTCGGGCTGTTCCGTCAGGAATTTCATCAATTCAGCCAGATCGAGTTCCCCGACACCTGGCGGCGGTTCGGAAACCCCTGGGAAATCATCCGGCCTGAGTATGCCGTGAAAGTCCGCATGTATGGCCGGGCCATCCAGGAATTCGACGACCGCGGCCACGGCCATGCCCGCTGGATCGATACCCAATCTGTCCTGGGCGTTCCGCGCGACATCCCCATCGCCGGCTATGGCCTGACCACCGTCAATTTCCTTCGCCTCTGGGAGTCGCGCTCATCCGAAGAGTTCAACCTCAGCGTCTTCAACGCCGGGAGCTACCTCCAGGCGGTTCAGGAACAGGCGGAAGGTGAGGTCATCTCCAAAGTCCTCTACCCGAATGACGCCACCGCCCAGGGCCGGGAACTCCGGCTCGTCCAGGAATACTTCTTCGTGGCCTGCAGCCTCCAGGACATCATCCGCCGTCACCTACAAAGCGGAAACGACTGGGAGAATTTTCCCCATAAAGTCGCCATCCAGCTCAACGACACCCACCCCGCCGTGGCGATCGTCGAACTGCTGCGGATCCTGATCGACGAGAAAGGCCTTCAGTGGGAGAAAGCCTGGGATATCTGCCAGCGGACCTTCTCCTACACCAACCACACCCTCCTGCCCGAAGCCCTCGAGAAATGGAGCGTGCCGCTTTTCGAACGCGTCCTGCCCCGTCACCTCCAAATCATTTTCGAGATCAACAGCCGCTTCCTGGATCATGTCGTCGACGCCAAATGGCCGGGCGATGCCGCCAAGAAAGCCGCCCTTTCACTCATCGAGGAGTCCGAACCGAAAATGCTGCGCATGGCCCACCTCAGCGTCTGGGGAAGCCATACCACCAACGGTGTCGCCGCCCTCCACACCCGCCTCCTCAAAGAACGGCTCTTCCCAGAATTCAACGAACTCTTCCCGGAACGATTCCAGAACAAAACCAATGGCATCACTCCCCGGCGCTGGCTCAAGACCTGCAACCCCGATCTGTCCTCACTCATCGACGGACGAATCGGCGATGACTGGCCAAAAAACCTCGATCGCCTTCGTGAACTGGAGGACGCCGCAAAAGATTCGGCCTTCCAGGACGAGTTCATGCAGGTGAAACTCCGGAACAAGGAGCGCCTCGCTTCGATCATCCAGGATCTCTGCCACGTGGAGGTGAACCCCCACGCGCTTTTCGATGTGCAAATCAAGCGCCTCCACGAATACAAGCGGCAGCACCTCAACCTCCTACACATCCTCCACCTCTACCAACGCCTGCTCGACGAACCCGATTTGGACATTGTTCCCCGCGTCTTCGTCTTCGCCGCCAAAGCCGCCCCAGGCTACGTCCTGGCCAAGCAGATCATCCACTGCATCAACGCCGTCGCCGACAAGATCAATCACGACGAACGCATCGATGGTAAGCTGAAGGTGGCCTTCCTACCAAACTACAGCGTGACCCTCGCCGAACGCATCATCCCAGCCTCCGATTTGTCCGAGCAGATCTCCACCGCGGGCAAAGAGGCCAGCGGCACCGGAAACATGAAGCTGGCCCTCAACGGCGCCCTCACCATCGGCACCCTCGACGGCGCCAACGTCGAAATCCAGGAAGAGGTCGGTGACGAAAACATCTTCATCTTCGGCCTCACCGTCGAAGAAGCCCAGGAACTCAAACAAAAGGGCTACAACTCCCGCGACCTCTACTGGAGCCACGAACCGCTCAGAGCCGCCATCGACTGGCTCGATTCCGGCTTCTTCACCGATGACCGGGAAGCCACAGGCGCGGTCAAGTGGAGCCTCCTCGACGGCGGCGACCCCTTCCTCGTCCTCGCCGACTTCGAAGGCTACGTCGAGGCCCAGGGCAGAGCCGGCGATTTGTTCCGGGACCGGCCCGAGTGGTCGCGCAAAGCCATTCTCAACACGGCCCGCGTCGGAAAATTCTCGAGCGACCGGACGATCCGTCAATACGCCGAGGAAATCTGGCGCTTGCCCGCCGTCCATGTCGAAAAGCAGGACTGAACCACGCCTCCCAGTTTGCTTAACGAATCAAGACCCCATGAAAAAACACCTCATTGCAACCGCAGCCGCCCTTCTCGTTTTCCCTGCGGCCGTCATCCTGGCGGAAGAAGATAAGGAATCCGAGGGCGGTTCCAGTTCGTCCTCTTCCAGCCTCTCGGGCCTCCTCAACACCCTGCGCGAAAACGTGAAGGAGATGGATGTCCCGGGCAATGTCTCCGAGCTCCCGAAGCAGATGGCGGAGCTCAAGAGCAATTATGTCGCTCAAACCGAGGCGATGAAGAAGATGCAAAAGGAGATGGCCGAGATGCGAAAGGAACTTGAAGCCCTTCGCTCCGAAGTCGCCAGCCTCAAAGCAAAGGTCAAGTAACCGGCCACCCAATTGCCGCTGCCCATTCGTCCAAGGCGAAATCGTGCCACCTCGGCCATCCGAGGCTTGGCGCGCGAAACCCACCTCGCCCCCTCCGACCTCATCCTGCCGCTCTTCGTTCACGACTCGACGAGCGATGAGCCCATCGACTCGATGCCGGGTTGTCACCGCTGGAGCACCGATGGCCTTCTCCGGGAGGTCGAACGCGCTCAGGCCCTTGGCATCCACGCCATCGTTCTCTTCCCCGCCATCGACGAGTCCCTGAAAACCCGCCAGGCCGAGGAAGCCTACAATCCCGACGGTCTCATCCCGAGGCTCCTTCGCCGCCTCCGCGCGGAATTCCCCGGCCTCGCGCTCCTCACCGACGTCGCCCTCGATCCCTACAACGCAGACGGCCACGACGGCCTGGTCTCCGATGACGGCATCATCCTCAACGACGAAACCGTCGAGGTCCTCTGCCGCCAGGCTCTCTCCCATGCCGAGGCCGGTGCCTCCATCGTCGCTCCCAGCGACATGATGGATGGACGCGTCGCCGCCATCCGCGCCGCCCTCGACCAGGCGGGCCACGAGCAAACCGGCATCCTGAGTTACACCGCCAAATACGCCAGCGCCTTCTATGGCCCCTTCCGGGGTGCCCTGAATTCGGCGCCGAAGGCCGGCGACAAAAAGACCTACCAGATGGAC
>CAZCRA010000060.1:0-20554 GCA_964500945.1 uncultured Verrucomicrobiales bacterium | reverse complement strand
GCCGCCAGTTCGCGACCTCGGCCTGCCGCTCCGCGACCATCGCCGCCTTCTCCTCCCGGAGCGTCTGCGCGGCTTCTTGGCGATCCTCCGATTTCCCAAGAGCCGTTCGCGCCGAATCGCTTGCCCCGGCCGCCTGCTCCATCCGCTTTTTTGTCGCTGCAAGACGGGCGTCCGCCTCGGCGAGACCTTTCCGCGCCCGCTCCCAGCGACCACGAACGTCGTCGAATGCCTTCTGCAGGTTGGCCTGCTTCGCTTCCAAGCCCTGAACCAGCCTCCCGGCGTCGTCGACCATCGATTGAGCTTCGTCCCGCTTTCGCTGGGCCGCCTTGTTCTCGCTGCGGGCCACCTCCAAACGCTCCCGCACCTCGCGCATCGCATTCTTTCGGGCCCGAAGTTCCTTCTCCGCTTCAGCCACCCGCTGACCGATCGCTTCCGCCTCTTTTGATGCGCGGACCTGTTCCGTCGAAATCGCCGCCGGATTCGCGTCAAATTCCCCGAGAAGAACCCCATCGGACGCAGCCCACTTCTTCACCTGCCCGGTCCAATCGCCCGTCAGCACCGCCTCACCCGTGTGGTCAAAGGCCACGGCCGTGATCAAATCCGAAAACCCGCTCTGCTCTCGCTGAAGCTTGCCGCTCACCTCCCAGACCTTCACCTTGCGATCTCGCCCGCTCGTGACCAACCGGCTGCCGTCCGGTGAAAAATCGATGGCCATCACCCCGCCTCCGTGAGCCTGCCACTTCTTGGCCAGTTTCCCGGTTGGCATGTCCCAAACCGTCACGAGCCCGTCTTCCCCACACGCCGCCAGCAGATTCGAATCCGCTCGCCAGGCCACCCCGGTCACCGCCGCTTGATGCTCCCGGAAGTCATAAAATTCGACCCCGCTATGACTCTCCCAAACATGCAGCCCACCGCCGCGCCCCGCCGACGCCAGCAGCACCCCGTCGGGACTGAAGGCCAAATCCAGCACCCAGTCCGTGTGCTTGCTCAGCACGTGGAGCGCGTCCCCGCTCTGAGTGTCGAAAATCTTCACCGTCCGCCCCGGCCCACCCAGTGCGACCAACCCGTGGTCCGGACTGATCGTCGCCGCCAACGCCGTGTCGAACTCCCGGCCCACCACGATCGCCCGCTCACCAGTGGCCACGTCCCACGCCACGGCCACGCCCGATTTGCCGCCTCGACCGCCTCCCGTCACCAGAAAACTTCCATTCCGGCTGAACGACAAGGATTCCGGAAATCCCTCGGTGAACGGAAGGATGCCCAGCCGCTCACCCGTTTCGAGGTGATAGAGCACCACCTGCTTCTGCCCTCCGATCGCCACCAGCGGCGCCCACGGACTGCACGCCAGCGCCGTCACGGTCCCCGGCCGCGAGGCCACGACCTCCGGTTCGAGCACCACGTCTTCCGGCATCGCCGGATTCTCCGGCCGCTCGTCCGAGATCTCTACCGTCCCCGTCAACGTCGGCGCCTTCGAAACCACCGCCCGGCTGTCGCTCGTCTCGAGCAGCCCTCCCACGATCCATTTCTCGAGGATCTCCAGCCGGGCCGCTTCCGTCTTCGGCTTGTTCGGTGGCATGTATGGCTTCTCCTGGTGCGCCGCCAGGGTGTAGAGCCGGCTCGAACCCGGATCTCCCGCCGCCACCACCGGACCACCCGACCCGCCCGCCATCGTGGCGGCGTAACTGGTCAAATCGAGACCGCCCTTGGTCTTGTCGGGGTTGTGGCAATTCAAACACGCATTCTCGAGAAGCGGAAAAACGTCATCGACGAACGTCACCTTGTCTTCCGCTCGAAGCCCAACGGCCCCAATCCCTGATGACAGCGCAAAAAGCACCGTCCCGATGCGTAACCCTCGAATCCTCATGGCCCTGCACCGACCCTAGGCCACATCCACCTTCGAACGCAAGCAAGGATGATCCCGGCGAGCCCTCACGCAAAATGCACCTGTGTCGCCTTCTGGAAATCCGCATGCTGCCGAATCCGCAACTCAAACCGCTGCGCCATCGCCTTCCGCGCCGGCGACGTGGATCCGGCCTGCTCGACCGCTGCGACCAGAAGCCTCACCAGGGCCTTCGCATCCGCCAGCTCGATGAATTCAGGTTCGATCATGAGTCCGGGCCCACAGTTGTGGTAATTCCCCAGCAGAATCGATAGCCCCGCCGACGGTATCCCATGAAACTGCATCGCTGTCGCCTCACAGCTGCCTTTGTCCAATAGCGCCCGCTGAAACGGAATCCCCGCCTCTTTCGCCACCAAGACCAGGTCGTTCGTAACGGCGTCGTCAAACACCGATAATCCATCCCCCACACGAATCACCGGCCCGGCCCCCATCTGCGTCGAACTCACCGGCGCACTCGTCTCGATCGACACAAACCGCGCCTCACTCCCAAAAGGCCAGTTCCTCGCCAGGTGCAGCGCCCCGACGAATCCCACCTCTTCCGCCCGCGTGAACACGGCGTGGCAGGTGGCGTTCACTCCAAGCCGCTCCAACTCCAAAAAGAGGCAAACGATCGCGGCACATCCGGCCAGATCGTCACACACCCGGCTCACCACCCGCTCCCCGATGACTTCGAACTCCAGCAAATCCCACATCGCGAAGTCGCCAAACTCCCGAAGCGGCCGCTCCAGCTCCAAATAGGAGGCTGGCACGCCGCCTAGAAACTCCAGTTCCCCCGTCCTTGGCGAACGCACGAACCCAGGGTGATCCATGTGCGCCGCAAACACGAATCGCGGCCGCTTTCGCCCGTAGCGGTAAGTGGCCAGAAGGTTCCCGAAATCGTCGTTCTTCAGCGTCACGTTCGGACAGTCACCCAGCAGATTCTGGATCTCGTCCCGCACGAAATACTCGTGGAAGGGTGCGGTGGGGCAGCTCTGGATGCGGCGAAAGACGGAAAGCAGTTTCTGGTGGTTCATCAGGAAATCGGGTTTTAACGATTCACCCAGCATGCCCAGCCCTGCAAAACGGATTCGCTATTTCTTCGAATGGATGGCCTTGGCGACGATGTTTCGCACCATCCCGGTTTTCCCGCGGGCATGGATTCGCATCTGGGCGCGCCCCCTCGGCACCCTGGCCTTTTACGTCCACGGCGAGGGCCGCCGGACCGCCTTCGCCAACCTCGCCGCCGCGTTCCCGGGCCGCTACACCGAGTTCGAGATCGAGGAGATCGTGCGGCGCTGCTACCAAAGCTGGGCGCAAACCTACCTGGACCAGTTTTGGACGCGCGGCCTCACTGCGGAGAACTACCACCGGTTCATCGATTACAACGTGGCCGATCCGGAGGGCTTCGAGCGAATGAAGAGCACCGGCGCCATCTGCATGATGCCGCACTATGGAAATTTCGAGTGGGGCGCCGCCGGCCTCTCCTTCCTCGGCATTCGCTACACCGCCATCGCACAGGATTTCAAAAACCCAAAGCTCACCGGGATTTTCCAGAAAAATCGGGAGCTTCTGGGCCACCAAATCATCCCGCAGGAAACCGCCCTTCTGAAGCTGCTGCGCACTCTGCGCCGGAATGGCTTCGTCGGTTTCCTTCCCGACCTCACCTGTCCACCCAGCCAGACCGCCACGATCATCGAGGTGTTCGGCCTCAAAGCCTCCGTGACGCTTCTCGGCCCCGTCCTCATCAAGCGAACCGGTAAACCCGTGCTGACCGGCATCATCTTGCCCATGGATGACGGCACCTACTACGGAACGCAATTTCCCATTCAGCATTTCCCGCCGGAGATGACCGAACAAGAAATCGCCCAGGCCTGTTGGAACGCCTGTGAGGCCTTCATTTCCCGGCGCCCGGAACACTGGCTCTGGATGTATAAGCATTTCCGCTATCGCCCTGCCGAAGGGGGCGATCGCTACCCGCCCTACGCCAATCGCTCAAAGAAATTCGACAAACTGGAGCGGACCTTAGCGGAAACGGCAGCCAGTTAAGAAAATCTCCAAAATCAAAATTCAACAGTCATCAATCATCAATCAACCGCACCCAACTGCGTCTATCGGCCGTCCAAACTTTCCGTTTTCTTGCGTGCCCCTTCGCCGATTTCCTCTATTCTTTCGCGGCCATGCCTTCGACTCTCCTTGTGCCCCTTCGCGTCTTCCCGCTGATCGTCGCACTCGTGACCCTTTGGGTGACGGCCCCGGCTCCAGCGGAGGCTAATTCCCTCGAACCCGTCGTTTCGGGGTTCGTGGAGAGCACCGGTCTCCGCGACGACTTGCCCGGGATGGCGGTCGTCGTCACCCGGGATGGACGCAGCCTCCTCGAACGCTGCATCGGGGTCGCCGACCTCAAAACCCGTCCCGCCATCGGCCCCGACACCCCCTTCCGCCTGGCGTCCCTCACCAAACCCTTCACCGCCCTGGCCGCGCTCCAACTCGCCGAGAAGGGGCGGCTCACGCTCGACCAACCCGTCGCCGCCCTGCTGCCGGAGTTCCCCTACCCGGACATCACGCCCCATCACCTCCTCACCCATACTTCTGGCCTCCCGGAATACACCTCGTTCAATTTCTTCGCGGCCCGGCCCGACAACGAAGGCATCGTCCGCATGCTTCGCGACCGGCCTCTCTCAGCCCAACCCGGCGTTGCCATGAAATACAACAACACCGGTTACGTCGTCCTCGCTTCCCTCATCGAACGGGCCTCCGGTGAGCCCTACGAGCGTTACCTTCGAGACCACGTCTTCCGGCCCGCCGGGATGGAGCAAAGCTCGGTTCCCCGCTTGATGTGGCGCGACACCACGGGGCGCGCGGTCGGTTACCGCAGGAAACTCGGAATCTTCTTCCCCTACGACGAGGACGTGCTGAATGGCGTCGTCGGCGCCGGCGGCATTTACGCTTCGGCCCGGGACATCGACCGGTGGCTCGACGCCCTGCACGGCCGCCAATTGCTTCGCGAAAAGTCCCTGCGCCGGGCTTTCGAACCCTCACCGGTCTCCCGGCGCGACTTGCCCTACGGCTACGGTTGGGTCATCACCCGGTTCGCCGACGACATTCTGCTCTGGCACAATGGCACCTGGCTCGGCTTCGACACCTTCGCGGGACACCTCGTCCATCGGAACGTGAACCTCGTCCTCCTCAGCAACGCCGGACTCACCGCGCGCGATGTCGATTTGGCTGGCGAACTCGCCTTCCCTCTCGTCGAGGCCCTCGTCACCTCCATTGCTCGCGCTTCGGCCCCAAACATCGCCGCTCCCTGACTTCAGCTTTCACCACCCCCCCTTTCGCGTCATGGCCCGAATCAACGATCACTACCTCAAACTCAAAGCCGGTTACCTCTTCCCCGAAATCTCGCGCCGCGTCACCCTCTTCACCGAGTCCAACCCCGAGGCCGCGAACCGCCTCATTCGCTGTGGCATCGGCGACGTCACCGAGCCCCTGCCCGAAGCCTGCCGGCAGGCAATGCACGCCGCGGTCGATGAACTTGGGACGCGAACGACCTTCAAGGGCTACGGTCCGGAGCAAGGCTATCCCTTCCTCCGGGAGGCCATCGCCCGCGGAGCCTACGCCACGCGCAACGTCGACGTCTCCCCGGACGAAGTCTTCGTCTCCGATGGCTCCAAGTGCGATACCGGCAACATCCTGGACATCTTCGGTCCGGGAAACCGCATCGCCATCACCGACCCGGTCTACCCCGTCTATGTCGACACGAACGTGATGGCCGGCAACACGGGGCCCGCGAACGATTCCGGCGCTTACGAGGGCCTCGTCTACATGCCCTGCACCGCCGAAAACGATTTCGTGCCGAGCCTGCCCGAAGGGAAGGTCGACCTGATCTACCTTTGCTACCCAAACAACCCGACGGGCGCCACCGCCTCCAGGGAACAGCTGCAGACTTGGGTCGACTACGCTCGCGAACACCGGGCCATCATCTTGTTCGACGCCGCCTACGAGGCCTTCATCCAGGACGGCTCCATTCCGCATTCCATCTACGAAATCCCAGGCGCCCGGGAATGCGCCATCGAATTCCGTAGCTTCTCGAAAAACGGCGGCTTCACCGGCGTCCGCTGCGCCTTCACGGTCATCCCGAAAGAGCTCACCGCGCAGACGGCTTCGGGCGACGACCAACCGCTCCACCCTCTCTGGAACCGGCGACAGAGCACCAAATTCAACGGAGCCAGCTACGTGGTTCAAGCCGGCGCGGCGGCCATCTACTCCGAGGCCGGCCGGGCCCAAGTCGCTTCGCTCATCGAACACTACATGGGCAATGCCAAACTCTTGAGCGACGCGTGCCAGTCCAGAGGACTCGCGGTGTATGGCGGCCAGAATGCACCCTACATTTGGGTCCGTTGCCCCAAAGGTCTCGACAGCTGGAGCCTGTTCGACCGCATGCTGAACGAAGCGAACGTGGTCATCACCCCAGGCTCAGGGTTCGGCGCCGCGGGCGAAGGCTATTTCCGCATCTCCGCCTTCAACAGCCGCGAAAACGCCCAGGAAGTCTGTCGCCGAATCCAGGAAGAAGCCTCCTTCCTCGCTTAACCGGATTTCAAAAATTAGCCCTGGTGCCGCTCTCCAGATAGGGCGGGCTCTCCGAGCGCGCCGGTCTCCGGCTCGCATCACCACAACCGCAGCCACCCCTCACCGGACCGCTCGGACTGCGTACAGCGCCAGCGCTCCCGGATGGGTGAAGCCGAATCTGCAGGTTCTGCCCGACGCCGGGAGCCGCGTCGCTACGCTGACCCGGGAACCGGACGGCTCGGACAGGGACCACTTCCCGGTCCACTCGTCTCGCGCCTCCCCCGACAGAGGTTCTCGAGGGGACATCCAGAAAAAAGGAAACCCCGCCACCCGAAGGCAGCGGGGTCCCAACTTTAGCGATGACGAACAACCACTCGCTTGCCCGCCACTGCTTAGTTAACCCAGTTACACCACAGACAGGTGCCACGCGCCAACATGACACCAGAGTCAAAAAATCTTACGCCGAATCTCCTCACCTTGTCTAGGGTTTTTCCCTAATGACTGATTCGCAAACTCGACTGTCACGGAGAATAACATTTTCACCATTGAGAGCAATCCCCATTTTCGAAAACTTTTGACACCTCTCCTTTTCTTCTCATTCGATTCTCTTTTGCCCTCCCCTTTTTCCTCTCCTTCCCGGGTGGACACCCTCGCCTCTTCCTGTTACCTCTTTCCCCTCCCCGCATGAGCGCTGACGCCAAGGTCCTCGAACTCGGTCTGAAACTCCCGCCGCCACCTCCACCAGGCGGCCTCTATCGCGGTTTCCTCCGCTCCGACTCCCTCGTCTTTCTTTCCGGCCACGGCCCGCTAAAAACCGACGGCTCTTACATCACCGGGAAGGTCGGCGTCGACCACGATCTCGATGGCGGTTACGAGGCCGCCAGGCAAACCGGCCTCGCCCTTCTTAGCACCCTTAGGGAAAACCTCGACTCCCTCGACCGCATCGCCCAGATCGTCAAACTCACCGGCTTCGTCAACTGCCTTCCCGATTTCAACCAGCAACCCCAGGTCATCAACGGGTGCAGCGAACTCTTTCGCGACGTTTTCGGCCCCGAGAACGGCATCGGCACCCGCAGCGCCGTCGGGGCCGTTTCGCTCCCGCTGGATTTCACCGTCGAAATCGAAGCCATCATCGCAATCCGGTGACCGCTTTCCGCACCGTGACCCTTGTGGCTGGCCTCAGCTTGCTCACGGCCACTTTCACCAAGGGGGCGGACCCCGGTTGGCCCCACTTCCAGGGCCCGGATCGCAACGGCGTCACATCCCACTCTTCCTACGCCGGTGAAGGCCCCACGCCGGACCGATGCAGAAAAGGGAAACGCAGCACTTCCTCGCCACCTACCGCGACGGGGAGTTATCCGTCTACCTCGACGGTGAAAACCGGCAAACCTCGAACGTCCGCGGCGATTTCCGGAACTGGGAAGAGTTTCCCTTTCTCCTCGGAGATGAAGCCGTCGATCCCAGGCCCTGGAAAGGGCAAATCCACGGCTTCGCCCTTCACGACCGCTTTTTCGAGCCGCGCGCCGCCCTGGAACGCTACCGCCTCGCTTCCAAGGAACGTCCTGAAGATTGACGCCCCGAACGAGGGCGCCCTCATCGAACCTCGTCAGTCCTTGAACTGCGCCACCAGGTTCGTCATCGTGGCTTTGGCGTCGCCGTAAATCATCCGGGTGTTCTCGCGGAAGAACAGGGTGTTCACCAACCCCGAAAAACCGGCGCCCTGTCCGCGCTTCAGCACGAAGACCGTCCTCGCCTGGTGAACGTTGATGATCGGCATGCCGTAAATCGGGCTGCTCTCGTCCTCCGCCGCGGCAGGGTTCACCACGTCGTTCGCTCCGACCACGATCGCGACATCGACCATCTCCATCGTGGGATTGACGTCGTCCATTTCGACGAGTTGCTCATACGGCACATCCGCCTCGGCCAGAAGCACGTTCATGTGGCCCGGCATCCGGCCAGCCACGGGATGAATGGCGAATCGCACCTCCGCCCCGTTCTCTCTGAGAATCTCCCCCAGCTCTTTCACCGCGTGCTGAGCCTGCGCCACCGCCATTCCGTAACCCGGCACGAAAACGATATTTCGCGCGGCCTCCAGCACGTAGTAAGCATCCTCAGGTGTCAGTGCCTTCATTTCACCCTCGACCACCGCTCCTTTGGCACCGCCAGCCGCCCCGAAGCCGCCGAAGAGCACATCCGGCAGCGTCCGGTTCATCGCCTTCGTCATGATAATGGTCAGGATCAATCCCGAGGTGCCCACCAAGCAGCCCGCCACGATCAAGACGTTGTTTTGGATGACGAAACCTGCCGCCGACGCCGCCAAACCCGAGAAGCTGTTCAAAAGCGCGATGACCACCGGCATGTCACCCCCGCCGATCGGAATCACACCCAAAATACCCAACAGCAGCGCAAGCCCAATCACGCAGTAAAGCAGCACCGGATCGCCTCCCGACCCGCTGCTCACCCAGAAAATCCCGCACAGCAGTAGCCCGGCGAAAACCGCGCCGTTGATCGTGCGTTGCCCACCGAAAACCGTTGCGGCTCCCGGCATCTTCCCGGCCAGCTTGGCCCAAGCCACCAGCGATCCCGTGAACGTGATCCCGCCGATCAAAATGGCCACGATGACCGCTCCGCCGTGAAAGGTCTCGATCACTTCGCCCCCTTGGGCCTGCACATCGGCCCAGCCCACCAGCAAACTGGCCAACCCGCCGAACCCATTGAACAGCGCAACCATCTCTGGCATAGCCGTCATGGCCACCCGCTTCGCCGCAATCGCCCCAATCACCCCGCCAATCGCCAAGCCCCCAAAGACCCAATGCCAGGCGATTTTCCCTTCACCCGCCATCCCGGAGAGCGTCGCCACGACCGCCACCAGCATGCCCACCGAAGACACGAGATTGCCGCGCTTCGCCGTGCCCGCCGAACCCAACATCTTGATCCCGAGGATGAACAGGATCGACGCGATGATGTAAGCCAGGTTCTGGTAGTCCATGAGTTTCGAAAAAAACGTGCCCGCGCTCCAGTATCAGGCGCTCACTTTTTGCCGGGATCCTTCCGGAACATCGCCAGCATCCGGTCCGTCACCAGGTAGCCCCCCACCACGTTGATCCCCGCCAGAATCAGCGCAGCCAATCCCAGCCAGGTCGCCAAATCCCCCTCGCTCCGCCCCGCGTAAATCAAGGCGCCCACGATCGTGATTCCCGAAATCGCGTTCGACCCCGACATCAGCGGCGTGTGCAGCTGCGACGGCACCTTTGAGATCAGCTCGAAGCCCAGGAAGGCCGCCAGCGTGAAGATGAAAAAGAGCAGGATCAGATTCTCCATGGTCCCTCGTCGTTTCAGTCAATCGCGGTTCGGCCTCATCCTTTAAATCGCTCGTGCACGATGGCCCCGTCGTGCGTGATGACGCAGCCCTTCAAAAGCTCATTCTCGAGGTCGAATTGAAATCGCTTCTCCTCTCGATCCCAGAAGTGCTCGACGAAATTCGCCAGGTTGCTCCCATACATATCACTCGCGTCCCGCGGAAGGAAGGTCTCCAGCTTGGCGTGACCGATGATTCTCACCCCATTTTCGGTCAGCACCTCCTCGTCTACCGCCGTCCCCTCGACGTTCCCTCCCGTCTCGGCTGCCAAATCCACGATGATCGACCCATACGCCATCTGGGACACCACATCGCCCTTCACCAACAGCGGCGCCCGCCGGCCGAAAAGCTTCGCGGTCGTGATCACGATGTCCGACTGCTCGCAGACCTTGCCCTGCGCCAACCGCTGCGTCTCCAGCTGCTCCGGCGTCAATTCCTTCGCATACCCCTGATCCGTCGATCCAGTCTCGCCCAAATCGATCCGCAAACCCTTCGCACCCAGCGATTCCGCCTGCTCCAGCGCTTCCGGTCGCGTGTCGAAGGCCGTCACCCGTGCCCCCAAACGCTTCGCCGTGGCAATCGCTTGCAAGCCCGCCACGCCCACCCCAATGACGAACACTTTGGCCGGCGAAATCGTGCCCGCCGGCGTCATCATCATCGGAAAAATCTTGTTCAGCCGTTCCGCCGCCACAATCACGGCCATGTAACCCGCCAGGTTCGCCTGCGAACTGATGGCGTCCATCTTCTGCGCCAGCGTCGAACGCGGCATCATTTCCAGCGACACCCCCGTGATCCCACTCTCGGCCATCGCCTCCAGAACCTCGCTCTGGTTGAACGGATCGAGGAATCCAACGTGCATCGCTCCTCGTTTCATCGCGCGCACCTCGTCCGTCGCGGGAGGAAGCACCCGAAAGACCAGGTCCGCTTCGCTCAAACCCGCCTCGCGCGCCAGCGGCTTCGCACCCGCCTCTTCATAGCGCCCATCCACAAAATCCGACGCCAACCCCAGACCCGGTTCGAACGAGACGTCGAGACCCGCATCCACGAGCTTTTTGGCCGAATGCGGCGTCAAAGCCGCCCGCGTCTCCCGTTCGGCTACCTCCTTAGCGACAAACAAGCGCATGACTACGGCGCGAACCTAGAGATTCTGCCGTCGACCGCAAGACGATAATCACGCCGCTGGGTAGAAATGCCCGGCACGGCCATAAATCCCGTGAAGACGCACTGTCTCGTCTTAACCGACAATATCGCCCTTCACCGGCTTTTCGTCCCGCTCCTCTTTCCCAGTACCTTTGAACTGATCCGCCTTCCCAAAAATTTTGGACAAATCGAGTCCGAAATACGCCAGACAGCTCAGCAGAAGGGTCGCCGCCGCCGCTTCGTCAAGGTTTCCAATAAAGGGGGCGTTGTCGGGAAGGAATTCGATGACCCCCGCCCCGGGATTCGCCAGATAAATCGTTGAAAGCGCCCCGACGATGGCCACCAGGATGCTCTTTTTGATATCGCGCTTTTCCTCGTTCTCACTCATTTCTTCGAATCCTCCAAATTTCGGCCCTTGCCAGTATAATCCGTCGATTGGGTTGCAACAACTTCCCCGTCACCTCCAGCGAGCTGTTCCATACTGCTGCAAGCCCTGATAATTCTGATATGCCAAAAATCCAGCAAGAACGGCCAGAAAAGGCTGCCCCATCCCAATCGCTAGCAAACCCAAACCCACCGCGAATCCGATCCCGATTTGCAACGTCAGCTTCTCCCGGCTCGGCCCCAAAATCGCTGACAACGCACGCCCGCCATCGAGCGGCAGAATCGGGAACAGATTGATGATCGACAGGAAAATGTTCACGAGCAGCAGGAAGAACACGATCCGCTGCCCTCCGCTGGGTAACTCCTGCATGGGAGGAATCACGCCCGTCTGAAGCAGCACGATCACCACCCCGGCCAAGGCGAACCCCGCCGCGGGTCCGGCCAACGAAACCACCAACTGCCTTCCGCGCGGGAGCATACCCCCTCCACGCGCCGTCGCGTAACCTCCAAAGGCAATCAAGCGGATCTCCGGTGAGTAGCCGTAGCGCATGTAAGCGAAAGCGTGCCCCAGTTCATGCACCATCACCGAGATCAGCACGACGAACATCCAGGCGCCAAGAACCGGAATCGCATCCGGACTAGGATTCAGCAACTGCCCGCTCAAAAGCGCCGCCGTCAGCCAGAACCAGGGTTCGATGGTGACGGGAATTCCGAATAGACCGAAGCGTAGCATGACGAGCGGTTACGAACGGGCCAGAGCCCTTAGATGAACTCGTTGATCAGATTCTCCAGCATCTCCTGTCGGCCGCTCGGCGTCGAGGGCTCCCCAGACGCAAGGGCGTGCGCCTCGCACTCTTCCAGCGTCGCTTCCCCTCGCTCAATCCGCGCCCCGAATCCCGTGTCGAATGACGCATACCGGTGCTTCACGAACTCCGACAGCCGCCCGTCGTCACGAATCGCCTGAGCGATTTTCAGCCCCCGCGCAAACGCGTCCATCGCACCGACGTGCGCATGGAACAAATCCACCGGCTCGAAGCTCTCTCGTCGAACCTTGGCATCGAAGTTCAGCCCGCCCGTCGTGAACCCGGCCATCTCCAGGATCTCCAGCATGATCTGCGTGGTCAGGTAGATGTTCGTCGGAAACTGGTCGGTGTCCCAGCCGATGAGTTCGTCTCCGGTGTTGGCGTCGACCGAGGCCAGCGCCCCGGCCGTTCGCGCCACGCGCATTTCGTGCATCATGGTGTGACCCGCCAACGTCGCGTGGTTCGTCTCCAAATTCAGTTTGAACTTGTCCATCAACCCGTGCTCGCGAAGGAAATTCAAACAAGCCGCCGCATCCGAATCATACTGGTGGGTCGAGGGTTCCCGCGGTTTGGGCTCGATGTAAAACGGCCCGTCAAACCCGATCTTCTTGCCGTAGTCCACCGCCATGTGCAGCAACCGCGCCAGGTGATCCAGTTCCCGTCCCAAATCGGTGTTCCAAAGCGTGGCATAACCCTCACGGCCACCCCAAAAGAGATAGGCCTGCCCTCCCAACTTCACCGTCACGTCCATGGCTTTCTTCACCTGCGCCGCCGCATAGGCGAACACATCCGCATAGGGTGAGGTCCCGGCCCCCTGGTTGTAGCGAGGATGCGCAAACAGACAGGCCGTGCCCCAAAGCAGCTTGATTCCCGTCTCCTTTTGCGCCTTCTCCAACTCGTCCGCCACCGCGTCCAGCGCCGCGTTCGACTCCGCCAGCGTCGGCATCTCCGGCGCCACGTCCCGGTCGTGAAAACAGTAATATTCGATCCCCGTCTTCTGCATGAACTCCACCAACGCCCAGACCCGGCGCTTCGCGTTGTCCACCGAATCCGAACCGTCGTCCCATGGACGAATCGCCGTCGGCCCACCAAACGGATCCGCCAAGCCATTGCGCAGCGTGTGCCAGTAAGCGCACGCGAAACGCAGGTGCTCCTTCATCGTCTTGTCCCCAACCTTCTCCCCCGCGTTGTAATGTTTGAAGGCCAGCGAATTCTTCGATCCAGGCCCCTCGAAAGGAATCACCGGCACCCCGGGAAAAAACTCGTCGCTCATGAAAGTGGAATCTCGGGACGCACCCGTTAGGATCAAGAAGAATCCGATTCGCCGGACGTCCAACCCTTCTCAAGCCCTTCGCATCTCACCCCTCTGAACGCAAAAGCCCCAGCGCCAAAGTGGACCGTCGAGTCGCTCATCGATCTCGAATACCTCTTAAATCGCGACGCCGGTGCCACCGGTCCCGAGTTCTTCGATGAACATGTCGAACCCTGGATCGATTCGGTTCGCACGGCCCGCCCCGACCGGCTGACCCTCAGCCGCGCCCTCTGGCTCTGGCTGAACGAACGGCGCCGCCAAACCCCGGACAACGACCTCCCTGGCCACGCCTTCGGCGGCGCGCTCTTCCTCGTCACGATTCTTCTCTCGCTCGCGATGTTTCTCACCGGCGCGGGGATGATCTTCGGCTTGCTCCAATACGACGGACGCACCTTCAATCTCCTTCTCCTCCTCGCGCTGACCCTCGGCATCCAGTGGGTTTTCCTCCTCGCCGGTGCCCTCGGATTTCTGACCTGGGGCTGGTGGCGCCCCGACGCCTTCCTGAGCCTGGCCCAGCGCGCCGTGTTCGGTCTTGGCAGCCGCCTCGCCCGCCGCTCCCTGGGCGACGACGCCTCACGCTGGTGGCGGGAAACCGCCCACTCCCGCCGCCTCTACGCCCTTCCCGCCCTCCGCCTCACCCAGACGGTCGGCATCGCCTTCAACCTCGGCACCCTTCTCGCCCTCACCGCCGCCGTGCTCTTCCTCTCCATCCGCGTCGGCTGGGAAACCACCACACCGGAAACCATGATTCCGGCGGTCAAACGGGGAGTCGCCCTGCTCTCGACCCCCTGGAGCTGGCTCCAACCCGGCTGGGCACCAACCGGCGCGGCCATCGAAGCCAGCCTCATCCGGATCGAAAACGGGAAACCCGTCGTGCCTGGCCAAACCATCGCCGCAGCCTGGATCCCGTTCATCCTCGCTTCCCTCGTCGTCTGGGGCCTGCTTCCCCGCCTTCTCCTCCGCCTGTTCTTTGGATGGAGGGAACGCCGGGCCCTCGCCACCTACTCCTTTCAAGACCGCATCCACCGCGAATGGTGGCGACGCCTGACCGACGTGCATCTCGACATCGAAACGCCCGTGCCGGCCGACGGCACCTTCGCCCTTCTCTGGGGCGGCATGAACCCGACCCCGGAAGAACTCCGCCGCGCCTGTCTCCAGCAGCTCCGCCTCAACCCCGAAGCGCACGCCACCCACGGGGCCGGTTCCCTCGAGGACGATACCCGGGCCCTCGACACCGCGGCGTCGTTTCTCGCCAAACACCGCGATGCCCCCCTCGTCATCGTCGCCGAAGCCTGGTCGCTTTCCCCGAAGGAATTTCACGATTTCCACCGGGCACTCCGGGAGCGAATCGGTGAGGAACGCCCGATTCAGGTTCTGCTCACCGGCGTCCCACCCGCCCCGGAGCGGCTGGCGCCCGCCCAACTGGACGATGTCTCGGTTTGGGAAACCTTCGCCGCCAGCCTCGACGATGCCGCGCTTTACCTCCGGCCCATGAAGGCCCTCGACGAAGATTCCTGACTCCCATGCCCGATCCCGATCCTCATCTTCCCCGTTACGCCGTCGTCGGACGCGTGAACAAAGGGAAATCGTCCATCCTGGCCACTCTGGTCGAGGAGGCCGACAACGCTCGGATCCGCATCAGCGCCACCCCGGGGGAAACCACGCGCTGCCAGAGCATCCCCCTCGTCCTTCGCGGCGAGACGCTCATCGAATTCATCGATACCCCAGGTTTCAACCGCGCCCGCCAGGCCCTCGACTGGATGGAGAAACGCCACCGCAAAACGCCGGATGCACCCCGCATCGAGACGATCCGGCTCTTCGTCGAAACCCACAAGGGCAAACGGCGTTTCGAAGACGAATGCCTCCTGCTCGAACCCATCCTCGAAGGAGCCGGCATCCTCTACGTCGCGGACGCCTCGAAGCCGTTCCGCCCGGATTTCAATGCCGAGATGGAAATCCTCCGCTGGACCGGCCGGCCCCGGATGGCCCTCGTGAATCACATCTCGACCGACACGAACCACACCGCCGAATGGCGCCAGCACCTCGGCGAATACTTCAATCTCACCCGCGACTTCAACGCCCACACCGCACGCTTCAGCGAACGCATTCGCCTTCTGACCTCCCTCTTGGAAATCGAGGAACCTCGTCACCCGAACATCCAGAAGACCATCGACATCCTCAGCCAGGAGTGGGACCACCGTCGCGGTCAAGCCGCCGACATCATCATCGATCTCATCGACCGGATCATGACCTACCGCGCCTCGAAAACGCTTTCCCAGGAAGACGCGCAACGCGATTACAAACGCGAGGAGGTCTCAAAGCAACTGATCGAGGTCTACATGAAGAAGATCCGCGAGATCGAATCCACCTTTCACGACCGCCTCGTCCGGCTCTACAAACACATCGAGTACGAATCCCGCAGCACGGACGATTTCGATTCGTTCGCCCGGGACCTGTTTGCCAAGGAAACCTTCGCCGCCTTCGGATTGAACCGGAAACAGCTCACCGTCGCCTCCAGCGGAGCAGGGGCCGCCGCCGGCGCGGCGGTCGACATGGCCGTCGGCGGGCAAAGCCTGGGCGCGGGAGCCCTGATCGGCGGCATCCTCGGCGCCGCGGCCTCCTTCCTCAGTGGCAAAGACCTCGCCAACATCAAAGTCACCAACCCTCTCGGCGAAGACGCCACCACCGGCGGCGTGGCGTTCCAGGCCGGTCCGCCCAAAAACCCCAACTTTCCTTGGGTCCTCCTCGACCGCGCCTTCTACCACTTCGAACACCTCATCACCCGCGCCCATGGCCGCCGCGATGCCTTCGTCATCGATTTCACCAAGCTCACGGAAGACGACGGAGAACGCGCGGGCCGCTCCAGCCGGCTCCCCGCCAAACGCCGTGAGTCCCTGGCGAAGTGGTTCCGCGCCCTGACGGCCGGCAGGCGGAAAGAAGACACGAGCCAGGTCTTCAACGCCATCCAAGCCACCCTGGAAGAGATCGAATCGGAAATTCAATCCCGCTGAGAAGCGCCTATTTCCACCAAAGCACCTCGTCCGCCGCGGGCGGGACCTGCAGATTCGGCGTCGCCCATCCGAGGACCGCTACGCCGGTCCATCCTTCTCCCGCGTCACCCCTGCCCCCTGGAGTTTCACCACTTCAGCTACTCTCAGATCAAACACCAACTTACCGGGCCTCGCGCGGTCCACTCAGCGCCTCCCGAAGCGGCTCACCCAGTTCCGGTGGCAAATCGAGTCTCGCCAACTGGTTGGCCACGCCCCGATGCCCTTTCACCACCTCAGCCGGCGTACTCGGCGTGATTTCCAGCGCCGGATGATCCGACCTCACTCGCTCCAAGTCGGCCCTGGTCACAAGGCTCATGCCGAGATCCAAACTCTTCAACTTCCCCGCGAGCGGTTTCAGGTGATCGAGTCCATTCTCGTAAGTCACATAGGATTCATTGAAGCGCAGCTTCTCCAGATTCGGAATCGTGGCCAGAATCTCGAGACTGCTGGACGGGGCTCGGCCCATCAAACCCACGCGCAGGTCCTTCAAGGTCGGATGATCCCGCAGCATCGCCAACCCCGTCTCCGTCACCCGGACGTGAAAGAGTTCCAATGCCACTAGTTGCTTCAGCTTCAGGATCTCTTTCAGCCCGGCGTCGTTGAGTCCGGACGTCAGCCGGATCGAAGCGATCTTCGAATCCGCCAACGCATCAAAACCCGCTGCGTTGTAAAGTTCCCCTCTCTCCGGTTCTTGATGATGAACGCTGTTGTGATCGACCCGGACGAATCGCAGCTCGGGGAGATTCACGAAGTCTCGAAGCGTTTCATTCTGTAGCCACGGCCCATTGCCGAGAAGCCCGATCACGCGGCCTTCCGCGTCGTGAAAAATCGAAAGGCGCAGCCCGGATCGTTCCGGATGGGTCAGCGTCCAAGTCTTCACGCCATCGAGATCGAGCTGCGGATCGTCGATCCCTTCAAGGAAGCGCGCCACGGTCCGCGAGCCACTTCCACTCGACGTCCGGACCTCCCGCTCCTCGCGCTCAAGCATGCGCTGGATGACCTCGGCTTCTTCGGCCCGAAGCGGAGTGGATTCCCAGGGCGCCGCCTGTCCTGAAGCGGGAACGAAAGACATCATCCCCGCGAACGCAAAGGCCAGGGGAGTGAACACTCGAGTTTTCATGTTCGTTACACCTACCGGCCCTCGGCCGACTGTCGACAAAACCGGCATCGGGAGGCATTTCACCTCATGCTCAGGCGTCGTGCACCAAAAAAATCACCGACTTCCGTTTTCCGGTGACGGTGTCCACCGCCGTGATCTCGTGCCGTCCCGGAACGAGCAGCGCCGTTTCTTGCGCCGCATCGATTCGAAGGGTCGCCGACGACCATTCCACCCCCTCTTCCACATCGGTGACGAGCCGCAAGACCCGACCGCCGTTCACGATGTCCGGGTCCAGAAAAATCTCCATGCCAGGCAGCGGACTGAGAATCGCAAAATCCCGGTCGCCGGCCGGTTCCCGCACCACGACGAATCGCCGCTGCAGGCTGGAGGCGCGCTCAAACCAGTTCGCGTAGTTGGGCGGCAGCCACGTCCGGCCCCTTGAGTCGTAGCCGGCAGGCAGCGCCGGAGGGGGTAGCGCTTCGTTCATTGCCAGGTCCACCACCGTTCGCGGCGGACGAAATCCCTCCGTCGCCATTCGACCCGAAGCCGGATCCACTTCCACTTCGATCACGTCGTCCGGTCGCTCGAACCACTCTCCTCCCCGCTCCTCCTGCAGCGCCTCCATCACCGTCCGGAAAATCGGCCCCGCCCCCGCTGCCCCGGAAAAGCGGTCGAGCGGCGCATTGTCGAAGTTCCCGACCCATACCCCGACCGTGTAATCCGGAGTGAATCCCACCGCCCAGGCATCCCGGTAGTCCGAGCTGGTCCCGGTCTTCACCGCCGCACGGAAACCCCGGACCTGAATCGGTGAATCCCAGCCAAAACTCCGGGCCCGCGCCGCCGGATCACTCAGCATGTCGGCAATCAGGTAGCAGGTCTCCCTCCGGAAAAGTCGCCTTGCGGAGGGAATTTCCTGCCCGGCCAAAACGGGACTGCCCTCCGGAAAAAGACGGAAAGGTTTCCAAACCCCGAGCCTCGCCAGGCACGCGTAGGCGTTCGTCAGCTCCAACAGCCGGACTTCAGCGCCGCCGATCGTCAGCCCCAGGCCATAATGCTCAGGCGATTCTGTCAGCGTGCTCAAACCCAGGCGCTCCAGGGTCTCGCACAACACCTCGGGCCCACCCAGATCCCGGAGCACGCGCACCGCCGGCAGATTCAACGAATTCCCCAGTGCCTCTCGCAGACGAACCGGGCCGGCAAAGGTCCGGTCGTAGTTCACCGGCCGGTAGACGCCCGTCCGCGTCGCGAATTCCATGGGCGTATCCGGCACAATCGTCGAAGCCGGCATGCCCTGCTCCAGCGCCAGCAGGTAGGTGAATGGCTTGAGTGCCGAGCCGGGCGACCGCGGCGTCCATGCCCCGTTGATTTGCCCGCCGTGCGGCGATTCATAATCGCGCGACCCCGTCAAAACCCTCACCGCACCGCTCTCGTTCTCGATGACCACGACCGCCGCGTGGAGGTAGGGCGACGTCTGCCGCTGGGAAGAGATCAACCGCAGATGCTCATCGATGGCCCGCTCCACCACCGCCTGGAGGTCCAGGTTCAAGGTCGACGCCACGTGCCCGGCCGGAAGCGCATCCCCGTGCAGGGCCACCATCAAATCGACGGCGTGCGGTGCCCGGAACGAAGACCCCCGAGGGACGATCACCAGCTTTTCGTGCCGCGCCCGGGCCACATCGCCCTCGGTGATGTAGCCGTCCTCCCACATCCGGTCCAGGATCCAGAGCTGCCTGGCCTTGGCTCCTCTGAAATTCGTGTAGGGATTGAAACGCGTCGGTTTGTTGGGCAAACCCGCCAGAAACGCGCTCTCGGCAATCGACAGCTCCTTCAGCGGTTTATCGAAATACCCCTGCGCCGCCGCGCGACAACCATTGCGCATGTTCCCATAAGGCAACCGATTCAGGTAATTCTCGAGAATCCACTCCTTCGAATGGAGGATCTCGACTTTCCTCGCCGACATGATCTCGATGACCTTCGTCCGCACATTCCGCGCCCGCGGCGTGGAACAGATCTTCACCAGCTGCTGGGTGATGGTGGAGGCTCCCGACGTGGGATATCCCAGACGCGAAGCATCCCAAACCGCTCGTGCGATGGCGGAAAAATCCACCCCGTTGTGCAGCCAAAACCGCTTGTCCTCGGCGGCAATCGTCGCATCAATCAACGTCGAAGGGATGCTCTCGAGAGGCGCGTAATCACTGATGATGTGCTCGCCGTTCACCAGAAAACGCCGCAGCTCGCGACCCTCTTCGTCCGTGATCACCGTCGAGGGATCCTGGGGTTGAGCCAGTTGTTTCGGCAGCGGTGTGCATAGCGGGATCGCGTAAAACACCATCGCGTAGAGCCCGGCCAACAGGCCCACTAGCACGATGAAGATTCGCACGCGTCGTTTCATGGTCCGGATCGGTCCGGCGCCTTACACCCATCTCCGCGGTGGCGCAAGCCAGGCCGGCAAACGCTAACGCACTTCCGCCACGTTTTGCGCGCCACCCCGCGCGGGAAGCTCAGCCAGCACCCGCGTCGTCGCCGAAAGCCCGTGCTTCTGCGGTTCATACATCGCCTCGATCTTCGCCGGCGGCGCCGTCACGGCTCCCGCCGCCACGACCCGCGCCAGATACTCCACCCGGTAGGTTGCCGGCTCGAAAAGGTAATCACAGAAAAACAGACTCCGGTCGCGACGAATCTCCGAATGGCTAACCGGCAAGGGCCGGACGTCGCCCCCGCGTGGCACGTCCTGATTCGCCCGGTTCTCGAATGCCGGATTGATCGACTCCATGATCGACGGCAGCGGATCGTCCACGGCCAGGTAAACCAAATCCTCTTTCTCGTGAACCTTCATGTCGAGCCGGACCACCACGAGGTCGCCCACCTCGAAGCGCTGCGATTCCGTCAACGTGCCGTCCGGGTCCAGCCGGTAATAGCGCCTCGCAATCCCAAAGCCCCGGTCCCGCGCATCACCCGAAATC
>CAZCRA010000059.1:20237-20824 GCA_964500945.1 uncultured Verrucomicrobiales bacterium | reverse complement strand
GAAGTGTCACGGCTTCAGGTATTCCCTGAAGCGGACGACGATGCAGGCACTTGACCGAGTGGCCTTCGGGAGCCTGCGCCTTGAGCGCCAGGGCTTTGTCACTCTTCGCTCAGGGAGTGAGTCTAAATAACTTCTAATTCGCAGAAAAGGCGGATGCCATCTGCGCACATGGCGGATGGATTGACGGCTTCATAGCGCTCCCAGTCCGGTTCCACGAGGGCGGCTTCGGAAGCGCGGGTGCGGTTGAAGGCGGTGAACTCGCGCTGGATGACCTCGCTGGAGGCCCCGTTTTGCACGAGTTTCCTGACCATGGCCGCGACCTGCTGCAGCAGCTCGCGGTAGGCTTGGACGTGGGCGAGGCAATCGTCCACGACGCCGAAGTGAGTGAGGTAGAAGTGGTCGAACTTGGACTCTTCGAGGCGCTGCAGGGAGGCGTCGTAGGCGGCGGGATCGAACTGGGGCGGCGCCGTGGCGGGGGAAAGGAACCGTTGCCCAGGCAACCGGACGCCCGCGAGATCGCCCGAAAAAACGAAATCGTCGCCCACGAAAGCCAAATGGTGACGCGCATGGCCGGGGGTATCCCAAGC
>CAZCRA010000059.1:0-20227 GCA_964500945.1 uncultured Verrucomicrobiales bacterium | reverse complement strand
GGTTTCCGACCGCCACCCGGTCGCCGTCGCGAAGGACGTGGATTTGGGATTCGGGAACGGGCCGGATGCCGCCCCAGAGCGGTTCTAGACGGTCGCCATAGACACTGCGGGCGCCCTCCCAGAGGCGTGAGGGGTCGGCGAGGTGCCGGGCGCCGCGTTCGTGGACGTAGATGGAGGCACCCTGTTCGGCCCACCAACCGGCGGCTCCAGCATGGTCGAGATGAATGTGGGTGAGGAGGACCTTCTGGATATCGCCGGGTGCGAGGCTGTGTTCGGCGAGACCCTCCACGAGGGCTGGGATGGTGGTCTCGGGTCCGGTTTCGACGAGGGCGTTGTCGTCGCCGTTTCGCACGAGGAACGCCGCGATGCATTCGGGAAACCCCTGAAAACCCAGATCGAGGGTGTGGATTCTCACAACGGTCTTGGTTTAGGAGTGCTCGTCAGCGGAACTCGAGGCGGATTCCTCGGCCACGCCAGGCTTTGGACATCTGTTCCTGGAGTGCGGCATAAGACCGGCCATTGAGGAGGCTTGCGAGGGCTTCGGGTCCCTGTTTGCCGGCTTTGAGGGCGCGGCAGAAGTTCTTCAGGTTTGCGGCGTCCTCCTCGCCATCGAAGTGGGCGAAGTAGTAGAAGACGAGGACCGCTGCTCCGTAGTTGAGCATGCCGTTGGCGGTGAAACTGGAGTAGTCGGTGAGGAACCATCGTTCGAGGGGAGGCAGGGTGATTTCCTCGCCCAGGGCGCGTCCGCCGGAACCGTCGGTGCCATAAGCGGTGACGTATTCGACGATGCTGCGGCGGGCGGTTCCGTTGGTGAACGTTCCCATGCGGTAGGGGGTGAGGCCGACGTATTCGGCGACGCCCTCACTGAACCAGCCGAGAGCGCCGGGAAGGTAGTAGGGCGGATCGGTGAGCTGATGCACGATTTCATGGCTCAGCGTCTTGTTGTGCTTGTCGTGATCGACGATGAAGCGATTTCCGACGCGTTCCACGCCAAGGCTGGTGAGTGGGACCATCACCACGTCCCGGCGACCGATGTAAACCCCGGCGGAGTCCGGCGGACCGCCATTGGCCCGGTAGGTCGACTCCTTTTCATAGAGTTCCACCCGGTGTCTCTTTTCACTGTGGGCCTTTTCCAAAGAGAGCGGAAGCTGCCGGCAGTATTCGGCGGTGGCCTCAAATCGCACGGCGAAACGCTCGACGACGCTTTTTGAGAGGCGGACGTCGGCGTGGTATTCGAAGCTGGGACTGCGATAGATGAAGGTGTTCGAGTCGGCGTCTTCCCGGACGATTTCGATTTCGGGCGAGACATCGGTCTTGATGTTTTTGGGCCAGGGAGCCTCCCAATTCTCGTTTGGGCTGGCGGCGTTCGCTTCCCGTTGCCGGAGCCAGTTGGCGACGAATTCACGGTCTTCGGGGATGAATCGCGTCAGTTCCAGTTCGTAGCGGTCGCCTCCGATGAGGAGGGTGACGTGCGTTTCCGAAGCATCGACGATGGTGCCGCGTCGTTGGGCATCCTCGGTGGTGGTCCAGACGCGGGATTCGGCCCAGCCAATTTCCGCAGCGAGAACCGTGGCGACCAGGAGCAGGCCGCGGTGAATCGGGGAGAAAAGAAATCTCATTTTTATTGGGATAAGCCAACTCGACGGGCCCCGGAATGTCAACCTGGACGGGCAGTCGCCGGTGCCGGGCTTGGGCTGGGCACGTAAAGAAGGGTTGTGAGGACTGATGCGGGATGGAATGTCGTTTGGCTGAAGCGGGACTTGCGGCTCGAAGACCATGAGCCGCTCTGCCGGGCGTGTGAGCGGGGCCGGGTGGTGCTGCTTTACGTCTTCGAGGACGAGGTGATCACGGCGCCTGATTTTTCGGCCTTTCATCTCCGGTTCATCGAGGAAGCGCTGGAGGAACTCGATGAACGGGTCCGGGCGATCGGAGGAACGATTCTGCAGCGGCGCGGGAGCGTGGTGGATGTGCTCGAAGGGATCCGGGCATCGGCCGGCATCGAGGCGCTTTGGAGTCATGAAGAGACGGGAAATGCCCTGACCTTCGCCAGGGACCGGGCGGTGGGCGCTTGGTGCCGGGAGCACGGAATTCCGTGGCACGAGTATCCACAGACGGGGGTTATCCGCCGGCTGGGAAACCGGGATGGTTGGTCCGATCGATGGCTGGAACGGATGCGGCGTCCGAGGTGGCCAGTGCCGGAGCGAATTCCGGGGCCCAGCGCCGGGGATTTCGAAGAGGGCGTCGTCGCGTGGCCTGGGCCCGAGACGTTTGGACTGGACCCGGCACCCGGGGGAGGGATCCAGCGCGGCGGAGCCTCGGAGGGCGAGCGCTGGCTCGAATCGTTTCTGTTCCGACGCGGGGTCAACTACCGGAAAGACATGTCGAGTCCGGTCGAAGGTTGGGATGGTTGCAGCCGGATCAGTCCCTATTTGAGCTGGGGCTGCCTATCAATGCGGACCGTTTATCAAGAGGCGCAGCAGCGGGCGTGGGAAGTGCGCGATGCGGTCAAAGCGGGGGAGGCCGTGGATCGTCGCTGGCAAGGGTCGTTGCAGTCCTTCCTGGGCCGGTTGCGATGGCATTGTCATTTCATGCAAAAGCTGGAGGACGAGCCGGAGATCGAAGTCCGCAATTTCAACCGGGCCTATGACGGGCTTCGCGAGAACGACTGGAACGAAGCATTCTTTCAGGCCTGGTGCCGGGGTGAGACGGGCTATCCGATGGTCGACGCCTGCATGAGATGCCTTCACGCGACGGGGTGGATCAACTTCCGGATGCGGGCGATGTTGGTTTCCTTCGCCTCCTATCACCTCTGGCTGCATTGGAAAAGGCCCGCGGAACACCTGGCCCGGGTTTTCCTCGACTACGAGCCGGGCATTCACTACAGCCAGGTCCAGATGCAGTCCGGGACGACGGGGATCAATTCCATCCGGATTTACTCGCCCGCCAAGCAGCTTCGCGATCAGGACCTTGAAGGCGTTTTTGTGAAGCGCTGGCTGCCCGAACTGGAACCGGTTCCCGCTGCTGCCCTGGCGGAGCCGTACCTGCTCGAGCCGCTGGAGCAGCGCATGCTTGGGGTTCGCATCGGGGAGAACTATCCCGAGCCGATCGTGAACCACGGCGAAGCTTATCGCGGCGCGAAGGAGCGGATGTATGCGCGGAAAGGGTCCGCAGAAGCCCGCCGACACGCACGCGACGTTCAGCAACGTCATGGCAGCCGGCGGAGTGGGATCCCGCAGGTGCGCAATCCGTCATGAGGCGGTGCTCATCTCACCACGTAACGGTCGCCGCGCACGACGATGTTCGGCGGGATTTTCGCTTTTTCGAAGGCGAGATAGCCTTCCCGGAGATTTTCCCAGAATGCGTGCCACTCCGAGCCGGCGGCCTTTTCCATTCGCTCCCGGGTCATGCGGAATGGGAAACAGTGGGCGCGGAAAAAGGGCTGGCGCCGCTGGAGGGCCTGGTTGGCGAGCGTGTAGATTTCCTCGATCGAGGCGTCGGTCATGGCGTAGCAGCCGATGGAGACGTTCTTTCCGTGGACCATGAGGGCGCTGCCGGTTCGGCCTTGTGCGCGGTCGTAGGCGTTGGGGTATCCGAGATTGAACGAGAGATGGAACCGGCTGTGGGGGTTCATCGCGCGCTTCGGGTTCGTCATCGCTGGCCACGGCGTTCCAGCCAAGCGAGAGGAGGGCGAGGGCCAAGAGAAATCGCACGATTCGAGGCATGTCGGGGGGAGACTTCAGGGTTCAGCAGGGGGAGGGCAAGGCAAAAGGGGGTGGTCCACAGGAAAAGGTGAGCCAGCTGGGTGGAACGATGTAGGTTTGACGCGTGACAACGATCATCGACTCGCCCGGGACGGGTTTGACGGCGGAAGAGCGATTCGAAAAGGTGCGAACGCTGGTTTTCGAGGATTCGGCCGAACCGAGCCGGCTGTTGGCCTCGGAAGTCGCCGAATTGGTTCGGGCTCGTGCGAAGGAAGGCAAGTCCGTGGTTCTGGGACTGGCAACGGGATCGACGCCGGTGCCGTTTTACCGGGAATTGATCCGGCTTCATCGCGAGGAAGGGGTGAGTTTCGCCAACGCCGTCACCTTCAATCTCGACGAGTATTTTGGTCTCAAGCCCGATCATCCGGAGAGCTATCACCGCTTCATGCGGGAGCAGCTTTTTGATCATTTGGATATCCCCGGGGAGAACATTCACATCCCGGACGGCACGATTCCCTCCGAGCAGGTGTTTGCCTGGTGCCAGGAATACGAAAGGAAGATCGAAGAAGCGGGCGGATTGGATCTGCAGATCCTGGGTATCGGCCGGACCGGGCACATCGGGTTCAACGAACCGGGTTCCACGGTGGATTCCAGGACGCGGATGATCACTCTGGACCGGCTGACGAGGCGGGATGCGGCCAGCGATTTCCTGGGTGAAGCGAACGTGCCTCGTTTCGCCATCACGATGGGGGTGGGAACGATCATGAAAGCCCGGCGCGTCGTTTTGATGGCGTGGGGGGAAAACAAGGCGCCGGTGCTCCGCGACGCCGTCGAGGGAGCGGTGAGTTCGAGCATCGCGGCGAGTTACCTGCAAGATCATCCGGCGGCGACCTTCGTACTGGACCGCGCCGCCGCATCTCAGCTCACTCGATTTCGTTGCCCCTGGCTGGTCCGGAGTCTGGAGTGGGACGCTGGTCTGACTCGCAGCGCGGTCGTTTGGCTGTCGGGCGAGCTGAAGAAACCGGTCCTGAAGCTGGTGGACGAGGATTACAACGAGAACGGGATGTCCGAGCTGCTGACCCTGCAGGGGTCGGCTTACGAAGCGAATATCGACGTTTTTAATTTGATCCAGCACACCATCACTGGGTGGCCGGGCGGGAAACCCAACGCCGATGACACCAATCGGCCGGAGCGACGGGTGCCGCGATCGAAGCGCGTCCTGGTTTTCAGCCCCGAACCTCAGGATGCGGTGGTATCGATGGGAGGCACGCTGGAGCGGTTGGTGGAGCAGGGTCACCGGGTGACCGTGGCCTGTCAGACGTCAGGCAATCTCGGGGTGGCGGATGCCGAGGCGCGGAAATTCGCCTCCGTGCTGCATCAGCTTTCTGAGCAGTCCTCCGAATGGCAGCCTCAGGGCCGTTACGCAGCGGATCTTCTGGATTCGTTGGCCGGCAAGGGTGAGTTCGGCACCGACACGGAGCGATTGCGGGAATTGAAGGCACTGATCCTTCGGGGTGAAATGCGGGAGGCCTGCGCCACCGTCGGGTTGAACCCCGGGCAGGTGCATTTTCTGGACCTGCCATTTTACGAGAAGGGACGCTACCGGCGATTTGTTCTGGAGGAGGACGATGTGGCGGTGATCGAACGTCTGCTCCGCGACACGAAGCCTCACCAGATCTTCGCGACTGGCGACGTGGCGGATCCCAGTTCGCTTCAGGCGCTTTGTTTCCGGGCGCTACGGGAGGCGCTGGAGCGGGTTCGGCATTTGGAGTGGAGCAAAGGGTGCTGGACGTGGATCTACCGAGGGAAAGAAAAAGCGTTCGATGCGGGGGAAATCGACATGGCCGTGCCGCTGAGTCCCGGGCAGGCGGAATTGAAGCTGGCGGCCTGTCTGAAGTTTCAATCGGTTCGCCAAGACGAAGTGGAGACCATCGAACAGAACCGGGAGATTGCCGGCGTTTACGACCGGCTGGGACTGGCGGAGTATGAAGCGATCGAAGCCTTCCAGCGCTGGGAGTGAGTGGAGGTGTGGGTGACTGGGGGAGTCGCTCAGCGTGAGACCCCGGCGCCTTGACGCCCGCAAAAAACAATTCATACTTGGCGCCCTTGGCGATCGCCCGCGGATTTTGAAGTCTTTGCAGAAGGCATTTCTCCGGAGAAAGGGGAGGGAAAAATTTAGGATTTTGACTGGCGGAATCCGATGGCGTCAGATTCCGTGCGCGGGTTCGGCGCCGGCCTCGAGATTCGTAAGGGTGGGAGTTTGGTGGAGACTAGTCTTGCCGTTGCCAAGGTGCTCCGCCTGGATTTAGATCATAGGGTTTGATTACACCTAGAGAAATCAGAAACGCTAAACACTCCATGCGCATGGATCACGCTTCGAATGACTCGGGCGGCCGCGAACCTCTCGCGATCGTTGGGATGGGATGCCGGTTTCCGGGTGGGGCCGACGACCCGGAATCGTTTTGGGAGCTGCTGAGCGAGGGGCGCTCGGGCATCATCGAAGTGCCACCGAACCGGTGGAACAAGGAGCGTTACTATCACCCGGACACCTCCATTCCTCGGCGGATGCACACGAAGTGGGGTGGATTCATCGATCATCTCGACCAGTTCGACGCGCAGTTCTGGGGAATTTCGCCGCGGGAAGCACTCCGAATGGATCCTCAGCAGCGGTGGTTGCTGGAATGCACATGGGAAGCCATCGAGAATGCCGGTTACGCGCCGTCGAAATTGGCCGGGACGCCGACGGGCGTCTATGTCGGGATTGCGTCGAACGATTACGCTCAGGTTCAAATGACGAGTCCAGAGAGCGTGGACGTGCACACGAACTCCGGCTCCACGCTCTCGATTGCGTCGAATCGCATCGCCTATTTGCTGGACCTGAAGGGCCCGGCGCTGTCCGTGGACACGGCCTGTTCCTCGGCCTTGGTGGCGATCAACATCGGTTGCAAAGACCTGTGGTCGGGCGAAATCGAGTGCGCCCTGGTGGGTGGCGTCAACGCCTTGCTGACCCCCGATACTTCGATCGGATTCTCGAAGGCGACCATGCTCTCGCCGAGCGGCCAGTGTTTTGCCTTCGACGACCGGGCCAATGGCTACGTTCGGGGCGAGGGCGGCGGCATGATGATGCTGATTCCGCTCTCGAAAGCCATCGCCAATGGCGACCGGATTTACGCCACGGTGAGGGCGGCGGTGATCAATCAGGATGGGCACACCTCCTCCATGACGGTTCCGGGACGGGATACGCAGGAGGCGATGCTGATCGAGGCTTACAAACAGGCCGGATTTCCCGCCAAACGCGTGACCTACATGGAAGCGCACGGAACGGGCACGCCGGTGGGCGATCCAATCGAAACGAACGCGCTCGGGAACGTGCTCGCTGTGGACCGTCCGGCGAACGATCCCTGCCTTCTGGGGTCGGTCAAAACCAACATCGGTCACCTCGAATCCGGGTCGGGAGCGGCCGGCATGGTGAAGGCGGCCCTGGTCCTGAACAAGGGCGAGGCGCCTCCGAATCTGAATTTCGAGAATCCGAATCCGAACATCGACTTCGACGGCCTCAAGCTCAAGGTCGTGACGGAGCGGACAAAGCTCAAACCAAAGAACGGGAACGCCCCGGTGGCGGCGGTGAACTCTTTCGGCTTCGGCGGGACGAACGCCCACATCGTCCTGGAAGCGGCGCCGCAGCAGGAACTGCCCTGCAAACCGGCAGTGAAAGCCGAGCGGCCGTATCTCCTTCCCGTGTCGGGTAAGGACGACACGACGCTTCGGGCTTATGCCGAGCGATATGCGAAGTTCCTGGACGACGAGAGTCTCGATCTCGCGGAGCTCTGTTATTCCGCTGGTGCCAGGAAAGAACACCACGATCGCCGGGCGGTGGTGGCGGGCGCGGACGTCAAAGAACTCAAGCAGCGACTTCGGGAGGTGGCGCGTGGTGTCGAGGACGGACTCGGGGTGCATTCCGGGACGGTTTCCGACGACCAGTCGCCGGTGGTTTTTGTCTACACCGGGCAAGGCGCGCAGTGGTGGAAGATGGGGCAGGAACTCCTGGAGCGGGAACCGGTGTTCCGGGCGACGATCGAGAGCATCGACGCGGAAGTTCGCAAGCTCGGGGATTGGTCGCTGCTCGAGGAGATGACCCGGAGCGAGGAGGATTCGAACATCAACAGGACTTACATCGCGCAGCCGGCGATTTTCGCACTGCAGGTGGCGCTGACCGAGCTCTGGAAGAGCTGGGGCATCGAGCCGACGAAGGTCATCGGGCACTCGGTTGGCGAGGTGGCGGCCGCCTATGCCGCGGGGGTTTACAGTCTCGAAGATGCCGTGAAGGTGATCTTCCACCGCTCCCGGCTTCAGGAACAGACGGGTGGCGATGGGGACAAGGGCCGGATGTATGCCGTCGGTTTGAGCCAAGCCGAGGCGAAGGCGGCGATCAAGGGTCTGGAGGACCAGATCGAGGTCGCCGTGGTGAACGGTCCGAGCCTGGTGACGCTGGCCGGCGACAAGGAGCCGCTGGAAGGCCTGGCGGCGCAGCTGGAGGAGGACGGGAAGTTCGTCCGTCAGCTCCGCATCAATTACGCGTTCCACACGTTCCAAATGGAACCGATCCAGGACGAGCTGATCGAGACTCTCGCGGACATCGAGCCGCGGGCGAGCGCGATTCCCTTTATTTCGACCGTCACAGGCGGAGCGTTGAAGGGTGAAGAACTCGACGGGCATTACTGGTGGCGGAACGTGCGCGAGACGGTCCTTTTCGCCCCGGCCATGACGAATTTGATCCGGGGCGGGGAGCGCCTTTTCCTCGAGATCGGGCCTCACCCGGCCCTGCAGAGTTCGATTGGCGAATGCCTGCAGGAGCAGAAACGCAAGGGAGCGGTTTTTCACTCCTTGAAGCGCAAGACGGACGAGACCGAGGAGATCCTGACCAACCTCTCCGCGCTCCACATTCACGGGATCGAGATCGACTGGAAGACGGTGAACCAGGCGGCCGGGGTTTTCGTGTCGCAGCCCAGCTATCCCTGGAACCGGGAGCGGTTCTGGCTGGAGTCGGAAGAGGGCACGCATCTCCGCTGTGCCCCTGAACTGCACCCTCTCCTGGGCATCCGAGTCCAGGGAACAAAGCCGACGTTCGAGTTCTACCTGGATCCGAGGCTCTTCCCCTACCTGGACGATCACCGGTTTTGGGACTCGGTGATTTTTCCGGCGGCCGGCTACGGCGAGATCGGGCTGGCGCTCTGCGACGCCCTTTTCCCCGGGGAAGACTACTGCGTCGAGGATTTGGACGTGAAGAAGGCGCTCTTTGTGAGCGAATCGAAGATCCCGACGGTCCGGGTGGTGTTCGACGAGCAAACGCGTCTGTTTTCGGTCTACAGCAATGCCACTGGAAATTCGCTGAAGGAATGGGATCTCAACGCCGAGGGGGTGCTTCGGAAGCTGGGCGAACCCTCATTCAAACCGGTGAATCTGGAGACCATTCGCAAGCGGATGGAGAAGCACTTCGATCACGCGGAATACTACAAGGACTACGCCGAAGCCGGTTATCAGTTCGGGCCGGTTTTCCAGCAGCTTCAGAACGTTTGGCGGCGCCGTCACGAGAGCCTGGCGGAGATCGTGGTGCCCGAACCGATTCGGGAATCGCTTTCGCGCTATCGCTTTCACCCCGCGGTTCTCGACGCCGTTTTTCACGCGGTGAAAGGGGCTCAAATCGTGGCCGATGACGCCAAAGGCGCGGACAACTTTTACCTGCCGGCCGCCATCGGACGGGTCAGGATTCTTCGGGAACCACTCGGTCAGCACTTGTTCACGCACTGCCGGATTCACTTCGACGACGGCGAGTCGTTGATCTCCGATCTGCTGGTGTATGACGAGGCCGGAGAGCCCGTGGCCGAAGTTTCGGACTTCCAAGTCGACCGCGTCGAGCAGAAGGACGAGAAGGCCGAGGAACTCGAGAATTCGTTTTACCAATTCCGGTGGGAAGCCCGCCGGCTGCGTGGAAGCCGCGTGGAGGGCGGAGCGAATTTCGCGCCGATCGACGAAACGGTATCGACCGTCATGGGCGAAATGCCGGCTGTCTATGAGCGGCACGGGTTGAGTCGCTACTTCGAAGGATTTCAGGACCGCTTGGACCGGGCGGTGCTCCAGACAGTGATCAACGCGCTGATGGACCTGGGTTGGCAGCCGCAGCCGGGCGACCGGGTGGAGCGCGACGCTCTCGCGGAACAACTTGGAGTCTTGGACGGGCACTGGCGACTTCTGCGGGCGCATCTCGACAGCCTGGCCAAGGCCGGCTGGTTGAAGAAGTTGGGCGAGCACGAGTGGGAAGTCGTGGAAGAGCTTCGTCCCACGGATGTTTCGGCCGAATTCGCGGCCTTGATCGAGGAATTTCCCGAGTTCGCGTCCGAAGCGGAGTTGCAGCTCGTCACGGGTCCGGCTCTGGCGGGCGTGCTCACGGGCGAGATCGATCCCGTCGAGTTGCTGTTTCCCGGAGGAACCTCCATCGATGCCCTGACGCGGTTCTACCGGGAGGGTGGGGATTTCGCGGCAAACAATGAACTCGTCGGTTTGGCCGTGAAGAACCTGATTTCGACCATGCCGGAGCGCCGGGCGCTTCGCGTTTTGGAAGTCGGAGCGGGCACGGGCTCGCTGACCCGCGCCGTGTTGCCGGTGCTTCCGCCGGAGCGGACGGAATTCACCTTCACCGACACCAGTCCGGCCTTCCTGGCCGACGCAAAGAAACAGTTCTCGGACTACGCCTTTGTCGATTACACGACGTTCGATATCGAGAGGGACCCGGCGATGCAGGGGATCGATCCGGCCGGCTACGATCTGATCCTGGCAACGAACGTGGTCCACGCGACCGCCGATCTCCGTGAGACGCTGAGCAATCTGGCCAAGTGTCTCTGTGAGGATGGGATCCTCATGTTCCTGGAGGTGACCAATCGACGCGTGACGCTGGACAACGTCTTCGGTCTCCTCAAAGGATGGTGGTATTATCAGGACACTGATCTCCGGCCGAAATCGGCGTTGCTGCCGCGCGAGAGCTGGATCGAACTCCTCGGTGACCTGGGGTTCCGGGATACTTCCTACTTCGTCAGTTCCGAGAAGGACGAAGAGTGCCAGCAGTCAGTGTTTGTCGCGCGAGCGCCCGAGCCGGTGGAGGAGACGCCGGAGGGGAGCGTCGAGCCAGGGGAAAGCGACGACGCCAACGAGGTGCTCGTGTTCCTGAAAGATCAGTCCGGATTTGGTGGCACCTTCGAATCGGAGCTTGCTGCGCGGGGCCGGATCGCGGTCACGGTGGAACCCGGGGCGGCTTTCAAGCGGAAGTCCGAGCACGAATTCGCGTTGAATCCGGCCGTTCGCTCGGATTGGGAACAACTCTTCGAGGATTTGGCTTCTTCGGGGCTTCAAGCCACGTCGATCATCCACGGCTGGACCTTGGACGACCCTGGAACGGACATCACGCTCAAGCAGTTGGAGAGCGTCCAGACGACGGGCGTTCACAGCATGCGTGTGCTCATCCATGCGATGCACGAGGTGAAGCCTAATCCGTCGCCGCGCATCTTCGTCCTGACGCGCGGCCGGGTTTCAGTCGATGGTGAACCGCTCCACAACATCAGTTCGGCGCCGTTGACCGGATTCTGCCGAGTGGCGAACAACGAGCATCCGGAATGGCCGGTGACGATGATCGATCTGGACGCCTCGATGCCGGCGTTCGAGGCCGTGGACATCGTCGAAGAAGTGATCCGTCCCGACCGGGAACTCGAGATCGCCTACCGCGGGGATCAGCGGTTTGCGAATCGTCTCCACCGGGTCAAGGCCGAAGAGGTGCCGATGCGCCGGCGGGAAGCCATACAACCGGATGGCCGGGTGCTGTCCTATCGTCTGGAGATCGATAAACCCGGTGTCCTACAGAATCTCTCGCTGAACGAAACGCCGCGGCGAGAGCCCGGACCGGGCGAAATCGAGATCCGGGTGAAAGCCGGAGGCATCAACTTCCGCGACGTCATGAAAGCCCTCGGGATGTATCCCGGCAATCCGCAGGATCTGCGGTGGTTTGGGGACGATGTGTCCGGAACGGTCGTGAAGACCGGCGAAGGAGTGACCGATCTGAAGCCGGGCGACGACGTGGTGGGTCTGGCGCCCTACGCCTTCCGCAGCTATCTCACGGTCAACCGCCAAGTGGTGTTCCGGAAGCCGGAGCACATGAGTTTTCAGGAGTCGGCCACGCTCCCGACGGTTTTCCTCACCAGTTACTACGCGTTGGTCCACCTGGCGCGGATGCAGAAGGGGGAGCGCGTCCTGATTCACGCCGGCACGGGCGGGGTCGGTCAGGCGGCGATCCAGATCGCGAAACACCTGGGGCTCGAGATTTTCTCGACGGCGGGGACCGATGAGAAGCGGCAGTTGCTTCGCGACATGGGCGTGCATCACGTCATGAATTCCCGGACGCTGGACTTCGCGGACGAGATCATGGAGATCACGGGGGGTGAAGGGATCGACTGCGTGTTGAACAGCCTGGCGGGCGACTTCATTCCGAAGAGCTTTGGATGTCTCCGGCGGTTTGGCCGCTTCGTCGAGATTGGAAAGATCGACGTCTACGGTAACACGAAGTTCGGGATGGAGATGCTGAAGGACAACATCAGCTACTTCGTCGTCGATTTAGCCCAGCACCTCGAATCGAAGCCGGAATTCGTGGCGTCGATGCTGAGCGAACTAGAGCGCGACCTGTTCGCGAAAATCTACGAGCCGCTGCCTCATAAGGTCTTCCCGGTCACCGACGTCGTCGAGGCCTTCCGCTACATGGCGCAGGGCAAGCATATCGGGAAGAATGTGCTCGATTTCGACATTCCCTCGATCCCGATTGGTCCCTGCACTCAGGAGGGGCACCTCTTCCTTCCCGACCGGAGTTATCTGATCACCGGCGGTGCGGGCGGATTCGGTTTTGAGCTGGCGAAGTGGATGGCCGGGAACGGCGCCAGGCACTTGGTGCTGATGTCGCGCAGTGGTCCGAAGGAGCCGGCGCAGGTGGAAATCGAGCAGCTGCGTGCCGACGGCGTGGAGGTGGTCGATGCCCGGGCCGACGTGACGGACGGCAAAGCGGTGCGTGAGATCATCGCCAAGGTTCAGGCGGGCGACGCTCCGCTGGCGGGGGTGATTCACGGAGCGATGGTGATCAACGACCTGGACATCATCGATTTGGATGAAGAGGGCTTCAACCGTGTCCTTCATCCCAAGATGCTCGGCGCCTGGATCCTCCACGAGGCAACGCGCGACCTCGATCTCGACCACTTCATTTCCTTCTCGTCGTTTTCGGCGGTGATGGGAGCGGTTCGGCAGTCGAACTACAACGCCGGGAACGCGTTTCTCGATTCGATCGCCCAGCATCGTCACGCCCTTGGACTCCCGGCGCTGACCTTCAACTGGGGCGCTTTGAAGGGAGCCGGTTTCGTTGAACGGAACGAGAAAACGGAGCAGTATCTTGAGCTTCTCGGCCTGAGCACCTACGACATGGACGAGACCCTGAGCGTCGTGAAGCGCTTCATCGTCCGGGATGCCGTGAACCTGGCTGCTTCCCGAGCCGATTGGCCGGCGCTCGCGCGATTTGCTGCCCTGATCGCGAATTCGAACACCTACAGCAACGTGGTGGGCGATGATTCGGACGGGGAAGGCGGCGCGATCCGAAGCCAGATCCTGCAGGCAGCTGCCGATGCCCGTGCGGGGCTCATGGAGGATTTCCTCGCCGAGCAGGTCGCGGGCGTGTTCGGGACGGATGTGGCGAAGATCGATAAGGATGCGCCGCTGAACTCACTGGGACTGGACTCGCTCATGGCCATCGAGCTGATGAACCGGGTCGAATCGCAACTCGGAATCAGCGTCCCGATGGGTTCGGTGCTGAACGGTCCGAACATTCGCGAATTGGGCGTTCCCATCCTCGAGACGCTGATCGAGAGCGCGGGAGACGAATTGGGCGATGCGGGTGGAGCCTCCACTGGAGGTTCGGTGGCCGGGCTTCCCGCGCTGGAACTGTCCCGCGAGGAACGGAGCGAATTCCCGCTGAGCGAAGGGCAGAAGGCGCTGTGGTTCCTTCACAAACTCGCTCCCGACTCCCCGGCCTACAACTTGGTGTTCAGCTCGAAAATCTCGCCGAAGGTGGATATCGAGCTGATGAAGGAGGCGTTCAAAGGGCTGTTCGAACGTCACCCGATGCTCGACGTGACGTTCCACACGGTGAACGGGGAGCCCGTGCAGCGTGTGCATCGCGGCCGGACCGTGGATTTCCGCGAGCACGACGTGTCGGATCGATCCGAGCAGGCGATCAAGGATCTGGTGGTCCAGCACGCCAACCAGCCGTTCAACCTGGAGAAAGGCCCGGTGGTGCGGCTCGAACTCTTTAGGACAGGGGACGATGCGCACATTGCGCTCCTGTCCATCCATCACATCGTTTCGGATGCCTGGTCGGTCACGCTGGTGATGAACGACCTGATCGAAAGCTACTTCTCGAAGAAGATCGGCAAGGAGCCGGATTGGCAGCCGATTGACGCCCGCTACCACGATTACGTGGCCTGGGAGCAGCAGCATCTGGAGGCTCCGTCGGGCGGGCGGATGATGGAATACTGGAAGGAGCATCTAGCGGGTGCCCCCTTGACGCTGGACCTCCCGGTCGATCGCCCACGTCCGCCGGTTCAGACCTTCAACGGCGGTGTGCACGGCTTCAAACTGGAGAGCGATCTCACCGGCGAAGTCGTGAAGTTGGCCGAATCGCGCAACGTCACGCTGTTCACGGTGCTGCTCTCGGCCTTCGAAGCGCTGATGCATCGTTACTGTAACCAGGACGACCTCATCGTGGGCGTCCCGCTGGCCGGAAGAATGCAGCAGGAACTGCACAACGTGGCCGGTTACTTCATCAATCCGGTTCCGGTGCGAAGCCGGGTGACCTCCGATCCGGCCTTTATCGATTATCTCGCTCAGAACGGGGAAGCCGTCGCCGGCGCGCTCGAGAATCAGCATCTGCCGCTGCCGCGCCTGGTCGACGAGTTGAAAGTGCCGCGGGATCCGAGCCGCTCACCGGTGTTTCAGGTGTCGTTTTCGATGGAGCGGATTCCCGGGGTCGATGAGCAGGGGATCGCCGTCTTCCTCATCGGGCAGGGAGGGCACAAATTTCACATCGGAGACATGACGGTGGAGACGGTGGACCTGACGCTCCGTCAGGCCCAGTTTGAGATCACGCTGGTCGTCGAAGAAGCCGGCGGCAATCTCTATGGTTGCTGGCAGTACAATTCCGATTTGTTCGACGCGTCCACTATCGAATACTTGAACGGCCTCTACGCTCAGGTGCTTCGACAGGTGGTCGCCGAGCCGCAACTGAGGATTTCCGAGATCAATCTTCTATCGCCCGGCGAGCAGAAGCGAATCCTGGTCGACTGGAATCACACGGTGCAGAGCTACCGGCGCGACGAGTTGCTCCACGAACTGGTCACCGCCCAGGTGGCGGCCTCTCCGGACAAAATCGCGGTGCGCTGCGCGGGCGATACGCTCACGTTCAACCAGCTGGATCGCAAAGCCGATGGCCTGGCGCAAGCCCTCGTGGCGGCCGGAGTGAAGCCGGATCAGCCGGTGGCGATTCTGACCGAGCGCTCCTGCGACATGGTAGCCGGGACGCTGGGAATCTTGAAATCCGGCGGCTGCTACGTGCCGATGGATCCGGAGTTTCCGGCTTATCGGCTGGAACAGATGCTCGAGGACGCCAACCCGTCCATCGTGGTCACTCAGCGCGCGCTGCGGAATTCGCTTCCTCCGGGCGATTGGAAGGTGATCTGCCTGGAAGATGTTCAACCGACCGATCAGCCGCCCGCCGTCAAGGGACTCACCGCGGATTCGCTGGCCTACATCATCTACACCTCGGGTTCGACCGGAACCCCGAAGGGCGTGGCCATTCCGCATCGCGCGGCCGTCAATTTCCTATCCTCCATGCGGAACGAGCCCGGGCTCGGAGAAGACGACCGGCTTCTCGCTGTCACGACCCTGTCCTTCGATATTTCGCTCCTGGAACTCTACCTGCCGCTTCTGACCGGCGCCGAGTGCGTGATCGCCAGCCGGGAAGACGTGAAGGACGGCCGCCACCTCGGGCATATGCTCGACGAATTCGACATCACCGTCATGCAGGCCACCCCCGCGACGTGGCAGATGGTCTTGGACGGCGGTTGGGAAGGGAAGCGCGACCTTCGGGCGTTCTGCGGCGGCGAAGCCCTCTCGCGCGACTTGGCCAACCGGTTGCTCGATCACGCGGGAGAAATCTGGAACCTGTATGGCCCCACCGAAACCACCGTATGGTCCACCTGCGACCGGGTTCAGCGGGGCGAGGGGACGATTTCGATCGGACGCCCCATTGGGAACACGAGCATTTACGTGCTCGATCCCGACCGCAATCCCGTGCCGGTCGGGTTCGTGGGCGAACTCTACATCGGCGGTGACGGTCTGGCGCGCGGCTACCATGGCCAGCCCGGGCTGACTGCGGATCGATTCGTCGAAGTGGAACTTCCCACCGGAAAAACCGAGCGTCTCTACCGGACCGGCGATCTGGCCCGCTGGCGTTCTGACGGGAAACTCGACTGCCTGGGACGGGTTGATCACCAGATCAAACTGCGCGGGGTGCGCATGGAACTGGACGACATCGAGTCTCAGCTCAACGAGCATCCACAGGTCAAGCAGGCGGTGGTGGTGAAACGCGAGGATTTGCCGGGCGGCCCGAATCTGGTGGCCTACATCCTGGCGGACGGCGACACGACAAACCTGGTGCCTTCGCTCAAGCACCACCTCTCGACGCGCCTGCCAGAGAGCATGCGTCCGGCGTTCTACTCCATCCTACCTGAGTTTCCGCTGACGCCGAACCAGAAGGTCGACCGGAAGCGGTTGCCGGCTCCGTCGATCGACCGGTCCGGTCTCGAAACGGAATACGTGGCACCTCAAACGGCCAGCGAGCACCTCCTGGCGGGCATTTTCCGGGAAGCATTCGATACGGATCAGATCGGGATTCGCGACAATTTCTTCGAGATGGGTGGCGACTCGCTTCTGGCGGTTCGAATCCTGGCCCAGACCTCGGAGGCGTTTAACCGGGAGGTTCCGGTGGAGGCTTTCCTTCGCTACCCGACGATCGAGCAGCTGGCGCATTATCTCCTGAGTTCGGAGGAAGCCGATTCGAACCGGGATCTGACGGAGGATGGCGGTCTCCAACTGCCGGGGAGCACGGATCATCTGGAGGTGAAGCTCCTCGATTCGGATGAGAAGCTGCCAAAGGTCGATGCGGTGGCGCTGGCGACGATTCCTGATTCGTTCGTGGCGCTGACCGGTCTGACGCGTGAAGATCTCGTGCGGCGATGGTTCGAAAATCAGCCCCTGCTGGCGAGCGTCTACGACATGCCGATCGGAAAGATTGGGCTCATCATCCTGCCGCTCTTCGATCTCGATCTTTTCAAGGACGAAGGAGCCCTTCGCGCATCGGTCGTCGAGGCCATGGACATGGCGGCTTCGATGGGGGCGAAGACGGTGGCGCTGACGGGAATGCTTCCGAGTGCCACCGATCACGGCTGCGACGTGTCGGCTTGGGTCAAGGGCCGCAAGAAGATGCCGGCCATCACGACGGGCGATGCCACTCGAACGGCGACGATCATCCGGACCGTGGAAGGTGTTCTCGAGAAGACGAAGCGGAAGTTTGCTCGCGAACGCGTGGCATTCGTGGGGCTAGGATCGATCGGGATGGCGTCGGCACAGCTCGCATTGGAAGTGCTGCCGCATCCGGAGGAAATCCTCCTGGCGGATCCTTACATGAAGGAAGCCGACCTCGAGCGTGCGGCAGACATTCTTCGGAAGAAAGGTTTCCGGGGCGACATCAGCCTGCACCCGAATGGTGGGGGGATCCCTGCCGCGGTCTATGAGGCGTCGTTCTTCATCGGCACGACCAGCATCCCTGGGATCCTGGATATCGGCAAACTTCAGCCGGGCGCGGTGTTGGTGGATTACAGCTTCCCGCCGTCGTTCCATTTGAGCGATGCCGTGCAACGTCTCGACCGGAGTGGAGACATCCTGTTTACCACAGGAGGTGAGCTGGCCTACAAGAGCACGATCAAGGAAACCATCTATTTGCCGGAGCGAACCAGTGAGTTGGCGGGTGACCTGGATCTTCGGACCTTGGGACTCCTCGCAAGCCGGGAGCCGTCAGAGATCACCGGCTGTATCGTGGTGAGTCTTCTGACCGGCATGGAGAAGGAGGTCAAACCGACGCTTGGACCCGTGGAATCGCCCGACGTCCTGGCCCATTACCAGTTCCTCGCCAAACAGGGATTCAAACCGGCGCGGCTACAAATGCAGCGTTTCGCCATCGACACGCCGAAGATCAAGCGCTTTGCCCAGCGAGAGTGGGGCGAAGAACCCGTGGCATGACCGTCCGGAGTGGTCTTCTACTTTGAGGAGTAGCTGAAGTGGTGACACTTCAGAGGGGGCGGACGAAATTCTCACAAATTCCGCTACATCCATCCTTTTGCTACCGTTTTCCGGCGTAGCGGAGTTCGTGAGAACTTCGTCCGGGCTAACCCTTCCGAGCACAAAATTCGAAATTCTCACGAATTCTACATACGGAAAAGAGATGGACGGACGAAATTGGACGCATTGCTCTGCCTTTGGCAGCCTATGTACGCTTCGCCCCGATTCATGCTAGGGCGGTGGAATCCCCGAAGATTCCGCCACCCAGCAGCTCGTCTTGCCGGTAGAAAGCGCAGATTTGACCCGGGGCCACTGCCCGTTGCGGCTGGCTCCAGGTGATTTGCGCCCGGTCTTCAGCATCTTCAGCCTCCAGGCGGACCGGAACGCTAGCGGACCGGTAGCGCGGCGCCGCTTCGATTTCCTCCCATTCCAAGGGAGGGATCCGCGTGGTGCTGAGACCGTGGACTTGGCTGGACACCGCATACAAACCTTCGGTCTCTAGTTCGTCGAAACCGATGACCAGCTCGCGGGTTGCAGCGCGCTTCGCGACGACGACGAAGGCCTTGTTCGCCGTGTTCGAGGGAACACCGATGCCTTTTCGCTGACCCAAGGTGTAGAGATGCAGCCCGCGATGTTCCCCCACGACGCGCCCCTCGGTCGTGACGATCGGCCCGGGGGCGTCGGGCACGAAGTGCCGCAAGAAATCGGACATTTTCACCTCACCAATGAAACAAATGCCTTGGCTGTCCTTCTTTCCCGCAGTGACGAGCCCCAATTCCTGTGCGATTTCCCGGACTTCCGGTTTCCGCAGGTGTCCAATCGGGAAGAGGGCACGACGGATTTGTTCCTGCCGTAGCAGAGCGAGAAAGTAGGATTGATCCTTGTTCGGATCGGCGCCCCGGAGAAGGCGTGCGTCGCCATCGGGAAGGTGATCGACCCGTGCGTAATGCCCGGTTGCCACGAAGTCGAATCCTTCTTCCAAGGCGTGATCGAGGAAAACGCCGAATTTCATCTCCCGGTTGCACATCACGTCGGGATTCGGCGTGACGCCGGATTCGTAGCCGTCGAGGAGGTAGCGCACGACGCGATCCCGGTAGTCCTGGATCAGGTTGACAACGCGAAACTCGATACCGAGCCGTTTGGCGACGGCTCGGGCGTCTTCGATGTCCTGTTGCCAGGGGCAGTGACCGGCGATCTTCTCCTCGTTGATCCAGTTTTTCATGTAGGCCGCGACCACTTCGTGACCTTCTCGAAGCAAAAGGGCCCCGGCGACGCTGCTGTCGACGCCACCAGACAAGCCTAGAAAAACCTTTGCCATGTGAGGGGATACGTCCGCTTCCGGATCGAGATTCGTCAGAAGGCTTCGACGCGTTTTCGCAGTTCGTCGACTTGGTTGCGCGCTTGCCGGTTCGAACTAACGACATCCGTGCCGTGCCGGATGGTCCGGCTGACCGCGTTGCGAGCGCCCATGTGGAGCCGTTCGGCCAGCCATCCGTTGTCGATCAGCGCACGTTCGCGAATCAGAGCGGCAGTCACGCCTTTTCTCCAATCTCCTTTTCTGGTATCCGCCCAGTCTTGCGCTCCCAGACCGAAGACCGTTTCGGCCTCTGCGATGATTCGAATCGCTTCCCTCTCTCCATGATCCCGGGCCTGGGCTCCGCTGTAACCGGTTCGGCGTCGTTTGGCGAGAGTTCCGTCGTCGCGCCCCAACCGCTCGAGAAGCTGCTCGCGAAACTTGTCCGACCCGAAATACCAACCGCGGCGCAAGGTGGAATGTTTTGAAACCAGGTCATGCCTTGAACCAGGTTCGGCGAGGGCGTTTGGATGAGAAAATGGTAGAGGTTGTTCATGAGAGCCCAGGCAAAGAGCACCCAGCCACTGCTTTGAACCACCTCGCCAAGCGTTTGTTCAAAGCGCTTACGATCGGCGTCATCCTGAACGATATCTTCCCGCCGGTCACCGCGAGCCAAGACATGGTAAACGGCACCTTCATACTCGATCCGGCGCTCGCTCGGCATGAAAAACGATGGGAGGAATGCGCAGTCATGTCAAAT
>CAZCRA010000058.1:0-21554 GCA_964500945.1 uncultured Verrucomicrobiales bacterium | reverse complement strand
GGTCCTCGAACCTGCCGGCGGCGTGGATGAAGCGTTTGGGGTGGGATCCGCCGCTCGAGATGACGTCGTCGAGCGATGCGCTGGGGCTCTGGTTCCGGCTGGAGGGACCGGCGGCCGGCTCGTGGCTGGCCGTCAGTTTCGAGCTGGTGGACGATACCGGCTTCCGTTCGAGAGTGAGCGCGAACGGGTCGGCCGAGCACGACGCCGGGCCGAATGCCCGGATCCTGGGCCGGGTGTTCGAAGCCTTTCCCCGGCGAAGCGAGGTCGTGGAACTGCGGCTGCTTCAAATGGATGAGCGCGGCGGGCGTTGGGAGGAGGCCGGCTCGTTCGAGATTTCGAATCCATCGGTTTGGCGGGCTCCACCGGCCATTCAGGCGACACCGCTGCCGGCCGTGGAGCGAGCGGGCGAACTCGAGATCGAACTGAAGCGGCTCGTGGGCGGAGCGAAATCGAACCGGGAACTCGAACCAGCGGAACTCGATCGCGAGCCGATGGGCGTGGCGGTCTTTCAAGCCCGAGAGAACGGGCAAGTGACGGAGTCGTGGTTCCCGGACGGGGTGGTTCTGACGGACGAGACCGGGAACCAAGTCAAACAAGGCTCCTGGAGCCACACCACGTCCGACGGCTCGACGCGGCTTTCGTGGTCTCCGACGCTGTGGACGGAGCCCGGCGGCTGGAAGGCGCGGTTCGAGTTCACGCGAGAGCCCGACGCCGAGTTCTCAGCGGATGAGCTTTTTGTCGTGGAAGATCTGGCGGTTCCCGGGGAGGAGAAAGCGATCGAAGTGAATCAGACGTTCGAACGGCTGGGTCACGAGGTCACGGTGGTCGGGATCGCGGGGCGGGGTGGGCGGCTTCCCGGGCGGAATTCGGTGAACCGGCCGCATCTCAAGATCGAGGTTCGCCCACCGCTGCTGGACAAGCAGATCGACATCGTCCGCGTGGTGGACGAGGCGGGAAAGGAATACCGGGGAAGTGGTTCATCCTGGTCGCGGGCGGCGGGCAGCTACACCTTTCACTTTGAGTCTCTACCGGAGGGGGGTAGGATCGACATCACGATGGGGGTTCACGCCAGCGTCTACGTGGAATTTCAAGCAGAGTCCGAGCTATTGTTGTCCCAAGGCGCGAGCGAGCCGGAAGAGTGACGATGAAAAGGATGTTTCTGATGAGTCTGGCGTTGGTTTCCATCGCCGAAGCGGCCGAGCCTCCGATGAATGTATTGTTCATTTCGGTCGACGACATGAACACGGCCCTGGGCTGCTATGGGAACGAGCAGGTCCACACGCCGAATCTGGATCGACTGGCGTCCCGCGGCGTTCGATTCGACCGGGCCTACTGCCAGCAACCTCTGTGCGGTCCGAGCCGGGCCAGCCTCATGACGGGGCTGCGGCCGGACAAGCTGGATATGCACACGTTAAAGCACGAACTCCGGCAGAAGAACCCGGACGTCGTGACGCTGGGGCAGCTTTTCCGGCGGAACGGATACTATTCGGGGCGAGTGGGGAAGATCTATCACTACGGCAATCCCTCGCAAATCGGCACCAACGGCAACGACGACCCGGCCACGTGGGACGAGCGATTCAACCCGAAGGGCATCGACAAGACCCGCGAGCGAGAAATCATCAATCACGGTCCCAACAAAGGTCTGGGGATTTCGATGGCGTGGTGGGATCCGGTTAGTGCTGACGAGGAGCACACGGACGGCCTGGTGGCGGCGAAGGCGATCGAGATGATCGAAGCGAATCGCGACCGCCCGTTTTTCATCGCCGCGGGATTTTTCAATCCGCACTGTCCTTACGTGGCGCCGAAGCGCTATTTCGATCTCTACCCGCTCGAGGAGATCGAGATTCCGGACCTGGAACAGGCGAAAGCGGACTTGGCGGACGTGCCCCAGATGGCCGTGCAGCGCGATATCGCGAACTGGCCTTATTACTTCAAGGACATCACCGTCGAGGAAGCGCGGAAGTGCAAGCAAGCTTACTTTGCGACGATTTCCTTCGTCGACGCCTTGGTGGGTAAACTGGTCGATGCCCTGGAGGTGAACGATTTGCTGGACCGGACGCTGATCGTTTTCTGGTCGGACCACGGGTATTTTCTGGGGGAGAAAGGCTTGTGGTACAAGCGCAAAGCGTTCGAGCTCTCGGCGCGAGTCCCGCTGATCATCGCCGGGCCCGGCGTCGCGGCCGGGGCGAGCCCTCGGACGGTGGAGTTGCTGGATTTGTATCCGACACTGGCGGACCTTTGCGGTTTGGAAGGGACACCGGAGAATCTGGAGGGGGCATCGCTTCGACCCCTATTAAAGAATCCGGAAGCGCCCTGGAACCGGCCGGCGATCACCCAGGTGCATCACCATGTGAAAGCTTGGGGTTACTCGATCCGGACCGAGCGCTGGCGGTACACGGAGTGGCTCTGGACGCAGGCGGGCACGGAGCTGTACGATCACCAAACCGATCCTCACGAGGTGACGAACCTGGCGGAGAACGAAGCGTATTTCGACGTCATCAGGAAGCTTTCAGGCAAGCTGCGAAAGGTGGCGAATCCTTCGGACCGGTCCCGGCGGGTGCTCATGAAGGGTGGCGGTTGAGGCGCGCGGATGCAGTCAGCGAGCGGTTCCTCAGTTGAGCGCTTCGGCGGAGCCGGGCTGATGCGGCACCGGAAAGAAGTTTTTTGTCCAAAACGGCGGGTTTCGGACCTGATGAGGGGGAATTGATGCGCGAGGAAGGAGAAGAAACGGAAGAGTTCCTGCGGCTGCTGGGCAAACACGAACGCGGTTTGGCGGCTTACGTGCACGCCCTCGTGGCGCGGCCGGAAGATGCCGACGACCTGTTGCAAGAGGCCAAACTGGTCATGTGGCGCCAATTCGACCGATTCGAGTCCGGGACCAACTTCGTCGCTTGGGCGCGCCGGATCGCGTTGCATCAGATTCTGAACTATCGCCGCTCCCAGAAGCGGAAAACCGATTCGCCGGTCGACCCGGCCTTCATCGAAGCCGTGGCGGCGGAAATCGACCGGAGGCCGGAGCATTTCGAGCGGCGCTCGGAAGCGCTTCGGGAGTGCCTGCGCCGCCTGCCCCTGGCTCATCGGCAGACGATCGTGCTGCGGTATTTTGAAGAGTGCGATGTCGCCGAGATCGCGCGACGGACGGAGAGGACGGAGGGCGCGGTTTACCGCCTTTTGAGCCGGATCCGGCAAACCTTGAACGACTGTGTCAGCCGGCGGCTGGCGGCTTCATCCGGATGAAGCACGACGACCAAACACGAGTGGACCGGGCGCTGGAAGGGCGACTGACGGAAGCCGAAAGGGTCCGGTTCGAAGCGGACATTCTGGCCGATGCCGAGTTGAGGGCGGCCTACGCAGAGCGGGCGTGGATGCACGGGCAGCTGCTGGCCGAGCGGGATCGTTTACCGGCGCTTCTGGAAACGCCTCCCGCCGAACCGCTGAGCCGGGAGCGGTGGCAGACGGTGAGCTGGGCGGCTGCGGCGGCGCTGGTGACGATGCTTGCGACCTGGTTCCTGGTGCGCCCGGGCAATTCTGGCGGCGTCCTGATCGCGGAAATCGTCGAAGCGGACGGGTGTCGCTGGGAAGGCTCCGATTTGCCGACGGCAGAGGGAGCTCGTGTGGGGCCGGGGACCTTGGTGCTGGCCGAGGGGATGGCTTCGTTGCGATTCGCCAGTGGGGCGGTTTTGACGCTGGAAGCTCCGAGCACGCTAGAGATTTTCACGGCGATGCATTGCCGGCTCATGGAAGGGTCCCTGGTGGCGGATGTCCCGCCTTCGGCACACGGGTTCAGGGTGGAGACTCGCGACGTGAACGTGATCGATCACGGGACGCGCTTCGGGGTGACGACGAGCGGACTTGGGACCTCGCACGTGTTGGTTTTCGATGGAGAGGTGGCGGTGGAAAAGCCGTCGGGCGGAGAGAAGCGGCTTGGCACGGGTGATGTTTTCGTCCACGGCGAGGACTTGCGCGACGCCAGCGAGGAGGTGGCCCGGACGGTTTCGCCGGCTCCAGCGCCGGAATTGGGATGGCGGGTCCTGACGACCGCGGATGGGCGGGGGAAAGACGCTTTTGTGCGGAAAGGGGACAGCCACGGTCCGGTGGGAGGGCTGCCGCTGCTCATGGTGAAGCACACCGATTTGGTCGAAACGAACCGTCGCCGGGCGTATTTGACGTTTGATCTCGCGAGCGTGGCTGGGGAGGCGATCGACGAGGCGGAATTGGTGCTGGACGTGGAGCCGAGCGGGTTGGGATTCTCCGCGCTGGTCCCGGATTCGCGGTTTACGGTGTATGGTTTGCCGGGGAATGCCTGGGACGAATGGGACGAAGCGAGTTTGGTTTGGGAGACTGCCCCGGCCGTGGCTGGCGACCGGCTGGATCGGTCCGTGGCTCAGCGCTTGGCCATGTTTGACATTCCGAGAGGAGGCGGATCGTCGTTCGTGCGGGCCGGCAGTGAGACGCTGGCGCGCTTTCTGTCGGAGGAAGCGGGTTCGGACGGATTGGCGACGCTGGTGATCGTGCGGGAGACCGGGGAATTCGAGCACCAAGGGTTGGTTCACGCTTTCGCCAGCCGGGAACACGCCTCGGCAAGGCCGCCAACGCTGAGAGTGAGGAGTGAGGAAAAAGTGTCCAAAACGCCGTGATTTGAACCTTGTAGCCCAAAAGACGAAGTGACCATGCGATTTACCCGACCTTTGATCCCCCTTCTGCTGCTTGTCTTGGTTCCCGTCGCGCTTTCCGGAGCTTCGAAAGACGAACTGAAGTTTTTCGAGACGCACATCAGGCCGTTGTTGGCGGAGAACTGCTTCGAATGTCACGGGGAAGACAAGCAGAAGGCGGGGCTGCGGCTGGACCACATCGATTTCATCACGGCCGGGGGCGACACGGGACCGGCGGTGGTGCGCGGGGATGCCGAGGCGTCGCTGCTGATCGAGGCGGTGCGCTACACGGATCCGGATTTCGAAATGCCGCCGAAGAAGCCATTGGAGGCGGAGCAGGTGGCGCTTTTGGAGCGGTGGGTGAACGCTGGGGCGCCCTGGCCGGAGGAGCCGGGGATGAGCCCGGAGCTGGCACGGGATGAGAACGGTTTTACGGCCGAGGACCGGGCCTGGTGGGCGATCCAGCCGGTGCGGGATCCCGAAGTGCCCGTGGAGGGAGAGGGCTGGGCGCGGAATGAGATCGATATGTTCGTGGCGCGCCGTCTGGCCGAGCACGACCTCGAACCCGCGGCGGAGGCGTCTCCGGAGGAGTTGGTGCGACGGGCTTACTTCGATCTGCACGGGCTCCCTCCGACGCCGGAGGAGCGGCGCGCATTCCTGGATGCGGCCGAGAAGGATTTGGAGGGAGCGTGGGCGGCGCTGATCGAGGAACTACTGGCCAGCCCGCGATACGGAGAGCGCTGGGCGCAGCACTGGCTGGACGTCGTGCGCTACGCGGAGAGTGACGGTTACCGGCAAGACGCTTTCCGGCCCGAGGCGTGGCGCTACAGAGACTACGTGATCCGTTCGATCAACGAGGACAAGCCCTATGACCAGTTCGTCCGTGAGCAACTGGCCGCGGACGAATTTGCTCGCGAGGACCCGGAGACGCTGATCGCGACCGCGTTTTTGCGTCACGGCGTTTACGAGTGGAATCAGCGCGACGCCGAAATGCACTGGGACATCATCATGACGGAGATGACGAACGTCACGAGCGAGGCGTTCTTGGGTCTTGGGATCGGCTGCGCGCAGTGTCACGACCACAAGTTCGACCCGATTCTTCAAGAGGATCATTTCGCGCTTCGGTCCTTCCTATCGACGGTTTGGTGGCCGGAAAACGAGCCCTACGCCACGCCGGAACAACTGGCCCGCTACGAAGCGAGGATGGGGCAGTGGGAAAAGGTCGCCGGTGAGCTTCAGGCGCGGATGGATGAATTGGTGAAGCAGACCTACGACAACCGGAGGAATTTCGTGGTCGGCCAGTTTCCAGAAGAGATCCAGGCGATGTATCGCACGCCCGCCGCGGAGAGAACCGCCTACGAAGAGCAGATGGCGCAATTGGTTCAGCGCCAGGTGGACGCTCAGCTCGGACGCCATAAGCCGGACAAATATCTGAAGCTGCATCCGGAGAAAAAAGCGGAATACGAGGCGCTCCAGAAGAAGCTGGCGGCTCACGCGGAGTTGAAACCCAAGCCGCTCCCGACGGCGTTCATCAGCACGGATATCGATCGGGAACCGGCCCAGACGCTGTTGAAGACGCGCCGGGGTGAGACCGATGTCCAGCCAGCGTTTCTGACGCTGCTGGGTCAACCGGCCCCGCGGATCGAGCCGAGGGAGCACACGACCGGGCGACGGTCGGCGTTGGCGGATTGGATCGCTGACGCGGAGAATCCCTTGTCGACGCGGGTGTTCGTGAACCGGATTTGGCAGCGCCACTTTGGGCGCGGCATCGTGGCGACGCCGAACGATTTCGGTAATCTTGGTGAGCCGCCGAGCCATCCTGAGCTGCTGGACTGGCTGACCTTGCGTTTTGTCGAGAACGGCTGGCGGATGAAACCGGTTCACCGGATGATCATGCTGAGTTCCACTTACCGGCAGACTTCCCGGCGGGAACCGAGCCAGCACGAGGTGATGGCGGATCTGGAAAACCGCTACCTCTGGCGCTTCCCGCCCACCCGGCTGAGCGCCGAGCAAATCCGGGACGCCATGCTCAGTATCTCAGGTGAGTTGTCCTCCAAATCGGACGGCCCCCCGCTGGGCGGGGATTCGACCGCGCGCAGTGTGTTCGTCAAGAAGATGCGGAATTCGCCCGACCCCGTCCTAGCCGGGTTCGATGCGCCCTCGGGTTTCGATTCGGCCCCGACGCGTTTAGAGACGACCACGCCGACGCAATCGCTGCTGCTGATCAATAACGAGTGGCCGATGGCAAGGGCGCGAGCGTTTGCCCGGCGGGTGATGGGCGGGGCGCGCGAAGTCTCGAAGCTGGAGATCGCCGAGGCCTACCGTCTCGCGTGGGGACGGACGCCATCGCGCGCCGAGATGCAGGCTGGGCTGGATTTCGTGAAGGTTCAGACGGCGGATCATCGCGCCGCGACGCCGGCGGAGCCAAAATACCGGTTCCCGAACGAGAATGGATTACGGCCGAGCGGGCAGCATTTTGCGGCAGTGGAAGATCACAAACTGGGGTCGAAAGCGCTTTGGTTGCAGCCCGGCAGCCGTTTCGAGCGACTGGAGGTGCAGCAGCCGGACTTCGACGGAGACGCTTTCGTGGTGGAGGCCGTGGCCGTGCTGGAAAGCCTGCACAAGGATGCGTCGGTCAATACGCTGATCTCGCGGTGGAACGGGAATCAGAAGACGAGCGGATGGACTTTCGGCGTGACGAGCGAGAAGTCGCGCTATCAGCCCCGGAACTTCATCGTGCAGCTGACGGGGCGGAATCCAGGGGGTGAGATGGAGTATGAAGTGGTGGCCTCGAATCTGCGGGTGCCGCTTGGAGTTCCCGTCTATCTGGCAGCGGCGATCGAGACGCATCCGGAGGGCCGCGGAACGGTGACCTTTTGGATGAAGGATCTTTCCGATCCGGAGGCGAAATTGGAATCGGTGGAAGTTCCGCATAATCTGGCGGAAGCGATCCAGGATCCCGGGACGAAGCTGACCGTGGGCGGGCGCGTGGACTCGACGCAGCACTCCTGGGATGGTCAGTTGGCGAAACTCACTTTGCGGGAACCGGGCGTGTTGGAGGGTTCACCGCTGATCGACTGGACCTTCAGTGGGGATGGTGAAGAACCGGCGCCAGGAACGGCGTGGATTCGTGCGCCGAAACCCAAACCGGCCGGGGCAAGCGAACCAGTTTTGGCCGCGATGACGGATTTTTGCCATGCCCTGCTGAACTCCAACGAGTTTTTGTATCTGCATTAGAGGAGTGAGGAGCTAGAAGGTGGGAAATCGGCTGATCGCCGGGCCCTGAAATCTGATCCCTAAGAATATGCCCTGTTCGAACATCGTTAACCCTACTTCCCGGCGGGATTTTCTTCAGCGTGCCGGGGCTGGTTTTGGCGCCGTGGCGCTTTCCGCGTTGACCGGTGAGCGGCTGATCGCTTCGGCTGGAGGTCCGAGCGAAGCGGCAGCGAAGATTCCACAGCGGATCGGCCGGGCAAAGAACGTGATTTGGCTCTTCATGGAGGGTGGGCCGAGTCACCTGGATTTGTTCGACCCCAAACCGCTTCTGAACGAGTTGGCGGGGCAGCGTTTGCCGGAGAGTTTCGAGAAGCCGATCACGGCCATGGGCGAGGCGAACTCGCCGCTTCTGGCTTCCCAGCGCGAGTGGAAGCAGCACGGCGAGAGCGGGCTTTGGATCTCGGACTGGCTGTCGGCGCACGGGAAGATTGCGGATGAGCTTTGCGTCGTGCGCTCCTGTGTGGGGGACGGGATCAACCACGCCGGCGGAGTTTGCCAGATGAACACCGGGTCGGTGTTTGGCGGGCGGCCGTCCCTGGGAGCGTGGGTGAATTACGGGTTGGGCACGGAGAACCAGAGCCTGCCGGGGTTCGTGGTGATCAAGGATTCCTCGGCCATGGTGGTCAACGGGGCGCGTTCGTGGGGGTCAGGCTTCATGCCGGCGGTCTACCAGGGGACGGTCCTGGAGAGTGGCGAAGAGCCGATCGCGAACCTGAGTTTGCCCCGGGGTCTGGACGACCGGCGCCATCAGCGGAAGTTGAATTTTCTCCGTGAACTGAACGAGGCGCATCTGCGTGGGCGGGAATCGAACACGAATCTCGAGGCGCGGATCCGGAGCTACGAACTGGCCTACCGGATGCAGGCCGAGGCGCCCGAGGCGGTCGATTTGGATCGCGAGCCGGATCACGTGAAGGAGCTTTACGGGATGGACCGGGAACCGACGAAGACCTTTGGCCGGATGTGTCTGCTGTCGCGCCGCCTGGTGGAGCGTGGGGTGCGCTTCATTCAGCTCTACCACGGGGCAGGGTCGAAGTGGGACAGCCACTCTCAGATGGAGAAGAATCACTCGCGGCTTTGCGCGCAGATCGATTCACCGATCGTCGGGTTGATCACCGATTTGAAGCGCCGGGGACTCCTGGACGAGACACTGGTCATCTGGGGCGGTGAGTTTGGCCGGACACCGATGAGCGAGAAAGGGGATGGCCGGGACCACAACCCGACCGGGTTCACGATGTGGATGGCCGGGGGCGGAGTGAAAGGCGGTCAAACCGTCGGTGCCACCGACGACCTGGGACTGTATGCGGTGGAGGACAAACTCCACGTGCACGACATCCACTCAACGATCTTCGCGTTGCTGGGCCTGGATCACACGCAGGTGATTTACGAGCACAAAGGGCGTCCCGAACGGGTCGACCTGAACGAGGGACACGTCAGCGACAAAGTGTTTGGCTGACTTTTTCCGCGTCCGAACTCCCAAGGGGGCGCCGCATGGCTTTCAGGGAGCGCCAGCCAAGCGGCGTTGGATGGGGCTGGTTTCGGGTTCGCGGGTGATGGGGAGGCGTCCGTAGAGATTCAGGCGGTTCGGCGGTTCGAGCGCCAGGGAGGTTTGCGCCGGTGTGCGATGGGTACCGTAGACGATGGGAACGATGGTGAAACAGAGGTAATCCTCGGCGATTTGAGCGACGTGGATGACGGCGGCGCAGGTGGTGGAGGATTCGATCTCGAGGAGGTTGTTGGTTTCGAGATCGTAGTGGAACTCGGGAAGGCTGGCGGCGGGCAGGATGTATTCGACGACGACATTCGGGTATTCGAGCGCCTGGGCCCGGAGGGCGAGGCCTGAAGGAAAGACGTCTCCTTTTTTGAGGGTCCGGATCTCATAGATGCGGAAATTGCCCTGCAGATAGGTGACGGTCGACCCATCGCGGAAGTTGGTGATGTAAGCCCGGCGAAGAATGGAGCTGAGGGAACGCAGTTCCCTGGGGCCGTAGCGGTAGTAGAGGCGGTAGAGTTCCCGGGGGGTATGGAAGGTGCCGCGCGGGGCGTCGGAGGGCGAGTAGTCGTCGAGGGCCGGAAGCTTTTCGAACTGGGTGAGGAGGTTGTAATTGAAAGCCTTTTCGGGGTGGCCGAAGACGTAGACACAGAAGGTCCAGGAGAAAATGGTGAGGGCCGTGAGGCCGGTGAGGATCATGGTCCAGGCGAAGACGCCTTTACGTCCCTTTTTCCGGCTGCTGACCAAGCGCGCCTGACGGGAAAAAGTGCTTCGGTCGCTCGTCAGGAACTCCATGGCGGGGAAATCCGTGCGATCAGGTGGCGGTGGATGAGGTCGCTTCGAAGGACGTGCCGCAGCCACAGGTGCGGGCCGCGTTCGGGTTCTGGATCTTGAACCCGGAGTCGTTGAGCGTGTCTTCGTAGTCGACGACACAGCCGCTGTAGAAATCCGCACTTTCACCGTCGATGAAGAGGCGGATGCCATCTTTTTCGACGACGTGATCGCCACGTTCTGGGGAGGCGATCTGCATGATGTAGTTCAGCCCGGCGCAGCCTCCCCGCTCGACGGCGAGTCGGAGGCCGTGGTCATCGGGTGAGAGATTCTTCTGCTCTAACAGAGCGCGAAGTTGATTGACGGCGTGCTGGGTGACCTCGATCATAAACGTTTCGTGAACAACCTAGTCGCGGGAGCGGACAGGTCAAACTAAGGAAGAGACGCGCTGGAGATGGGGAAGATTCGACTGATGCCGGACGCGCTGGCGAGTCAGGTGGCGGCTGGTGAGGTCGTGGAGCGCCCGGCTTCGGTGGTGAAGGAGCTGGTGGAGAACAGCCTGGACGCCGGCGCGCGGAATGTCGAGATCCGGGTGGAACGGGGTGGCATGTCCCTGATCCGGGTGGTGGACGATGGGGAGGGGATGACCCGGGACGATGCGCTGATGGCGCTGGAGCGTCATGCCACGAGCAAGATCCGGAGCATCGAGGACCTGGATGGGATCGGCACACTGGGGTTTCGGGGTGAGGCCTTGCCGTCCATTGCGTCGGTTTCCCGGTTCCGGCTGTGCACGCGGACGCCGGACGCGTTGTCCGGGACGGAAATCGTGGTGAACGGGGGCAAGGTCGTGAGCGTGAAGGACAGCGGAGAAGCTCCGGGGACGCAGATCGAGGCGAGGTCGCTGTTTTTCAACATTCCGGCGCGCCGGAAGTTTCTACGGACGGAGAACACGGAATATGGGCACGTGGAGCATCAGGTCCGGCTTCAGGGGATCGCGAACCCGGAGACGGGTTTCCGGTTGGTGCGAAACGACCGGGTGCAGTGGACGCTGCCGCCTGGCAGCACGCTTCTCCAACGCATTCAAGGTTTGGCCGGGGCGGAACTGGCGTCGCGGCTGTTGGAGGTGGAGGCGGTCGAACACGAAGGGATTTTCGTCTCGGGATTCATCGGAGGATTTGGGATGGGACGCTCGAACCGGAGCCTTCAGCTCGTGTTTTTGAACGGCCGGCCAGTGGAGGCTTCTCTTCTGAACTATGCGCTGAGGGAGGGGTATCACTCGGCGCTGATGAAAGGGCAGTATCCGGTGGTCTTTCTGAATCTGGAGATGAGTCCGCTGGCGGTGGATGTGAACGTCCATCCGGCGAAGAAGGAGGTGAGGTTCCGTAACGGGAACGCCGTGCGGGATGCGGTGATCGAGGCGGTGAGCCGGACGTTGATGCGGAAGCAGCAGACGGTGCCTGGCCAGCGGGTCCGGCCGTTAGAGCCCGGGAGACCTCCTGCGCACGGTGAGCCGGCGGTGGCGGCGGAACGGGGGCAGGGCATGCTGATTCCCGAGCGGGAACAGGTGGCGCTCCGCAATGACTGGCTTCAAGGACCTTCCAGCGGCAGTCCGGCGCCGGAGGTGGTCCAGGGAACGCCCACGCCGGCTGAAGCATCGGAGGAACGGGAGCGCCCGGAGAATGACCGGGCGGAACCAGAGCCGGCGGCTCCGCCAGAGGAGGCGGCGCGGGGCGTTCAGGCCTCGGACTTCCGAATCCTGGGGGTGTTGGGAAAGCTGTATGTTTTGATGGAGAGCGCGGAGGGTCTGGTCTTGATGGACCAGCACGCGGCGCACGAGCGGGTGCTGTTTGAAGACATGCGCAACCGCATGGCGGAGGCCGGTGTGCCTTCGCAGGCCTTGCTGATGCCAATCACGGTGGAGTTGCCACCACGTGACTTCGATTTGGTCCGCCAGAATCTCGAGGCGCTCCAGAAACTGGGGATTGGGGCGGAGCCATTCGGCTCGAACACCCTAAAAATCGATAGCTTGCCTCAGTTCTTCAAAGCGGCCGATCCGCTTGCCTACATGGGAGAGGTGATCGAGGAGCTCAAACGGGCAAGCCGGCGGATGTCGTCGATGAGACTCGGGGAAGACATGGTGGCCACGACGGTTTGCCGTCATGCCGTGAAAGCGAACGACGAGTTGAGGGCGCCGGAGCTGGAGCGCCTCTTGGAGGATCTGCTCGAGTGCGAACTGCCCTACTGCTGTCCCCACGGACGCCCGACCCTGATTCAGCTGTCCTACGACGAACTGGAGAAACGATTCGGCCGTCAGACCGGTTGAGCTTCGCAGTGGCCGACGTCACTCACCGGGCGGTGAGATCGTCGCAACCGGTTGGATGATCACGCCTTCGTCGACCACTTTCCGCTTCATGGGCGTGGGCCCACCTTCCACGGCCGGTGTTCCCTCCGCGTCTGGGCTTTCGGGATAGATCAGCTGAGAGGGCTTCAGCGCTTTGCGGCTTCCCTCCCGCAAGGCCGCCTCTTCCTCTGGCGAGAGGGGAACGCCCCGGGTTCTCGGCGCTTCCTGGTGGCTGTCGACCATCAGCGAAAACGTTTGGCCCCCAACTTGGAAAGCGACGGGAGCGGGCTCCACCGCATCAAAGCGCCAATCGACGGTCTGTTTCTCGTCACCGGCCGTGATTTCGAAGCGTTCGACGAGCGTTTCCTGGCGGGAGTTTCTGAGGTTTGGAAAGGCGGAGGCTTTCCGGTCGGAACCGGCGTAGGCCAGGGTGAAGGGTGGGTAGATCAGTCGCCGATTTCCGCGGAAGGCGTAGGATTCGCCGAATTGGGCCTGTGTTTCCTCCGCATAAGTGTTCACCGCGTTCGCGCTCCGAGTGCGCACGGGGAGGGCTTCGTCGGTGGTTTTGCAGGAAGGCAATGCGAAGAGAGCCGCGAGGACGAAGTAGGCGAAGGGGGAATCGATCCGGGTCATGGTCAAAGCGTTGGGCACTTCTTGTGAGAGGGGGATGGCGTAACCCAATTCCAGCGGTGTGCAACACCTGGATTGGAAGGACGCGAGGAACGTCGTGTTTGTTCGGTGGACGGCCAGATTAAGGGCTGGTTCAGCGGAGGAAGAAGCTCAGGTTTTCGAGTTCGAGGGCCAGGTCGACGCTGTTGACCATGACGGAGTCCGGGACGCTGAGCACGGTGGGGGAGAAATTGAGGATGGCCTGGACGCCGGCATCGATCAGCTGATTCGTGACGTGTTGCGCGCTGGCGCCTGGGACGGCAAGGATGGCCATTTTGACGTCGTTTTCATGGATGACCTCGACGGTTTCATCCATGGGCCGGATGGGCATCGGGACGTTCCGCCGATTTGCCTCTTCAGGATTCAAATCAAAAGCCGCCACGATCTCGAACCCTTCCTTCCGGAAACCATCGTATCGCAGGAGGGCAGCGCCGAGGTTGCCCACGCCCACCAGCACGACGGGTTGGAGCCGGGTGGTGCGGAGCACGGAGTTCAGGGTTTCGGTGAGGGCGGCGACGTTGTATCCGAGGCCGCGAGTCCCGAACTGTCCGAGGTGGGCCAGGTCCTTTCGGAGCTGGGTGGGTTTGACTCCGGCGACTTTGGCGAGGGCTTCCGAGGAGACGGTTCCGGTGCGGTTTTCCTGCAGCCGTTCGAGGCAACGTTGGTAGAGGAAAAGACGGTAGATCGTCTTGCGCGGGATTTCCGTCGGCACTTTGTGAAAAATCTCACGGAAGCCGCAAAAGGCAACTTTTGCGCCGAAATCGGCACAGAATGCGAGCGGATTGGTCCCGGCCAGCCGCGAAAAGGGAGAACCTGGGCGGGAATCAGGCGTAAGAGCTTTCCACGCGGTCAGCGACGTCCCGGTAATCGTAATCGACCGCGTAAATCTGTTTCATGCAGTCGAGGGCCTCTTCCTTGTTGCCGATCTTGTCGTGAACGAGGCCGAGACGATAGACGACCTCTTTCTTCGTGCCGTCCATGGTCATGAGTTCATCCGCAGCGGTCTTGAACTGCTCGATGGCCAAATCGTTCATGTTCCGTGCTTCGTAGCACTTTCCGAGCATCAACATGGCCCTGATGCGGAGGCTGGGGCTTTGTTGGGCGCGCTGAAGCTGAGGGATGGCCTCCTTGAGGTTTCCAGCCTCGAAGAGAGCCTCGCCGAATTTGAAGCGCAGGGTGTTGTCGGTCGGGTTGCGATCGACCTGTCGGCGATAGTCCTCGATCTGAGCTTCGAAATGCTGTTTTTTGAAGGACGCGTAGTCGGCCTTGACGGCCTCGAAGTCGTCGTGACCCGGATTGGCCTCGAGCCATTCCTCAAACTCGGTGAGCTTGCGAAGGCGCTGGGTGTCGCGCACGGCGACGAGCTTCTGTGAGAGAGAAACGTCTCCGCCGCTGAGATGAACGGCCCACTCGTAGAAAGCGATGGCGTTTTCGAAGTCTTCCTTTTGCTCGTAGAGCGCGGCCAGGGTTTTGACGGCGTCGAGGTCGTTCTTGTCCTCGGTGTAGCGCTGCAGGAGGGTATCGATCCGCTGCTGGAGTTGGTCGCCGGTCATGCCGGCGCGGTTTTGGGCTTCGAGTTGGGCGGCCTGGCCGGCATCGCGGAGGTTATCGCGCACGCTGCCCTCGTAATTTTGCTTCGCCATGGTGGCGCGAGCCGTGGCGTTTTTTTCCTTCTGATTGGCCTGGAGATCGGTGGGATCCTTCGAGGAGACCATGGCAAAGACCTTGGCGGCCTGATCCCAGAATCCCTGTTCCATGTAGAAATCGCCGAGCTGGTGCATGTAGCGGACGTTGTCGGGATTGCCCTGGACGAGGGTCTCGAGGGCAAAGCCGGCGGTCAAGGGCATGCCGGCGCGCGAGGCGGCTTCGAAGAGGAGCTGGTTTCCCTGGGGATTGTAGGGATCGGCGGCGAGGACTTCTCGTTCGACATGGTCGATGGCAGCGAGGGGATCCTTTTTGACGAGCGGCTGGATCTTCATGGCGCCAATGCCGCCGCCTTTGGGGATGGAGAAGCGCTTGGTATCGGCCTCCTTTTTCTTGATCGCGGCTTCGCGGAGTTTTTTCCGGCCATCGAGGAATCCGGGTTCCTCCTTCACGACGGCCTGGAGGAGGCTGATCGTGTAGTCGAAGTTTTTGATATCGAGGGCCGAGACGCTCTTTTCCCAGAGCTGCTTCAGCTTTGGGGGGAGCGCGGCGAGTTCGACGGGCTCGTTGGGCTGGGTCGTTTCGGGAGTCTCAGTAGCCATTTGAATAGGTCTTGAACCAGTTTGCGTCCAGAAGTCCGGAAGTGCTGCGCGGTGCGAGGCGGCGAGCTGGGATTGTGGAAAACCTTAACACAGGTGACAACGATTTTCTCGAGGGAAGTGCTTTCGTGTGAGACGAAGAAGCAAGGGATGATCTTGAAGGGGAAGCCGAACTGACGTTTGATGAGACTGACGATGCGATTACTCACCCTTTTTTGTTTGCTAGCCGTGCCCGGCCTCGCCGACGCTTCCGGGAAGCGCGGTGAATCGGTGCTCATCTCCTTTCACCTCGAGACATCGAAGGAGGAGTGGCCGAAATTTGCCCACGCCATCAAACTCGGGAACCCGGCGCAGCAGTATTACTTCAAACTAGCGCCCGAAATCACGGACCGGGATGTGGTGTGGTATTTCCCGTTTCCGGCCGAAGGCGGAGCGGGATTTGGCGTTGCCTTGAAGCTGAATCAGCGGGGAACCCAGCGGCTGGAGTTTTTGAGCCGGTTGCCGGAGAACCGGGGAAAGCTGCTGGTGGCTCACTTCCAGCCGATCAGCAAGAAGCATCCGCCGGTCCGATCCTATGTGAAGATCGACCGGGCGGTGAGCGACGGCGTTCTGGTGATCTGGGGTGGGTTGGGAAAGGATCACCTGAAAGCGTTGCGCGAACTGCACACCGACGTTCGCGAAGCGAAGATGCCGGGATGATGAAGCGGATGGCGGGCAGTCGTTGGGCGGGGCGAGTCGCGAGGGTGACGGTCCTCGTTGCCTTGACAGGTGGCAGGATGTTGGCTGGAGGTTTGGATTTGGCGCTTCCGACGGACAACCGGGCGCTGTTTTCCTCCGATCCATCGGCCTTTTACATGCACACCAACCGGACGTTCGAGGGCGTGAGCAGTAAGCCCTGGACGGGTGGGAAATTTGGCTTTGTCCGGAATCAGAAGCGCACCGGCGAAGGGGTGATCATGACGCGCTTCCACGAGGGGATGGACATCCGGCCGGTTCGCCGGGATTCGCAGGGACGGGCTTTGGACGATGTCCGTCCGATTGCGAAGGGCAAAGTGGTGTATGCGAACGCGGTTCCGGGTCGCAGCAGCTACGGGAACTACGTGGTGATCGAGCACGAGTGGGATTCGGGACGCTTCTACAGCCTTTATGCGCACCTGGCTGACGTGCAGGTGAAGGCGGGGCAGCGGGTGGATCACCGGAGTGTTCTCGGCCGAATGGGGGATACGGGGGTCGGACTGAATCGCGCGAGATCGCACGCCCACGTCGAATTGAACCTGCTGATGAGCAAGCGATTCGAGCGCTGGCACGGCAAGCACTTCAACAGCCCGAACTACCACGGAATCTACAACGGCATCAACCTGGCCGGTTTGGATTTGCCGGGGCTTTTTCTCCGGCACGCCGCCAATCCGGAAATCACGATTCCCGACTTCATGGCGCGGATGGCGGTTCATTACAAAGTCGTGGTGCCCAACCGAGGGCAACTGGAGTTGGTCTCCCGCTACCCGTTCCTTGGCAAAAACCTTCACCTGGCAAGGAACAACCCATCCTGGGAGATCCACTTCAGCCAATCCGGCATGCCCTTGGCAGTGGCACCTTCAAGTCGGCGCGTCTCGCAGCCGGAGGTGACTTACGTGAAGCGCTCAGAGACGTATCACAGCTACCACACGATGGGGCGCCTCACTGGGAGCGGGTCGTCCGCCGGGCTCAGTGCGAGGGGGCTGCGGCATGTTGCGTTGGTGACCGGGCAGTTTTGAGTGGGGGCGGGTCAATTTACATGGGCCAAAGAAGACAGCCCCGCAGAACCAAAGCTCCACGAGGCTGCTATTCCCCCCCCAAAAAAAGTCGATTTTTAATTGAATAGCTTGGAGCGGATCTCGACAGCAAGCCCAAAACAACGATGATAAGGAAAAAATTTGAGGCTATTTTCCGGAGGATGCACTCGTTCATGTCACGAGGGCCTCGTCGCTGAGTTTCGGGGGCCGGGCGGAGGGGTCGAGGATGGAAGTGACGAGGTGGAACAGCACCGTCTGGGGTGCGAGAGGGGAGGTGACGAGCCTGAGGTTTGCGGCGAGGCAATCGTGGACGGCTTCTTCGAGCTCCGACGCCGAGAATCGCTGGCATTGGCGGGCTGCGAGGAACACCGGGTAGGCGTTCACGGTGCCGTCTTTCTTCCTAGGAAGATGGGCCGTGGCGGATTTCGGAAGCCGGCTGATTTGCGCCTGGTAATCCTTGTAAGCGAAGCGGGGATTGCCTTTGGGACGGACGCGATGCTGCTCCATGAGATCGCGAGCCAGCAGAAGCCCGCGAATCTTCGGCGCGATGGCTGCGAGGAGGATGCCGATAGCGTTTTCGCCGCGCCGGAGTTGCTGATTGATCAAATCGAGGGCACGGGGGAGGTCCCGCTCGCCGATCGCATCGCCGATGTCGAAGATGATGCCGGCCCGGCTTCGGGACACGATTTGGCGGACATCGGCAACGGTGGCCTCCGCGCCGGGTTCGCCAAGGTAGAGCGCCAGTTTCTCCAACTCCGCGTCGATCTGGCGGGTGTTTTCTCCGGCCAAGACGATGAAATAGTCGAGGGCATCGGGAGCCAGTTGCAGCCGGTGCCGAGCCGCCCGCGCCTCGACGAGCCCGGCGATTTCATTCTCCCACTGGGAACTCGAGGGATCCGGCAAATCGTGGACGGTGACCTTGGCCAGTTGACCCAACTTTTTGTAGAACGCCCTGCGCTTGTCGACCGACGTGGCGCTCAGGACGAGGTGAACGTCGGGAGGGAGCCCCGCCTCGAGAGTTGCCTGGAGGGAAGCCAAAGCGTCGAGGGTCGCTTTGGCCCTGCCTGTGGCGTCGTCGCCGAGGAAGTTGGCGCTTTGCAGCCAAACGGTTTTGCCACCGCCGAAAAAGGGCAGGGTTTGGAGAGCCGCAACGGTTTCGCGGATGAGGTTGGCGGCGTGGTCGCTGTTGTCGGCGTGGCCACTGATGATTTCGAGGCCAAACTCGGCATTTTCGGGCGGGGTGAGTTCGCGGGCGAGGTGGAGGGCTTCCTCTTTGACCCGGGCCTCATCGGAACCGAAGACGGCGTGAATTTGTTTCGAGCGAGGCATGGTGGGGAATCTCAGGGTGAGTCGAAAAAGATCAACCGCTGCGGAGATGGTCGAACAGGAATGGCACTCGATTCGGAGGTCGACGGCGGGGTTTGCAATTTTGGGAGAAGCGGCGCGACCGGGTGGATTTTCAAAACGGACACTGGGCGAAAAGGGAGGGGAAAGTGTGTTTGTCGGATAAAAATATTAACATCTGCTAAATTTCCAGTTTGCCTAAGAGGTTTTAGGGTTGCATGTTAGGTCCATGTATCCACATGACCAAACACAGGGCCCGAGGTTCTTATGGACCGTGGGCTTCTTGTCACTAGGCACGTTAAGTGCCATCGGAGCGGCTGCGCTGTTCCCATGGTATTTGGCGGTCGTGATTGCGATCCTGGTGGCAGGCTTGGCCAGCGCGTGCGCGTTTCAATTCCGTGCGACTGGCAACCTGCTTTACCTGATCGCCGCGGGCCTCATGACGGCCCTGGCAGCGTGTCTGGACGGCGTGTCCGTCTGGGAAATCCTCAACAAGCGGCAGAACACTGGTCTGCACATGGCTTCGGCCGAGCAGTCTGCGTTGGAGTCTCAGCTCGGCGCCAAGCAGGCGCGAGTGGAATCCGCGCGCCAGGAAATTGCCCTGCTGGTCGAGGAGGCAACGAACATGGACAACGATGGACGGGCGGAAAACGACCGCCTTATTCCGGGGAAGTTGGCCATGATCGAGTCCAAGAAAGCCGATTTGGCGAATCTCACCACGGGCTTGGAGGCATTCCGCGCCAAGGTCGTGGCGGCAGCTTCGACGACGGCCCAAGCGGACACCGGACGCCACGTGCTGCTTCAGATGGCAGACAAGCAGGAGGAGCCGGCGCGCTGGCTGATCTCGCGCGCGGCTTTGGTCTTTGCCATTCCCGAGCTAACCCTGGCCTTGCTGGCGTGGAGTCTTCGTCCCGCCGGTGCGCCTCGCCGTCCCGAGCCACTGATTCCGGGCGAACCGTCGAAGGACACGGCGGGTCATGTTCCGGCTTACGCTCACGCCATGGGGCATCATGCGGGTTCGATTCCGCATCCGGTGGTCTACGCCATTCATCCTGAATCGGGATTGCCGGTGGGCTATCCGGTGCAGGCAACTTCCGCACCTCCTCCGGCTGCGGTTCCGTTCGTTCCGGATCGCGATCGCTTCGGGAACACGCCGTCGCGCGAAGCGGCGGAAGCGGAGCCGCGTGAAGCCGTGGCTTCTTCGCCCGTCCAGGTGGCGGCGAGGGAGATCGAGGAATCACCGAGCGAGTTTTCCGAGGCTCGTGAAGCTGAAATGGCCCAGCACGAACTGGGGATTCAGACGCCGATTTCCAGGGAGGCCGCGCAAGCGGATTTCCCCGTCCGAGGCGAGGCCACGGATGGAGAAGAGATGGAGCCACTGGCGGATGAGCTGATGGAGGAGGAGTGGCCTGAACCACTGCATGAACGGCACGTTTCCGGGGGGCAACCCAAACCTCCCGTCGGCGAAAAGGTTCATCGCTATCACGATAGCTGGACCAAACCGACCCCGACCGATCAGGCTCGGGAAACGGCCAAACGAAGGGAGAACTCGCCAACCTCATTGAGGGCCAGAATTGTCGGTGGGCCGTCCACCCGGGCTCCGGGGACGGCCAAAGACCGGCGCAAACAGGCTCGGCGCGACAAGGCCCGGCAACAGACCCGGGGTGTCGAGCTACCAAGCTAACTTACAAACCAAACGAATTGACGAAGGGCGTGGCGGAAGCTGCGCCCTTCTTTTTTTTGTGCGGCAGCGACCGGGAGATCAGGCGGCGGAGGCCCGGTTCGATTCGAACTCCACGCCGAGGGTTTTCGACACACCGCGTTCTTCCATGGAAATGCCGTAGATCACGTCCATGCGGCTCATCGTTCGCTTCGAATGAGTGACGATGATGAATTGGCTGCGGTCGACGAAGCGGTCGAGCACCCGGACGAATCGCTCGATATTGGCCTCATCCAGCGGGGCGTCCAGTTCGTCCAGGACGCAGAAGGGAGAGGGTTTGACTCGATAGATGGCGAAGAGCAGGGCGACGGCAGTCATTGAGCGTTCGCCGCCGGAGAGGAGGTTGATGGATTGGAGTTTTTTTCCGGGGGGTTTGGCGATGATGTCGATTCCGCTCTCCAGCGGATCGGCTTCGTCGAGGAGAATCAGGTCGGCGTGGGCTCCCTGGCCGAAGAGTTCGGAGAACATCTCGCGGAAATTGGCGGCTACGCTGCGGAATGTGTCCTCGAAGAGCGAGCGGGTGGTCTTATTGATGCGCGAGATGACTTCGAGCAGTTCTTCCCGCGAGGTGGTGAGGTCGGCGTGCTGGCTCTCCATCAACCTGAAGCGCTCCTCGAGTTCCTCGTATTCGGAGATGGCGTCGAGGTTGACCGGGCCCATGCCATCGAGCCGTTGTCGCAGCGGAGGGAGGATTTCCTTGAGCTGTGTCCATTCCCCGGCGGACAACGCCAGTCCGGTATCGCCGGTGGACGATTCACTGGGGCCGGTGCGGGCGGGGCGTTGGGGGGCATGCTGCTCCCAAGCTTCTCGAAGGGGCCCTGGCGCCTCCTCGAATCCTTCAAGTTCCACCTGATATCGCTGGCGGATGCGAGCCTCGAGGTTCTCGATCCGGAGTTCGAGGCGGGTGGCCTCGACGTCCTGTTCTCCGCGGCGGGCCGTGGCTTCGCGGAGTTCCATCCGCTGCCGCGCCAGTTCCGCCTCGCTCTCGTGAAGCGCTTTGGCGCGCGCCTCCCGGGCCTCGTTCACTGCGGTGGATTCGGCGACGAGTTGCGATTCCCGTGCGGCTGCGGTCTGTGCCTCTTTCAGTAGCGCTTGGCTCTCGGTTTTCGCGGCGGCGATGTTCCGCTCGAAGGTTTCCCGCTGGTTGCGGGTCCGGTCCAGAGCCGTCGCCAATTCGTCGAGGCGGCGCTGGAGGGGGGCGCATTCCCGATCGAGGGCTTCGCCGCGATTTTCTTCGACGGCGAGGCGGGTCCGGAGATCGGCGCAGTCGACGGATC
>CAZCRA010000057.1:19190-21629 GCA_964500945.1 uncultured Verrucomicrobiales bacterium | reverse complement strand
GCCCCCGCCGGTCTTGCGGACCCGGAAGGCGGATGCGGCCTGCGGGTGGTAGCGATCCTCGCAGACGGCAGCGTGAAGCTCCACGGCAAGACCGCGGCCTCCGTCGAGCGTCTCCTGTAAACTCTCGGCGACGGCGCTTTCCTCAGCCAGACGGGCGCGGACGTTCTCGTAGGCAGCGGGGTCGCCCCATCGGGGGTCGAAGAAGGGCCGGTCGGAGCGCAGTTGGTAGGCGCCGCGGCCATGCAGCCGACGCTCCTTGCGGCCTGCGAGCGCCTGCAGCGCCTCCGCGCGGCCCTTGCCGATCCCGGTGTGCAGTTCTGCACAGACCGCCAGCAGTGGAAGGAAGGGCTGCCATTCGCCGCGCAGGTAGAGCGGTCCAAGAAAGCCCTGGGTGTGCTGCACCACCTCCTCGCGCCCTCCTTCGAATCCCGACTCCTCGTCCCAACCTGGCCCCTTCGAACGATGCGTGATCCTGGCGAATCGCCAGTAATAGGGAAGCGTTCGAAAGGAGGGTTTCGATGGCTCCCATGCCAGCGTTTGTCCGGGAAAGAGGGCTGCGAGGTGCACCTGGCACAGGCGGACCAGTAGTTCGGCGTCGAGCATCCAGCGGCGGTCGGTGGACGGCGACGTGAAATCAAGCGGGGTTGCGAACTCCAGACAGACCTCCGGGCAGTCGAGGTCGAGGGTGGGCCCAACTTCGTCGAAAACCGCAGCGGCGGAGCGCTCCTCGACCGGTCCCAGGCTTTCGAGTTCATGGTTGCGGTCCCCGGCAAGGTGGCGCCGCAGGCCTTCGCCGAAAGCCTGCGCCTGATCCGCCGAGGCGGTCGGGAAGACCAGTTCGATCGGGTAGAGCGCCCCTCGTGTGACCCGTTTCGGGAGAGGTCCGCCGAGCGGGCGAAAGAGCAGGTCGACGGGCGTGGACAGGGCAGCCGCGTTGCGTGCGTGACTGAGGATCGCATGGACGACGTTGTACGGTTGCTCCTTGGCGAACTTGTTACGGACGTTGCGCAGGGTGCAGCGAAGGCGGTGCCAGCGCAGGGACTGGAGTGCGGGTTCGGGAGAGAATGCGCTCATGTGACGACAAAGGCGTGGTTTTCGTCGGAGAGCCGACTTTCCTTACCGGGACGACCGATTTCGTCACGGCGGAATCCGGCGCCGAGCCGGTACAGGTAGACGTTGCCGCTGTCGGGATTCAGTTTCCGCAGGGCGTGGAGCAGCCGCTCGCGGCCCCCTCGGGTCAGCCGGCACTCGAACACGCTCTTTTGCACGCGGATACCGAAGCCCTCGAGGCATTTCGCCACCTTGACCCGCTCCCGGTCGCGGCTCAGGTCAAAAACGGCGAGGTAGCAGGAAGACTGGGGCATGGATAGGGGTCAGGCCGGGCGGATCCGGTCCAGGGACTCGAAGAACAGGCGCGCGCACTGGCGCGCGTCCGCCAGCGGGGAGTGCTTTGGAAGCTCTTCGGGACGGCGGGGCAGGTCGGCGGTCGGATCGGTGTTACAGGCCAGCAGGAGTGAGGAGAGGTCGTAGAAGGGGTAGGGGCCCTGCCATTTCCTCTCCGTCGGGGCGTCCAGGATACAGGCCGCCAGAAACGCCGCCTCCACCGGCCAGAGGCAATGCGCGACCATGATCGCGCCAGCTTCCCGCGCCCTCGTCCAGCCCTGCCAGAATGCCTGGCGAACCGCTTCCGGGTCGGGATGGGTCGTCTCGATCGGCGGCACGTTCGCGGCCACCCACGCCCGGTCGTCGTCGCCGCCGCGGCACCGCCCGGGCGCGCAGGCGTGGCAGAACTCGAAGGCGGCGCCACCGGCCCGCAGGTAGAGGCCCCCGGCCACGGCGAAGGCCTCGCCGAACAAGCCGATCGATTCGACGTCGAAGGCGAAGACCATTTCTGGTGGGGCGGGATCAGGCATGTTCGGGGATGCCGGGCAGGACGAAGGAAAAGTCAAAGGGCGCGCCGCAGCCACGGAAGCCCAAGCGGGCCAGGATTTCGGTGCGTTCCGGCGTGATCTCAGGGGCGACGAAGACGACCTTGTCCGGGGAAAGTCCCAGCCCTGCGGCCAGGCCGGCGAGACGTTCGGGGGCGTTGCCCCACTGGCCCGCCTTGCACTCGAAGAGGAACGGGTCCTGCACCCCTTCAAGAAGCAGATCGATCTCGAAGACGTTCTCGCTGGCATCGCGCACGACGGCATTGGAAAGGAAGGAGCGCTCGTTCAGCGAGGGGTGGAGGCGGCGCAACTCCAGTAAAAGGAAGCGCTCCAGCCAGCCGCCGTGGAAGAACGCGGTCAGGTCCGGTTCGAGCGAGGGCACCAGGACGGCGGACGCATTCTCGTCGACCAGGTGGAAGTCCTCCAGAAGCCCGCGGTCCTCCAGCATCTGGCAGATGCGCACCATCGTGTCGCGCGCGCCGACGCTCTCGGCGGGCAGGGTGATCGTGCA
>CAZCRA010000057.1:13815-19180 GCA_964500945.1 uncultured Verrucomicrobiales bacterium | reverse complement strand
CTTTGGCGGCCGATGGCGCGGCGCAGCTCCAGCATGAGCGCGGCATGGGCGTGGTATTCGCGGCCGAAGATGAGGGCCACCTGATCGAAGATGCCGCGGATCAGCGGCGAATTCTGGCAATTGAGCACCTCGAATCCACGGTCCTTGAGCCAGGCCACGAGAGGATGCGCGTGAAGGGGGTACTGGGGCGGGTGCGGATGAGGCCGGCCCTGTGGTTCGGGCAGGCGTTGGCGGATCTCCCGGACCTCCGCCAGAAGGTCCCGCAAGAGTTCAGTTTGGGTGTGGTGGTCCATGTGCTTGCGATGCGGCTACTGCCGGTTTCCGCCTTGGGCAGGGTTCTGCCCCTGCTGACCGTGGTGCCTATGCCCCTGCGGATTATTCGGTTGCCGCCTTTGTTGCGGTGGTCTTTCTGGGGTCTGCTCGCGGTTCAGGGTGGGCAGGGCACCACTATTGGGCAGCGGACGAAGGGACTGGCCAGGTTGGCGGCGATTGGTTTCATCGTCGTTCTCGCCAAACCATTTGAAGTGCTTGGTTTGGAAGCCCGCGCTTTCCCGATCGATGCCCGCCTTCTGCGGGTAATGCACCGGAGCGGTCACCTTGGCGGGATCGCCAACAGTTTCGAGCGCCGTGAGCACGTCTTGTAGTTTCTTTCCCGCAGCCCATTCTTTGAATTTTGTCAGGTGCCCGGTCAGCCAATCCAATAGCGACTGCCCGCTGTCGGGATTCTCCGGTAGCCAGCGCCGCATCGGTTCCGGCCATGCCGCAGAATTGGCCACCAACGGTTTCAGATAACGAGGAGCGCCGAACCCCTCCTTCGAATAGCGACTGCTGCGCCCGACATTCAGCCAGCCGACGGTCTCGATCTTGAGCTGCCCGAAGCCGAGGGGCTTCCCATGGCCGATCAGGTGGCGGAACTGTTCGTTGGGGTGCAGCGAGTAGAGCAGTAATTGCAGTTCCAGGTCGCTGAGGTTGTCGGTGTCAATGGTGAAGTAGAACGCTGTCTTCGGGCGAATGAACTTTTCGGCCGATTGGTGCTGCTTGGCGATGGATGCGTGTTGCTTCCGGCCAGGGTCAGTATCGGCCATGGCATTTCCAAGAGTCTGGGAATGCACAAAGGCGTGATTCCCGCCGACGTAATGCGTGGAGCTCGGTTCAACTGCTACATCAGCCGGCCTGCGCAGGTAGAACTTGCGGCCTTGGATTTCGTGTGATTCGGGACACAGGTCGGTCTTCCTGATGTAGCCCGGATGGCCGTTCTTCTCCTTCTTCTTGAAATAGAAATTCGGGCTGGGCGGCTTCGGGCTGGCGAGGTTGAGCAGAGGGACGTCTTTATTGCCATACGGCTGAGCCCATTCTTTTTGTCCATCGGTCAAAAGTTCCGCCACGGGCTGCCAGGCTTCCTTGGAACCGGCACTCTCGGGTAGAACCGCATGGCTGATCCGAAGCCGTCCGGCCAGCGCGAAGCTGCTGTCCCTCTCGTCGCCTTTGCCCTCCTGAACCACCCCGAAGAGCTGCTCCGCCAAGGTCAGGCATTCGCGCTCCGCATTGAGCGGACGCAGGTCGGGGTCGCGCAGGAAGTCCGACATCCCTGCCCTGGCACCTTGCGCATCCTCGACCCGCTTGCGCCAGACGCTGGACAGGGAGACCTCCTCAATCTCCTTGCCGTCCGCGCTGGGGCGGAAGAAGACGACATCGCCGGACTTGAGCTGCCAGGAACTGGCAGGGCGGCCCTTACCAGGCTTGCCCCGGTCGGCACCGTTTGGGGTGTAGGGCAGGAGCTCGTCAGGCGGGGTGCTCTCGCCGTTTTCCCCCGCCCGCTGGTCGGCCAGTGCATGGAAGCGCGCAATCGCGTTCTTGGTGAGCGGGAAGGTTTTTGCCGTGCCATTGAGAAGAGCCTTCTGATCCTTCGCCGAAAAGGGCAGAAAGTATTCATGCTTCTTGTTTTTCATGCCTTCAATCCGTGATAGGGACACCCCGAGGCAACGCACGATGCCGCGCACATAATCTTGCCTTTCGTTGTGAGGGATATCTTTCCAGAGGCAAACGTCGCCTTGGTCGACTTGAATCCCTAGAAGGACGTGACACCGGTTTCCTGCTATGCGCTTGATCTTGCCGCCGTGGCCCGAATTCCACGCGGCTTTGGCCGCGCTTTCCCGCAATCCATAGAATGGCCCGCCGTCAATTGAGTGGGGCGTCTGAAACTGAGTGAGAAAAGTGTTGCTACGGATTTCATGACTTTCTCCAAAGTAAACTTTTTGAGAATAGTAAGGAAGAATTGTCGAATAGTCCCCGTCGGTCGTCACTGCTTGGTCGCTTAGAATAGCATTTGCATCCGGATGTGACGGGTCGACGGTCTCAAGGGTATAATGCGGCGAGGCGAGGGGAAAGAGTTCCAGTCGGCCCTCCTTTTCCACGATCATGCCGATGGCGCTGAGACCTTTTTTCAGGTCCTGACGCACGGAGAAGAGCCTTTCCTCCAGGACGCGCAGGCTGGAGTTGGACGCCGCCTCGGCCACGGATGAAAGCATGCCGCGCAGTTGGCTGGCCGGGATGGCAGGCTTGCCGTCCAGTTCGAACGGCTGGATCAGGCGCGTCCAGCTATTACGCTCTTTATGGGTGTTGCCGCAGAGGGTGGGCGTCTCGACCGTAATCTTGCAGACGAGGCGGCCCGAGTGCGTGTCGGCGACGTAGCGGTTGTGGGTGACCCAGGGATGGGTGTGCTCCGCATGAGGCTTATTGAAATCCTGTAGCGGAACCGTTTCCGGTGGCTCGTCGCCGGTGGGGACAAAGTGGTAGGGGTTGTGGAACTGGTCAGGCATGGTCGGGTTGTGTCGTCTCTGGGGGTGATGCGAAAAAGGCTTTGAGTCCCGTCTTAATGCTGGGGTGCGCCTTCCAGGCCCCGGCGTACTGCTCTTGGGTTTCCTCGCCTGCGGTGGAAACGGCGATTTCCGCAAGGTGGCAGCATCCCTGACCCTTCCCGCGTCCGGCCCCCAGAGGGATGTCGCCCTCTTCGAGGTCCCGCAGGACGAGGGCTAGCAGGCCGATACTTCGGGTGTCCGGGTCGGCCAGCCTGAGGCGGTCAAGGTCGACGGTCAGCTCGGCCGAGAGCGTGCAGCGGTCGGTGAGTTTGGCGTTGAACTTCTTTTTATCCGCCCCCCCGCCGGTAAACCGGTCGATGGCGTTGAATTCCTGGCACCATTCCTTGGGCGGCTGTTCATCCTTCAATATTAGGCGGGTGATTTCGACCGGTGCCTTCCAGTCGGCGAAGCCGAATAGGATGGCGGACAGACTACGCCCATTCAGGGCCTTGAGCGCTTCCTCCCTGGCCTTCGGCAGGCCGGGTTCCTCCCATGGCTGCCAGACGTCGTTCCCGATGGTCCTCAGAATGCGCTCTGCCTGACTGCGGAGAGCTCCGATGAAGCTCTTTGCCGTGATCATGGGCCGACCGGCCTCGTCGCGCAGGCCCCGGGCATCTCTCGCATCGGGGTTCTTTTCGGATTTTTCAGGGTTGTCGGGGTCGCGGGTGAGCCAGGGGCCATCCATCACCAGGTCGAGCTGGATGCGAAGGGTCTCGGACGCATGCGGCAAGCAAGCTTCGGTGTGCTCACCCTTGCGATCTTTGCCAAACTGTCTGCATGCCTCGAAGCCGGAGGTTGCCCCGCCCGCGGAAAGCCACTGCGCCAAGGAGGCGCCCGCCAGGCAGTATGCTCCATTGACTTCGATTTTAATTCGGCCCCAGTGCTTGCTGCCCAACCCGCCGATAGAGAAAGCGCCTTCTTTCTGTTCCAAGGCCCGCAACAGCCCCATTAGCGCCGTGACTTCCTCATCGGTGAGGCACTCCCCACCCAACCGGAAGGTGAAGACCTCCTCTGCGGGGACATATTCGAGATGGTGCAGTTTCTGATCCGAGGCCGTGCGGGTTCTGCGTTCGATCGCGTTGCCGGCGGTCGCGCAGGTGCGGCGGACGGGATCCCAAAAAGGGAAACCGCGGTCGTCTGCGTGATCGGAAAGGTCACCGACGCGAAAGGCGTCGAAGAACGCGAGCTTGCCCCCGAGGCTGGTGTCGTCCTTGCCCAGAAGTTCGTTCCAGTGCGCGCGGGCCAGATCTTTCCCAAGTGCCAATTGCCGAAACGGTCCTTTGAGGGCCGATCCCGGAATGAAGGCATGATTAGAGGTATCCACGCAGACGGTTTTGGCCGATGCGACTTCCTTCGCCTTTCTCCAGTCGGGAGGGGAAGCACGGTCTCGAAGCATACCCGTTTCTCCGTCACCAATATGGAGTTCGCTCAGCGTGGTCAGAGTGCCGGTGATCAACCAGCGGTTGTAGGCGGGCGGGTTCATGGCAGAACGGTGGTTCCGAGGAGGTGCTCAGGGGAAGGGTGCCGGAAGTGGTGGACTGCGATTTCACCAAAACCGTTTTCGGTCCTGTAGGGGTTCGAATTCCAGTCCTTTCCGAATCGTGTTTCTGCCCATGTTGGCAGATCGAGGCCGCGGGTGAGCCAAGTTTTAATCTTTTGCTCCGCTTTTGCTGGACACTTGACCGTGAAGACGAAGACGCTGCCTGCGGAGGTGAGCAGCCACGGATCGTAGGCTTTCCCCTTCTGATAGCGCCTGGCCAAGGCGTTGCCTCCGGCGAGAAACTGGTCGGCGAAGGCATGGGACAATTCCAGGCTTCCGTCCGACAGCGCCTCCCAGGCGGCCGCGTAGCAGGCCTGCGTTTCGCTGGCGTTCAGCGCACCGCTCTTCGGAGTGCCATTAAGGTCTTGAAAGCGTGAATCGGCAATGAGTGCGGGGGTTGTGAGGACGATGCGGAAAGTGTCGCCCTCCTTGAAGTTGGGTGCCTTGGGTGCCTGAGAAGGGGTGGCCGTAACGTTGCAGACCGCCTTCGTCTTGCTGACGAAGCCCAGGGTGGCCAGCAACCGCTGGAGTTGGGATGCCAGTGCCTTCCTGTCCCTGGCTTCCAATCCTTCTGGGAAATCGATGCCGCCGTGCCAGGCGAGAGGAGCATCGTCGGCCGTGAACGGATGGACCACCTCGAGAGCGAAAAGCGCGCCGCCCTCGTCGCCGTCGCCCCGGTCCGCCGTGCGCTTTTTCGGGTCGATGCGCGTCCGCACCCGCATCTCGCGCGCCGGATGGATGATGCCGTAGGGCGCCTCGGCATCCGCATAGTTCTTCCAATCGCATGGAAACGCGGGGGCGGCCCATTGCCCGTCGGCATCCCTCAGCAGAATGGGGTCTTTAAACCCGGCAACGCCACTCACGCCCGCCGAGGTTCGAACCAGGGAAAGGGGGAGCGGTTCCGGTCGGGGCCCGCTCGCCGTCGCAGGAAAGGCATGACGGAAACGCAACTTGTCGAAGTGTCCGG
>CAZCRA010000057.1:0-13805 GCA_964500945.1 uncultured Verrucomicrobiales bacterium | reverse complement strand
GCCACAAGGTGGAACGGGTCCTCCTCATCCGCCGCAGCGCTGGCGGGCTGGGGCTGGCCGGAAAGCTGCGTCCAAGTCTCGGCCAGAGCGCCCGCGATCATGTTGCCGGGGAGGAACGACTCCGACTCGAAAAGGTTGCTGCGCTCCGGCCTCGGACGGGAGACGCACAGGGCGGAACGCGGACGGATGACGAGGGCGACCCCGTCGGGCGCATCCGAAGGTTCGTCGGCATTTTTGTTGTGCAACTGGTGGCTTTTGGAAAGATCGTCCCTTCCGTAGGGCGTCAACGATACTTCGACGACCTCGCCGAACCCGGTGGATTTGTTCGATCCGATCTGGCAGAGAAACCGCGCGGCCTTGCCGAGGACCGCCAACAGGCCGGCCTGCTCAGGCTCCAGAACGAAGAGGTGAATCAGGCCCTCGAAGACAGCGGATTCGCCGGGACGAAAGGGGGCTTCCAGCACGCGTAGGCTTCCCTGCGCCGCGCTTCCGAACTCATGATCGATGGCGGTGCGTGAGACGCGTGCCGACAGCTCATTTCCTTCCCTAGTGGCTGCAATGAGGTCTTCGCAGAGGAGGCTGCCGCGCTCGCTTTGGTCGAAGGTGTCATAGCCCTTTGCGTTGGCCGACTTGCCGAAGAGTTTCTCCGTGAGAGCCGTATCAAAGCCGTTAACATGCAGGTCGGCCAAGGTGCCGAAGGCTTCCCGCAGTTTTCCTTTAATCAGGCTGTAGGGAATGCAGGGCTTGCCCCGGTCGGGCCCAAAGGCCACCCGCGCGACGGCGGCATCGATTCCAAAGGCCGCGGAGCTGGTGCCCTGAACAAGGACGCATCCGCGGACGGTCAGACGGATCTTAAAACGAGCGGGCTTCATGTTATGGCGTAGTCCCAAAGTTCTTCGAGGTGGATCCATGCCGCAAGGGGTGTGGCGGCGAGGTTCTGAGAAAGGTTCTTCAAGCCAACCTTTGCCGGGGCACTCGCATTACGGAAGGCCTTTGTCGGGCGCTGGTCGAATGCTGCCTCGGCGAGTGGATCGGCGCATTCCGGTAGCAGGAGATCCTGCATCAGACGCCGCAACTGGCTTCTGGCAAAGCCAGAATCGGGCTCCCGGAGGGATTGCGCGGCACTCGCGAACTCGTCCAGCACCCCAGAAAGGGTCTTCCCGTCTCGGCCGCGGAGAAGGAGCGTTTCGGGGTCGACCGCGGAGCCATAGCGTGTCTTCGCGGCAGAGGCGAAATCCGGGCCGAGGTGGTCGAACGATTCGAGCACCGCGTAAACCAGTTGGTCGAGTCGACGTCCGTCTTTCACGCCCTTCCCGAACCCCGCCATTGTGTCGCTCGCCAGCTTCTTGATCCGGTCGATCGGCGCGTGGTGGTGACAAAATATCAGGCTGGCGGTGTAGGTGAGCACCTCGTCGGGCAAAGTGGCCTTGGTATCCTTCCAAGGAGATTCCTCTGGGAAGGCCGCATCCTTCAGGTTCTTCCCGCCTAGTTGCTCGAAGAACAGCTTGGCGAACCACCAACCGAAACGGGCGGGCATGACGAAGATCATCTCGTCGCCTCCCCAGAGGAGGGTCTCGAAGCGAAGTTTGTCTCCGTTTCCCCAGGCGGGACCTTTCGGGGCTTGCCTTAGGAACTCTTTGAGGAAGTCCTCGCGCGTGCTCCGGACGAACAGGTCGAAAAGCGCTTGCTGTCCGATCGTCCGGCAGACCCGGGTCTGCAGCTTCCCGAATCCGTTGCCGTCGGCATAGAAGACCGCCATCTTGTTGTTCAAGGGTTCCTGCCCTTGATATTTGGCGATTTCCTCGAAGTGTTCCGCGAACTGCAGGTCCGTATTCGGATCCATGAAACGCTGGTAGAAACTTTGTCTCCTGTCCTGTCCGAATGTGCGGAGGGAGTGGGTGCGGGCGCTGATGAAAGACTCCTTGTCCGACCCGCGATTTGGGGTTCCGTGGGTGTCGTTTGCAGGCGACACGCCATCCAAGCCGCAGGCCGGCTTCGACATAGGAGAGCCGGAGTTTTCCGGAGGAACCGCAAGGCTCAGTGCCTTGGTCTGGTTCCAGCGGTTGGCGGCAAGCAATGCTTCAGACGCCTGCCGAAAATCGCCGTCGTCCGGGAACGCCACCAGATCGTAAACGAAAGTGGCGTGAGGGAACTTTTTACGTAGAAAGCCTTCTACATTTGTGCGCAGTTGGGCCGGGTCGCTGGTTTCGACACGAAAGAGGCCGGCGGAGGCACCTTGGCTGACAGTCCTGCAACCGGAGCAGCATGATCCGCCTTTCCCCAAGGCCTTGGCCAGATCGGGAATGGCCTCCAGCAGGCTAAGGCTGGCTCCCCGGACAGTGCTCAAGTCGCGGGTGCCGAAGACGTAGGGTCCGAGGTTGACCCCTTCGACGCGGAGAAGGTAGGTACTGTCTATTTTATTATTCACCAAGTTTACGTCTGTTAAATTTCTTGTTGAGGAGATAGTTGTAGAGCCCGAGAATCGTGCCAAAATAGAGGATCATACCGATAAACCAGATGCCGTCGTCTTCTCCGTGTGCGGAGCGGGCATCCATCCACCCAAGTGCCAGCGCGATGATCAGGCCGAAAAAACCGACCCGGTTTAGCATTTCGGAGTGTGTGGTGCGTTCCTCGTTGACGAGGTTCTCGAACAGTTCGTCGCTGCTTTTGATCTCCTTATCGAGTTCTTCGTGAAGTTCCTTCACATCCAGATAGCGCCGTTGCAACGTGAACATTTCGAGGTGCTGTTGCTGATTGGAAAAGACCGGGAACTGGTAAAGGTTCTCGAGGTGGAGGAACAGGGTTCGCGTCTCGAGGAATTTCTGACGCCACTCCCGGTTCGCGATACCGACGCCTTCGTCCCTGGCACGGGCGGTTATTTCGTGGAGCTTCGCGCTCAGCGCGAAGACAGCACAGCGCAGGTAGAGCAGGATCAGTGTGCTGTCCGTGTAGTGGTTCCGCCCATGCTCGCCAAGCGGAGGATCGCCATGGCTGCGCACAGAGCTTTCTGACTTATTATCTTCCTCTTTCTCCATCTCGTATGAGCCGGTGCAGAGGGTGGCGGAAGCGTGTTCGCAGAAGCCGTAGAGGGTGCCCGATTCCGCCCAGCGGAGGTAAGTGCGGTCCTTCAGCCAGCCCGCTTCAAACCCGGATACCGAGCCCAGGGAAGGTTCCGAAAGTTGATCGACGTTCAGGAGGCGCAGCCAGGCTGCATGGTCGGCGTTTCCAGGAGTGGCTCTCCGGATAGTTTCCGCAGTGTCCTTTTTGATGGCATCACACTCCTCTTTGGATAGGGTTTCCATCCAGCGGCGCTCTTCCATCGGGACGAATGCGATGGTGTAGGCCCGGTCGTCCGGATTGACGCACCAGCGGGGATAGGGAGAGGGTCCTTCTTGCGTTTTCTTGAAGCCGCTTTGCAGATTGAAATAGCCGCCCTCAGTCTGCACCGGACAATCGAGCAGAGACGTCCAGTGGCTGGAATACGGGGCATCGCCTTCATAATTGATCTCAGTGCAGCCCAACTCGCCGCACCAGAAGTCTTGGAGCGGTCGCAGGAGCGCTTCGCAATACTTCCTGTGATCATCGAACGGACAGCGCCAATAGCGGAAGATTTCATTGAACGCGAGCAGGTCGAAATAGTCGGGGGCTTTGTCCGGATTCGGAAAGTAAGCCTCATGCACGAGAAATCCGATTTGCAGATCGTCCTGCTTCCCCGCTTTGGCCTCGAACAGGACAAGGGCCGGCGGGCGGAAGGAGACTTCGTAAGAAACGTTTTCTCTGTGATGAAGAGTGCTGCAGACGCGCTTCGTCCAGAGCGCCTCGCGCTCGGCACCATTCTTTCTAAGTACGAACCATCGGGCACGCTTGTAGAGCAAATCGTTCGTTTCGCGCGAATAGTAGCGGGAACGGGAGACGTCCATCGGCAGGCGGTCGCCCTTCGAGTCGGCCTCATGGGCACTGTGCATCCAGTCCTTCTTTCCGGCTTCGCCGAAGTACCACCCCGTGACGGCGGTCTCGGATCGTGCCTGCTTGTCGATCTTCCACTGGATTGGAAGAATGAAGCGGGAAAAACAGGCCCGGTGCGTATCGGGATCACCGCAGATGAGCAGGGGAGGGAGAAGGCTGGCGGCAGTGGCGCCGATTGGTGCAGGGGCTTCGTGGTGATCGGTCGGGGGCATGGGCAAGTGTGGATCCATCGTGCTCTGAGGGTGCCGGACAAATGTCTTACGTTCGGGTCGAGAGACAGCCAAGCCTATTCGGTAAAAACAGATAAAATCCCGACCGCAAGCATTACGATGGCCGCGCCTGGGAGCAGGCCGTTGATGAGGATTTGCATTGGAGGGCTCAGCCCGGCGGAGATCCTTCCAACGGATCCCACACCCGCTTAAAGCCAAAGTCCTTGAAGTCTCTGGTGTTGCGGGTTGCGAATTCGTCCACATTGAAGGTGCGGAGCGCGAGGGCGATGCGGGCGTCGAAGAGGGCGCGGCGGGAGATGTCGGCTTGTGCGGCGTGTTCCCAGAGGGTGCTGTGAAAGGCCTTCGAGTCGGCGGGAAAGCCGAGGATGCGCCAGCGGTCGTGTGCGCGGTAGCGCTGGATCACCCGGACGGCTTCTTTGGGCGTGAGCGGATCTTCCAACACGGCGGGGTTCAGCAACAGCTGGTAGAATTCCATCAAAACAAACTCGGAGAGCGCCACGTCATCGCGCTGACTGGTCTCGCGCAAGAATGCGAGAGCGGACTGATGGAAGGGGGAAGCCTCGCTGTAAGCGTAGAGCAGGATATTGGTGTCGATCGAAAGCATGTCGGCGGTGGCGCGGAACGGTGCAACTAGAGGCGAGCCTCCTGATCCTCCATGGTCGCCGCTTTAAGTTGCTCGGCGCTCAGGCCTCTCCAGCCCACTTGACGGGAGGTGGGCGGGGTCCAGTGCGTTTCCGTGGTGTCTCCCCCGGCCTCGGCGTATTGCTGCAGGAAGTTCTCTCCCGCCCGCCGCAGCGTTTCCGCCAGCGACCACTCCTTGCGCCGGGCGAGTCCTTTCAGTTCCTGATACAGGTCTTCGGGAATCTGGATTTGGGTCTTAATCATACATCAAAATTATGCTTCCATTGATTTAATGTCAAGATGTGCGAGTTGAGGCGAAACTTGCGATCGCACTGGGTTGCGGTCCTACGGCGCTGCAGCAGCAGGAAGGGTTGCCGGATTATCTGACTCTTCTTTCGTGGTTTTAACGGGGACGAAGTCCCCAGAGGTTTCATCAGATGCTTCATCCGAAATTTCGATGGGCTCATAGCCTCCATACGAACCTGCATCGCGCAGCCTTTCTGCGGCATACTTCTTATAGGCATTAAAACCTCTTGGGCTCCAGATTTTGGAAAGGTAGCTCAAGTGGTCATCGTGCTGCATGCCGTCCGGTAGGTTTTTGCTGAACAATATGGATAAAATCTTTATGGTGACTCGCCCATCCTGGCTCACTTCTACCGCGTAATCTACTTCGTAGAGACCTGAGGAAGTATGCTTTTCATTGTTTGCAATGATATGCGCTTGGATAATTACCGGGAATGCATCAGAGAAATACATACCTGAGGCGAAGTTTCTTATTTTTGTGCGATCAGTCTCATTCAGTAAGAATTTAAGTCCATCGTAATAGCTTGAAATGTCGGCTAGCGTCTCAGGATAGCTTAAAGATTTGTAGGAACTTAAAGCATAGCTGTCCTCAGATATTTGCCGGACATCCAGTGGGAAGATCAATTCAGTTCTCAATACAACCTGATTTGAATCCGTTGGCACTATTTTCACTGACTTCAATTCATTATCTACGGAAACTGCAAGAATCGCAGAGCGTTCAGAGTTGAAATCCTGACGCGCCATAGTAATCGCTTCTTCGGCCGCGTTGTTCGCATCCAGGGCAATCCAGATGGCGACAACGGAGAAACCAATTGATGCGAGGCCACCGATGGCCTCGCCGTGATTGAGTAGGAATTTATGGATACTTTTCATGATGGTTGTTAAATTAGGCGATTTTGTTCATAAACCTTTCTTTTTCGGATGGATGGTGTAAAGACCGTTCTGTTCTTCGATGACGTGCTCCTCGTCGGTTAATTCCTCTAAGCTTTCCAGGGAATCGAGGTTTGATGCATATTCCCGCAACCACGCATTTACAGTTGTTCGGTGGATTTGAGCTGGTCGACCTTTTTCCGGTCTAAAGCGATGACAAAGAGTTGATCGTCTTTGTCAGTTACGTATTTACGATCCTCGCCGATGGGGTTGATCATGATTTGTTTACTTAGTTGCATGCCATGGGTGTGTTTTGTTTTGCTGGAGATCAATTTAGCAACTGTTTCTTCGTCGATGATCTCGTGTCCGGACTCGTCGTAAAAAGCGGCCTTGATACCCATCAAAAGGACATCCTTCTCGCGAAGTATGGGACTCAGCTCGTCGAAAGTCTTACCCACAAAGTGCTGGAATCCGGGTTCGTCTTTGAGGTCGATGATATAGAACTCATTCGTTTCCTGCTTTTTCTCGGTGCCTGGAGCGGCTTCGTCGTAGGTCAACAGACGGTCGAGTATCCTTGAGATCCCATGGTTGAAGACACTCTGGAGGATAACGTTATCACCCATTTCTTTCGCACAAATGACTTCATTGATGTCGTTTGCATAGAGTGATTCTTTCCATGTTGGGTCGTTTAATTCGGCGATGGTATAGACGTCGAGTTCTTCGTAACCTGAGATAGCTCCGGATGTTTTGCTTTCTGATTTACGCTGCTTGCGGCAGTGGCGCGATATCGCAAGTGCGCGAACCAAGGTGCGGTTGTCTGCGTCGGCTGAGCTGTTGTCGGCGAGAAGTAAAACTGTCTTGGCATCGTGCACCTTTGCTTTTGCCAGGCTGGCGGGATCGCGTGCTTCCCCGTCAATGTAGCGAAGTAGGGGGGTTTCACCCTCCATGGCACTGGAGATGGTCGTGTTTGCGCCGAGTTCCATGCTGATCGCCGGGTATAGGACGACGACATCAGGCTGTTTTTGCCTCTCAAAGAGGGTTTTGGAGGTTTCCAGAATAGAGGTGACGAGATGTTCCGCGCTTTCATTCCAGCCGCAGATCACGATGTGATTATTGCCGTCAAAGGGTGCCAAGCCTTGTTTTCGTTTTTTGAGTAACTGTTCTTTCATAAAAATATAGGCGGTGCCGAATATGATGATGGAGTATGAGAGATAGACGCATGCGGATGCCAGAACCTTGGCCGTGCGACTGAGAGGAAAGAGTTGGCTCTCATAGCCCGTAACGGAGAGCACAAAAAGCCAGGTATAGCGCTCCCAGTAGGGGAGATTCAGGATCGGGCTGGTCAGCGAGTTGGCTTCGCAGAAGCGTGTCTCGATAGCGAAAATGAGCGGTGGCACGCCGATAACAATCAGAAGGAAGAAAGGTATGCCGTAGGGTATGTAGCGGTAGCGTTTCCACCATCTTTTCCATTTGTTTTTGGGATATTTTCTAAGCAACCAGATGCCCGGAAGTAGGATAGCCAAGCCTATGATCAGGAGGTAGTAGGGCCGACTATCGCGAATATTGAGCAAGGTTCTCAACTCTTTGCTCGCCGGCAAGCCCTGGAAAAAGCGAGTTTTGTGCTCCTGGTAATCAACGGCCCATTTATCGTTGCCATCGGCCTTCGCCCGAAATGCGCCCGCACCAGAAAAAGTCGGGTGGATGTAAGCATCGGTCGCTTGAGACGCGTTTCGGAGGATCGTGTCGGTGATTCCCGCGCCGTCTTTCTCGATTATGCGGGCGATGCCTTGCCGCCCGACCAAAAATGCCCAGGTGCCGGGCAAGGTGGCGGTCATCCCGCTATCTGAAGTGAAGGCGTAGCTCCGGATATCCATCGGTATCGGTTCCAGCTTTTTAAGGTGGCTCTCGATAATGCTCAGTTCCGGTCCGCTAAATGTGACCAGGGCCGCCTCCTCCTCCGATAAAACTTGTAGCGATTCAATCGGCATGGCTGCGAAGTAGGCTGCAGCACCGATTTCGCCCTGGGCGAAGTCTTCCAAATAGAGGGAAGGCTCCCGGAGGTCGTAAACCTCCTCGGGGACGTGAACATTGAGCGTGCCCAGTATTTTCCTTGTCGTCGTGTGTGTGGTCGTTCCCGGTGCCCCGATGCCAAGTGTGTCGATCTGGCCGCTCGCCAGCATTTCCCTGAATTCGTCGATTCCGATGGTTCCCTTCCTCCCGCGGACAAAGATCTGAAGTGCTTCAGGGAAGAGCGGCAAAATGACTTCGATGTCGCCCAAGGGGTTTTGCACGTCATAGTAGGCTGTCGTCAGTGTGTCACGCTGTGCGATGGCCAGATCGACGGATTGTTCCCGGAGGCGGGCGATATTATCTACGGAGCCGTCGGTGATCATCGCGATCATCTTTGCTCGCTCGGACTCGGCGTTGAACCATTCGGCAATCTGCTGGCCAGATTGGTGGTAAGGGTTACCTTCGGAGCCGGTTGCTATAATGAGGTGTCTGTCGCCTACCGGACTGGCTACCAATGAGCTGAAAGCGGCAAGCAAACAAATGGAGACTTTTATCACTGGGGAGATAGGTTTAGATAAACGCGAGTAAAGTTGCTGACAGATTAAAGCGCTAAAGACCATCAATCGTCCTCTGGCAAAACATCGAGCTGTTCCAAAGTTTCGTAGCCTTCGAGGCCGGTGATTCTCTGGACGAGTTCCTTGCCCATGGCGGGGACGAGGCGGGTTTCGAGGCGGCGGTCGGTGATGGTGGTCAATTGGTCGCGGAGGGTGTCGAGGGCGGTGATGCCGATGGCAGTCCAGGTGTTGCGCTGTGCTGCGGGAGTGGAGCCGGGGAACAGCTTGGCGAAGCCGGTTTCGATCATTTTGAGGTGGGCGCTGTCGTAGATGCCGCGTCGCTTGAGGGTTTGTTCGAGCGCCTTGTTGGCGTAGCCGCGGGCGCGGGCGTAGTAGGGGCTGAGGGCTTCTTCGAGCGCGTCCTCGCCCTCGGCGGTGTCGGTGGTTTCGAGGATATGAGCCAGGCGGCTGCCGAAGCTCTCCTCCGCCTCGAATTCCCGCAGCAGGGCTTCGAGGGATTCGCGCCATTCGTCCCAAAGGCGCATGCGGGGGTTGCTGCCTTTCAATTCGCGGGCGAAGGCCTTTTCGGCGCTGCCGCTGAATTCGGCAATCTGCCCCTGGACGAATTCGCTGTAGGCTTCGAGCTGGTTGGAGGCCCGTTTCAGCAGGAAGCAGTGATCCCGGGCGGCGTCGCGGACGAGCGTCCAGATGGGGTCGGTCTTCGGGTGCTTTGCCAGAAGCGCGTCCTGCCTCCGGGCGATTTCCAGGACGGTCTGGAAGTTGCCCGGGTCGGTTTGGAGGATCTCGAAGAGTGTTGCCGGTTCCGCCGCCTCCCCGCGCCGGAAGGTGTCGAGCCGCCCGGCGGCGTGGATGAGACGGTTATCCCAGATTACGTCCGCGGCGACCTTGATCCGGAAGCCCGTCTCGCCCGACCCGAAGATGCTCAGCTTGGCTTCCGGGGTGTGGGAGCCGCCTTCGACGTCGAAGACCGACCGGTCGTGGAAGACGCACGGGAGGTTCTTGAAGGCACTGGATTCGATGTCTTCGAGGGCCTCGCCGTTGGCCAGTTTGCGGATGGGGGTGCCGAGTCCCACTGAAACGATCCGCTTGAAAGCGTTAAAAAGGGCGGCCTTGTCCGGATCCAGGTTGGTTTGGCTGATCGTTTTTTTCAGCGAGGAGGCCGGGTCTCCGTAGCGGGAACCGCGGCTATCGGGCAGAAAGAGGAACCCGTCGAGGTGATCGACTTTGCCGTAACGGAGCAGGGCGCGGATCAGTGCGGAGGGCTGGTTGGACAGTTCCTCGCCGATCTCGAAGGCGATGCGGCGGCTCTGCACGAGGGCGTTCCAGTCCCGCAGGGGTTCCAGGCCGGCCCGGCTGACATCCGCTTCCTCGGCCCGGGCCTCCTGGGCCTCGGAACGCTGGTAAAAAGGTACGGCGAGGTCCCGCACCCGAATGCCGTCGACCTCGAGTTCGTCGATCCCCGCGGTGAAATCCTCCGGTTGCACGAGGTCTGCTTCCTCCAGGCGGCGTTCGATGCGGTCGGCGATGACCTTGCGGTTCGTCCCGGGAATCTGCTGGAGCAATTGCCCGGTGACGCGCCGGCAGGCGTCCCAGCCGTAGGTACGGATGAGGGGGCCGTCCTCGGAATCATCGAGGATGACAACTGGGTGGACACGCTCGACCTGACGTTTCGTCAGGTCGAAGAAATACGCGGTGAGGCGGTTTCCCCGGGTATGCGAGAAGAGAATGATCTCCAGGTTGTCGTGGGGCTTTCGCCGGGCGAGGATCTCTTCGGCGAGGGTGATGCCGTAGTTCTCCTTCTCCGAGGGGCTGAGCCCGGCCAGGCCGGTTTCGGAGGCGGGCGCGGCCGACCAGTTGACGTCGATCAGCACGATGCCGTTCTTCAGCTTTCTGCCGGCCAGATCCGAAGGCTGAAGGCGCTCGAGCCGCCATCCGGTGGCGGCTGCGGAGGCATCCAGCGCCGTGAGGGCGTCCGGTTTTTTGGGTGCAGGGAAAGCGGCTTCGGTGAAGCTGAAGAACCACGATATTTTGGTCAGGGCAGAGCGCCACTGGTCGTCGAGGATCCAGATTGTCGGCTTGGATGGTTCGGTTTTGCTCATTTGGGTATCAGTCAGGCTCTGGGGCGGAAACATTTGTCTGTCCGTCCGGCGCGGGTTGCAGCAGCGGCGACGGGATAGGGAGGCGATGGCGCACCAGAGCGCCGTCCGGCGAGGGTTCCAGGCGAATTTCCAGCGGCGCGTCAAAAAAGGTGGTGGAGATCGCGTCTGTCATGCGAAGGCCGAAGGAGCGGGCGACCGGCGGCTTCGCCAGCTCGGAAGCGAGCCGGTCGGCGTTGTCCGCGTCGGCCCGGTTGGTCCAGCAAAGCGTGGCACCCAGACCGTCCTCCCCGATCGAGAAGCGGACGGGTTGCATGGCTTCGCGGCGAAGGAAGCTGTTGCTGATAAAGGCCTCCAGGCAATGCTGCGGGAAGAGCCGGGGAAGCTTCAGGCGTGCCTGCCAGAGGGGGTGTTCCGGGTTCTCGATCACGCTGTCGGTATCCATGGCGCAACCGAGAGACTCGACGGCCTGTTTGAGGACTTCGTGCAGGCGGGAGGTCTCCGGAGCCTCGGCGCGCAGCTCCTCGGCGACCAGGTAGAAGAACCAGCGTACCTTGCTCAGGATATAGGCGTGGTCGCCCTCCAACTCCTTGAGGTTGTTGTCGACTGTCTTGAGGTGGCGGACCAGCTTGTCTTCAAGCCCGCTTTCGGCGGGTAACTGCGCCCGGCGGATGGCACCGAGGGCCGAGTTGAGCGCCTTGCCCGCCTCCTCGAGCATCGGCTGCGGCATGGCCACGGTGCGGGAGAGCTCGTGCATGACGCGGCGGGCCATGGATTTCCAGGCGGCGTCGCCGAGGATTGGGACGAGGCGGTCGAGGATCTTCGCGCCGGCTTCCGACAGGACCGCCACTGCGGCCTCCAGTTCGTTCCATTCAGGACGATGGCGGATGCGGGCGGGAAAGGCGATCCAGGTTCGTGAACGTTCTGTCGTCCGCTCGAACCGGGGCGGAAGCGCGAGCGATCGAAACGTCTCATCCCCGGGAAGGCCGCCGGGAAGGTCGGGTACCGGGAACGGGAAGCGACCGCTTGGAACGCCGGGCCAGACAAGGCCGAGGAGCCCGTGGAAGGGCTGGTTGTTTTCCCAGCCTCCGATCCGGAGTGCAAGCGCCAGACAAAACGGTTGCCCGGAGCCCTCCGCAGGCAGCAGGTATCCGGAAAAGGCAGTCTCTTCGCTCCAGGCGTCCCGCAGCGTCGAGAGGACGGCCGCGATCCCGTCTTCCCGGTTTTCAGTGCCGCCTCCTCCGGTGTTGCGCCGAAACGGAAGGAAGGCGCCGGTGTCCCGCGGGACGATGAGGAGATGCGGTTCCGGGGGTGGAAGGCACACCAATTCCGCAAAGGCGGCGGCAACCGAGTGAACAGACTCGGAAAACGCCGCCAGTTTCGGGGAAAGCCAATCCGCATGGGCCTCCATCAAGATTCGGCCCGCTTCCGCCGCCGTGCGGGTGTCCGTGTCCTCGAACGCCTTCATCGGTTTACCACGGGGCTCGGTTGGCTAAGCTGTCTTACGGACTCGCGGAACGCCGCCTCGTCGTAGGTCAGTTCGATGAATTGTTCCGTCAGGGCTGGATCCAGGCCGAAATTCCTGGCCAGCTCGTCCAGCAGGATCCGCTCGAAGTCGCTGATCTGCGTATCGCTGAGGCAGACGCGATAGGCGTCACCCAGGGCGATCAATTGCAGCGGACGAGACTGGATGCAATCGGCGAGTCCCTGCAGGGAGCTTGCCAGGCTCCATGTTTGGAGCAACGCCCGGTCCTGGTCGGGTGTACCGAGTTCGAGGAACCGGGAAAGGTTCTGGACGACGGACTCCTTGGCCGAGCGTCGCCAGCCGACGCCGGCGAGCTTGAGGATGAGCGCGAGGACGGCGATGCGCTCGTCAAGGGGGGTCAAGTCCGGATCGGGCAGGATGATCCGCCGTTGCCGGTCCGACTGGCGCAGGCCCTCTTGAAGATAAACGGGCCAGAGGTCGAGCGGGTCGGGCTGATCGGCGAGGAGGCAGAAGGCGTGCAGGAACCGTTCCTGCCGGGCAGCAAGCTGGCCAGCCGTTTCCACAAAATCCCGGCTTAACCCAAGTCCCGCTGCGGCCTCGGCAAGCGCGTGCCGCTCCTCCGCCGAGACCTCCCGGTCGAGGCGGACCAGATGGCAGGCATCGAAATAGGCGCTCTCGCGCAGAGGCGTTGCCCGCAGACGCACCGCAGCCTCGCGGACGCCTTCGCCTCGATTCTGTGATTGGCGGACGGCATTCTGGAGGACGGTGGACTCAACCTCCATAGCGGCGGCAAGATTTTCCACAAAGATCTCCTCTTCGGGAGTGTGGCCGCCGGTTCGCGCAATCCGGTACAGGAAGGCAAGGTAGTCGGCGACGGTCGGCAGGCTGACCTCAATGACGGCGTTGGGAGAGACGTCGCAGTAGACGGCGAGGCGGTCGTAGTTCATGGTTGAAGTGGGTGGACGATGGTGCGTTTGGCTTCGGGCAGGATTTCCATGGCAGCGAGGGGCAGCAGCGCGGCGGCGGCGAAGAAGTAGAGGCCGAGTTCGATGTGGGCGGTGTTTTCGTTGCGGGTGCTGAGGGAGAGGAAGGTGAGCAGGAGGGCGACGACGAAAACGTCGGTCATGGACCAGCGACCGACACGCTCGACCCAGGCGTGCAGGCGGGGAGCGTCCTCGCGCTGGGTGAGGAGGCCGAGGAGGGCGAGCTTGGCGACGGGCGTGACCACGCTGAAGAGGGCGATAAGGGAGGAGAGGAGGGGGTCCGTGTGCCAGAGGTGGGCGATGGCGGAGAGGATGCTTTTGGACTGTGACTCAAGGACGACCTTGCCGGCCACCGGCAGGTCGACGGCGGTGACGGCGCTGAGCATGGGGAAGCTGACGCCAGCGGCGAGGGCGATGAGGGACAGAGGCAGGAGCCGCCGGGCGCGCCTGCGCCGCCGCAGGCCCGGACGCGCGGTGGGAGAGACGGGCAGGAAAAGGTAGGCGGCGGCCGGCAGGAACGAGGCCAGGGCGAGGTTTGCCGCCTTGTCCTCGGCTTCTTCCGCGCGCCGTTCGAGGCGGACCAGCTCCTCGCGCAGGGCGGTGTGGTCATCCCCGGCGATACCAAGGGTGGCATAGTAGAGGACCTTGTCACGCGCGTTACCGGC
>CAZCRA010000056.1:12762-21996 GCA_964500945.1 uncultured Verrucomicrobiales bacterium | reverse complement strand
GCAAAGCCTGACTTCCAACCCACAAACCCGGTCTCTTCGGCGCAGTGCAGGGTTTCTCAACAGGCTGTTAGAGGTCCCCCATAGTTTGGGTTGCCTTCCGGGAGAATTGTGTTCCACTAAGACAGGCTAAACGGCCCTGCCCGACCTCAAACCGCTCCCACCCCATGCGCATCCTCGTCACCGGCGGCGCCGGATTCCTCGGCTCCCACCTCTGCGACATCCTCATCGGCCAAGGCCACGAGGTGATTTGCCTCGATAACCTTTTCACCGGCTCGAAACGCAACATCCACCACCTCCTCGACCACCGCGATTTCGAATTCATGCGATGGGATGTCACGGACCCCTTCAAGGTCGAAGTGGATCAAATCTATCACATGGCGTGCCCCGCCTCGCCCATCCACTATCAATATAACCCCATCAAAACGATCAAAACGTCCGTGATGGGAGCCATCAACGTCCTCGGCCTCGCCAAACGCATCAAGGCCCGCGTGCTGCTCGCTTCCACCTCCGAGGTCTACGGCGATCCCGACGTCCATCCCCAACCCGAAACCTACCGCGGAAACGTCAATCCCATCGGCCCCCGCGCCTGTTACGATGAAGGAAAACGCTGCTCCGAAACCCTTTTCTTCGATTACCACCGCCAAAACGGCGTCGACATCCGCGTCGTGCGCATTTTCAACACCTACGGCCCCCGCATGAGCCCCGACGATGGGCGCGTCGTCTCGAATTTCATCATCCAGGCCCTCCGCGGCGAACCCATCACGATCTACGGCAACGGCTCGCAAACCCGCTCGTTTTGCTACGTCGACGACCTCTTGCGCGGCATCGTCAGCCTCATGAACACCGAAGGCGTCACCGGTCCCATTAATATCGGGAATCCCTCCGAGTTCACGATCCGGGAATTGGCCGAGCACGTCCTCCGCCTCACCCGCGGCGCTTCGCCCATGATCGAAAAACCCCTCCCCGTCGACGACCCCCTCCAGCGGCAGCCCGACATCACCCTGGCTAAGGACCTCTTGAATTGGGCACCCACCGTGCCTCTCGCCGACGGCCTCGCCAAGACCATCGACTACTTCGAACAGCTGGAGAAAACCTCGCCCGCCCCGGCCACCGGCTCCTGAACCAACCGATGAAAGTCGAGCACACCAGTTATGTCATTTGGGCCGCGGACATGGATCGCGCCGTCCAGTTTTACACCAACGTCTTCGGTGCCACCGTCCGCCAGCGGAACGATGCCATCTGCACCCTCGACATTGCCGGCTCCATCCTCGGCATCCACGGCGGCGGCGAGGGCAAACCCACCTGGACCGGTTTGGCTTTTCAAACTCCCGATGTCGTCACCGGCGCCGCCGAGGTCGTCGCGGCCGGCGGAACGCTCCGCCGTGAACCTCAGCCCGAGGGAGATGAGCCTCCCCACCTCGCCATGTGCGCCGACACGGAGGGAAACCAGTTCATGCTCACCCGCCGCAGGCACTCGGCCAACTGAGCCGCCCCCGCTTTTCGCTTGTTCTGCGTCGCTGAATCCGGCTGATTGAGGGGATGCTTCGCATTCTCCTGCCTCTTCTCGCCGTCGCGGGCGTCGCCTCCGCCGAATCCAAACGCCCCAACGTCCTCTTCATCGTCGCGGACGATCTCGGTTGGCGCGATTTGGGCGTCGAAGGAAGCGCCTTCTACGAAACACCAAATATCGACCGGCTCGCCCGCTCCGGCCGACGTTTCGCTCGCGGTTATGCCACCTGTCAGGTCTGCAGCCCGTCGCGTGCCAGCCTCATGACCGGCAAATATCCGGTTCGCTCCGGCATCACCACTTACATCGGCGATCGCGCCGGAGAGGCCTGGAAACGGAATACTCGCCTGGTTCCCCCTCAATACACCAGAGCCCTTCCCGCCGCCGAGCTCACCGTGGCCGAAGCGTTTCGCGACGCCGGTTACGCCACCTCCTACGCCGGCAAATGGCACCTTGGCGGAGACGGCTCGACCCCGGAAGACCATGGGTTCGACCTCAACCGAGGTGGCCGTCACTGGGGCACGCCGCCAGGAGGCTTCTTTTCGCCCTACCGAAATTCCAAACTCCCGGACGGCCCGCCCGGCGAGTGGCTCCCACTTCGACTCGGTCGTGAGACCGCCGAGTTCATTCGTCAGGACCGGACTCAGCCGTTCTTCGCCTGCCTGGCCTTCTACTCCGTCCACGCTCCCATTCAGACTCCGGAACCCGTCTGGAGAAAATACCGCGACAAGGCCGCGGCCACGATCCCCACACCGGATCATCGTTTCCAGATCGACCGCACCCTCCCCGTCCGCCAGGTCCAGGATCACCCCGTCTATGCCGGGATGGTCGAGGGCATGGACCGGGCCGTGGGCATCGTTCTCCAAACCCTCGATGAACTCGGTCTCACGGATGAAACGATCGTCTGTTTCACCTCCGACAACGGTGGCGTTTCCGCCGGAGACGGCAAAGCGACCTCCAACCTGCCGCTGCGTGGCGGAAAGGGAAGGCAGTGGGAAGGTGGACTCCGGGTCCCGTTTCACATCGCTTGGCCCGGAAAAATCGCCGCCGGCCTCGAGTCCAATGTGCCGGTGACCGGCGCGGATTTCTTCCCGACGCTCCTCGAGTTGGCGGGAATCGATCCTGAACCCGCACCCAGCTTTGACGGGACGAGCCTGGCCCCTCTCCTCCTCCAGGGCACGCCTCCACCTGACCGCCCGCTGTTCTGGCATTACCCGCACTACGGAAACCAGGGCGGCGAGCCATCCTCGATCATCCAAGCCGAAGGCTGGAAGCTAATCCGCTATCACGAGGACAACCGGGTCGAACTCTACGACCTCTCGTCGGATCCCGGCGAAAGCACCGACGTCGCCCGGAACCACCCGGAACGAGTGGCGGACCTTCAGGCCAGGCTGTCCGGTTGGCTTGAAGCCACGGATGCAAGGTTTGGTTCCCCGAACCCCGCCTTCTCGGAAAACGAGGCCGCGCGCCAGGCTGCGGCCATGCGGGACGAAATCTTACCGAGGCTCGAATCCCAGGCAGCCCGGTTTCTCGAAGACGATTTCAGTCCCGGAACCGACTGGTGGGGCTCACGGCCCTAGCCGGAGTGGCACTTGGCAGGATGAGGTCTTCCGCACGACGCGCAAAACCACACAGAACACCATGCCTCGCCCTGCGCCGGGACAGGCGCGGTTGCGAGGGATGCTGTCGGAAAACGAACCAGTGTGGGCCCGGAAACGGATCGGTCGAGCGAAAGCATTCGCGAATCAGCACTCAGGCGCTTAGCGCCTCGTCCGGTTCACGAATCTCCGCCCCCGCTTTCCCGTTCCGGGCCTTCGGCTTTCCCGGTTTTCCTTTGCCCTTTTTCGGGGTGGGCTTCGGTTCCTCCTCGTCCTGCTCAGCCACCGGCGGGTCCTCGGCGACCATCTCATCGCCCTCATCGAGAACGAGGTCATCGTCGATTTCGTCGTCGTCGTCGAGATCGTCGGATTCCTGGCGGGCTTTGACTTTCTCGCGCGTGGCGGCGAGGTTAGGAGTCAAGCCCGCGGCCGGCTTTGGGCCCGGATCCTCCCGCTTCTGCAGCGCTCGACGCAGTTTCTTCAGCGCAATGTTCTGAAGCTGCCGAATCCGCTCCCGCGTGACGCCGAATTCTTGTCCCACCTCCTCGAGCGTCTTCGGCTTCTCTCCATTCAGGCCGAAGCGCGCGTCGATGATACGCCGCTCCCGGTCGTCCAGCACGCCCAGCAGGCCATCCAACTGGTGGTGCATGTTCTTGTGGGAGAGCAATTCCAGCGGCGTCTGAGCACGATCGTCACCGATGATCTCACCGAACTCCGTGTTGTCGTCGTCGCTGATCGGAGCATCGAGCGAAGCCGGACGAAGCGAAGCCGCCTTGAGATGCGCCAGTTTCGCCCGGTCGATCCCGATTTCCTCCGCCAACTCCTCGTCGGTCGGCTCACGGCCCAGTTCTTCCGCCAGCACCATCGCGAGCCGGCGCATCTTCGAGATCTTGTCGACCATGTGCACCGGAAGCCGGATCGTCTTGGACTGGTTGGCCAGGGCTCGCTTGATGGACTGCTTGATCCACCAGGCCGCGTAGGTCGACAGCTTGCCGCCCTTGTTCGGATCGAACCGCTCCACCGCTTTCATCAAGCCGATGTTCCCTTCGGAAATCAGATCCAGCAGCGGAAGACCATAATTGGCATAGTCCTGCGCGATTTTGACCACCAGGCGAAGATTGGCCCGGATCATGTGCGCCCGGGCCTCCGCGTCCCCTTGCTTGATCCGATCGGCCAGTTCGACCTCTTCTTCACGGGTGAGAAGCGGCGTCTTCCCAATCTCCCGCAGGTAAATCTTAATTCCGCCGTCGAGTTCTAAATTTGACATGGCGTGTCTCCGAGTCGTGTTTTGAGTTGTCGTTTTTAGTCTAGGTCTTCATTCACTTCCTCACGAGAATCTCCTGATCCGTTTATCGGCAGGCTTCGTTGGGTCCCTTCGAACTCCACCCTCTCCACCCTCCTGACCCACTTTCGAACGTGGGTCAGGAACGTGGGTCAGAGTAGAGGACGAAGGGTGCGAATTTGGGTGCGAATTTGTTTGTCTGTGTGGGTATGCGTCTGTGCGTCTTTGGAAATCGTTCTCTGAATCCCTCTTCTCAAATTAACCCATCCGTGGGCGATGATCCGTCTTCGCGTGATCCGGCCATCAAATCCAAGCGCAAAACGTTTCGTTTTGGGCGAACCGCCAACTCTTCCCCTAAGTGGCTAGGCCAGTAGAGGTCGGGCGGCGCTTATACGCCATTCACCGCCCCATGACCAGCAAAAAGCTCGCCTGGATCGGCTTGTTCGGTCTTCGTCCGGGTTCCGGCAGTCGTTTAGATTAGGTTTGTGGTTGTTCTGGGTTTGACGGAAGAGCTTAACCAAAGGCCAATACCCTGGCCGTCCGTGGCGCAAAGCCATCCCGACCAACCCATAGACCGTGCCCGAGACCGCTTCGTTCAACATATTCTCCCAGAATCGCTCGTTTCCGACAAGAGTTTTGTTTCAGGCTTGCGGAAATTCATGACCCCTTGGCCGCTTCCTCCACCCGATCACCCCCAAATCAAAGCGGTTCCCATGCCATCCCCTTCCGTTTTCGTCACGAATCTTGACCCTGGACGCCCCTCGATCTTGGCTAGTGTAAACCATGCTTAGCCAGGTCTACAGCGCCGCCCTCCAGGGCATCGATGCCGTCGAGGTGGAAATCCAGGTCAACGAAGGCGCTGGAAACCCCAAGTTCATCCTCGTCGGCCTCCCCGACGCCGCCGTCCGCGAAAGCCGCGATCGCGTCCTCACCGCCATCGCCAACTCCGGCCTGCGCGTCCCAAAACGTCGCACCACCGTCTCTCTCGCCCCCGCCGACCTCAAAAAAGAAGGCCCCAGCTTCGACCTCCCCATCGCTCTCGGCGTCGTCGCCCTTGCCGGCACCGGATTCTTCCCCGAGGACGCATTCGAAAAGTGCGCCATCGCCGGTGAGCTGGCCCTCAACGGCGAAATCCGCCCCGTCAAAGGCGCCCTCTCCATGGCTCTCGAAGCCCGTGAACGCGGCCGCCGTGCCATCATCCTGCCCAGGGAAAACGCCGCTCAGGCCGCCTGCGTCGAGGGCATCTACTTCTATCCCGCCGACACCCTGTCCGCCGCCGTCGATCTCCTGCGCGGCAACAGCGGCATCCGCCCGCTCACCATCGATCGCGCCTCTCTCTTCGAAACCGCCACCGATTACCCCTTCGATTTCTCCGAGGTCAAAGGTCAGTCCCACGTCCGCCGGGCCCTCGAAGTCGCCGTCGCGGGCGCTCACAACCTGCTCCTCGCTGGCCCTCCCGGCACCGGGAAATCGATGATGGCCAAACGCATGGTCACCCTCATGCCGCCCATGGCCGAAACCGAGGCCATCGAAACCACCAAGATCCACAGCGTCGCCGGCATCCTCGGCCCCAGTCAGGGACTCCTCACCACCCGCCCTTTCCGCAGCCCGCATCACACGATCTCCGATGCCGGCCTCCTCGGCGGCACGAGCTACCCCTCCCCAGGTGAAGTCAGTCTCGCCCACCACGGAATCCTCTTCCTCGACGAACTCACCGAATTCCGGCGCAGCACCCTCGAGGTCATGCGCCAGCCGCTCGAAGACGGAAAAGTCACTATCTCCCGCGCCGCCGGCTCTTACACCTTCCCCTCCCAATTCATGCTCGTGGCCGCCATGAACCCCTGCCCCTGCGGCTACCTGGGCGACCCCAGACGGGAGTGCCAGTGTTCCGGTCCCCAGATCGAAAAATACCGCTCGAAGATCTCCGGCCCGCTTCTGGACCGAATCGATCTCCAGGTCGAGGTCCCCGCCGTTCCCTTCGAGGAACTCTCATCCGCCCGCCCAGGCGAGTCCTCCGCCACGGTGCGCGAGCGCATCCTCGACTGCCGTCGGCGTCAGGCCGCCCGCTTCCACGCCTCGCCCGCAGTCAATAGCAACGCCGCCATGTCTCCAAAGGACATCGAACGCCATTGCAGCCTGAGCGCCGCCTGCCAAACCCTCCTTCGCGAGGCCATGGACGATCTCCAACTCAGCGCCAGAGCCTATCACCGCATCCTCAAAGTCGCCCGTACCCTAGCCGACCTCGATCACCAGGATCCCATCGGTGAAAACCACGTCCTCGAAGCCATCGGTTTCCGCTCACTCGACCGCCGTCTCTGGAACTGACTCCGGGTATTCGGCTAGGGAATCAACCGTGGTGCTTCGAACCCCCTCCAGGTCTCGGATCGGCGGAACGGAGCATTTGGAGAGCCAGCAGCCTCTCTGGCATTCGTTCTCCAACGCACCACATCATCGTCTCAGCTTGTCCTTTGAGAGATCCAGCGGGGTCTTCGCCTCCTTCAAGGTGATGGATGGCACCGTTTGGAGGTAAATCATCGTGGTCGTAATCTGGCTGTGCCCCAGTAACTTCTGGATGGTCTGCAAATCATACCCGGCCATCAGCAAGTGGCTGGCGAACGTGTGACGCAGCGTGTGTGGGGTGACGCGCTTCGCAATCCCGGCCGCTTCTGCAGCTTGCCGAATGGCTGATTGCACCGGCGTGGGATGAAAGTGATAGCGACGCAGCTGTCCGGACTCAGGCATGCGCGTCAGCTCCCGGGCCGGAAACAGCCAGTGCCAGGTGTAGGATCGCGGCGCCTTGGGGTACTTCCGTTCCAGCTGCGCAGGCAAAAACACGCCGGCATAGGCTGCGTTGGATTTAGCATCCATTTCGCTCTGAAGCCTCACAGTCTCCATTTGCCGCCGGAGATCCGGGAGAAGCGTTTCGGGCAGCGGAACGGTGCGGTCTTTTTGCCCTTTTCCATCATGCACGGTCAGAAGCCGGTGATCGAGATTGAGGGTCTGAATCCGCAACTCCAGGCACTCGGATAGGCGCAGGCCGCAGCCGTAGAGCAATTGGCCGATCAGTCGGAACGGAGACGCAAGGTGGGCTAACAAGGCATCGACTTCATCCCGGGAGAGAGTAACCGGTATGTAAGGCCTTCGCTTGGCACGAACGACGCCGTCCACCTCCCCGAATTCCTTGCCCAATACATGACGGTAGAAGAAAATCTTGAGCTAACGAACGGTTGGAGGCAACGCCGGATAGCGTCTGTGGTTCGGCTTCGCGCAGGCGTCGCACCAGTCACGGATCCTGCTTTTGCTACCTATCAGTGGTCAACCGACTTAGTTACCTTCCACGATGATGGGGCTGCAAACGTGGAGGGCACAAGCGTCAACCTTTTCCCAAGCCCCTTCCGCACGGCGGCATGACCCCTGTGACCGCCACTGTGACGGGCGCTCAGGTCCATGCGCTGTTTGCTAGGATGGAGGTCACCGGCAATTAACAGCGTCAGCAACGCCTACCCCATCTCGAGATGAGAAGGAAGGTGCAGCGAACAAAGCAGGCGTTGCTCGTCGCTCACCCAGCCTGCTCAACTCGTTCCTCGCGCCTTGAACTTGAAAAAACGGTCTCGCTCACTATTGCAACGAACTTGTCTCGCAGGACGCTCGCGGACTTTGGAAGCTCGATTCCCACCCGTTTGCCCTGGAAATCCACCCCGTTCCATCCTAGCGTGGTATTATGAGCCTGCCTCCGCCCTTAGAGCCCGCTCTCCTGCGGAAATCCTGCTCCGCCACCCGCTTCGATTTCGCCACGACCGAAGCCCTGGCACCGCTCACCTCGCTTCCAGGACAGGACCGCGCCATCAGCGCCCTCGATTTCGGACTCTCCATCCGGCGACAGGGTTTCAATCTGTTCGCCATCGGGAGTCGCGAGATGGACCCTCAATTCATCCTCACGCAGTTCCTTGAACAGGCCAGCCAACAGCGCTCCTGCACCGGCGTCCGGGACTGGATTTACGTCAACGATTTCGACGACACCCGGCGCCCGAAAGCCATCGCCCTTCCGCCTGGGATGGGCCGGCGTTTCCGGGACGACATGGAACAGCTCGTCGAGGACCTCGCCAGCGCCATCGCCAGCGCCTTCGAGAGCGACGAATACCGCTCCCGGCTTCAGCAGCTCCAGCAGAGCTTCACCGAACAGGAACAACGCCACTTCGAAGAACTGCGCGAACACGCCGCGGCCAAGAACATCGCTGTCCTCAAAACCCCACGCGGCATCTCGCTGGCCCCGTTGAAAGACGGGGAAGTCATGGATCCCGAGGTCTTCGAGCAGCTTCCGCAAGACGAGCGGAAGAGCATCGAGGAAACCATCGAGGAAATCCAGAAGGAGGTCGAGGAAATCGTTCAGCAGGTGCCCAAGTGGCGGCGTCAGTTCCAGCGGCAGCTGAAGGAGATCAATCGCCAGGTGACCCAAAGCGCCGCTCGCCTGCTCATCGAAGAGGTCCGCCACCGCTACGCCAGCGAACCCAGAATCGTCGCTTACCTGGACGAGGTCCTGGAGCATGTTCTCGAAAACGCCCAGGTCTTCCAGGCCCGTGCTCAACAGGGTGAAAACCAGGTCCCTCCCGCCCTCGCCGGTTTGCTCCCCGGCCCGATGCGCGACGATGGCGACCCGTTCCGCCCCTACCGCGTCAATCTTCTCGTCGATCACTCGGACCTCGACTGCGCTCCCGTGGTCTTCGAGGAGAACCCGAGCTTCTCGAATCTCGTCGGACGAATCGAGCATCTCAGCGAAATGGGCGCGCTTTCGACCGACTTCACCCTCATCCGCGCCGGGGCGCTGCACCGGGCCAACGGCGGCTACC
>CAZCRA010000056.1:0-12752 GCA_964500945.1 uncultured Verrucomicrobiales bacterium | reverse complement strand
GCTCCTCATGGAGCCCTACGCCTGGGAAGGGCTCAAACGAGCGCTGAAGGCCAGCCACATCCGCATCGAGTCGCTGGGGCAGGCCTACGGATTGGTGAACACCGTGACGCTCGAACCCGATCCGATCCCGCTCGACGTCAAGATCGTCCTCGTCGGCGATCGCATGCTCTACTACCTCCTTTCCTCCTACGATCCCGATTTTCCGAAACTGTTCCGCGTTGCTGCCGACTTCGACGACGACATGGCCCGGACCGAGGAGCACGGCGAGCTCTACGCCCGGCTCATTGCCGACATTGCGCGTCGCGAAGAACTCCCGCCCCTCGATGCCGGCGGCGTCGCCCGCGTGATCGAGGAGAGCGCCCGTCAGGCCGGTCATGCGGACAAGCTCAGCCTCCATCTCGATTCCCTCCAGCAGCTTATGGCCGAAGCCGCCCACTGGGCTCATGAAGCCGGTTCGGCCCACATCGACCGCACGGCCGTCGAAACGGCCATCGAGAAGCGCCGGCACCGCAGCGGCCGCCTCCGCGAACGGTCCCTCGAAGTCATCACCGAGGGCACCGTCCTCATCGACACCTCCGGGACGGCCGTTGGCCAAATCAACGGCCTCTCCGTCCTCAGCCTCGGCGATGCCAGCTTCGGTCAGCCCACCCGCATCACCGCGCGAACCCGCCCTGGGGCGCGCGGCGTCGTCGATATCGAACGGGAAGTCAAACTCGGCGGAAAACTCCATTCCAAAGGCGTGCTCATCCTCAGCGGCTACCTGGCCGGTCAGTTCTGCCGCGCCAGCAAGCTCGCCCTCTCCGCCTCGCTCGTTTTCGAACAAAGCTATGGCGGAGTCGACGGCGATAGCGCCTCGTCGGCCGAACTCTACGCCCTGCTCTCCTCCATCTCCGGGATTCCGCTCCGCCAGGATCTGGCCGTCACGGGGTCCGTCAACCAGCATGGCGATGTCCAGGCGATCGGTGGGGTGAACGAGAAGGTCGAAGGCTTTTTCGAGGTCTGCCGCGAGCGGGGACTCACCGGAACGCAGGGCGTTCTGATCCCGGATTCGAACGTGAAACACCTCATGCTTCGTCAGGAAGTCGTCGACGCCTGCGCCGCTGGCCAATTCCATGTCTACGGCGTCACGTCGATCGCTCACGGCATCGAACTCCTGACCGGCGTCCCGGCTGGCGAACGGGGACCGGACGGTCATTTCCCGCCCGATTCGCTCTTCGGCCGAGTCGAGGCCGCCCTCGAATCCTTTGCCAAAGTCGCCGCCCCGCGGAAAAGTAAGGACGGCGATGCCGGGGACCGTGACGATGAAAACGGCGATCTCGAACCGCCGGCACCGGGAGAACCCTCGCTATGACTAGCCGACGCCTCGTGCTCTTGGTCGAACCCGGGGACCAGCGGGAACTCGCCCGCTTCCTCGAAGGTGCGGTCTCCCTCGCCCGCCGGCTCGACGCCCGCCTCGAGGCCATCCTCATCGATGACGAGCGGCTTCAGCGCGCCTGCCGCTATCCCTTCGCGCGGGAGACCGGTCTGACCTCGGCCGTCAGTTGCGCCTTCGATGCCTCGGAGCTCGACAGCCAACTGCGCGCCCTCCAAGCCCGGGTCGAATCCATGCTCGTGTCCGCCACCCGGAGTCAACCCCTCGCCTGGTCCGTGCAGCTCGTTCGTGGCCGGGTCTCCGAAGTCCTCGACCAAGGCAGTGATCCCGAGGATTGGCTCGCCCTCGCCGGACTCGAATCCCAACACCTTCGTCAACTCCTGCAGCCCCGGACAAAGCGTGTCCTCATCGTCCGGAACCCCTCCCCCGCCGCCCGTCAGCCCACCGCCGTGACCGCTGTCCTCACCCTCGACGGCTTGAATGCGGAGGCCATCGCCAACGCCAGGGAAACCGCGAAAGCTCTCGAGGCTCCAGGCCGGCTCGCCTTCTTCCTCCCAGCCGGCCACGCCCATCCATCCTTGGAGACCGGCGACGCCGTCTACGAACTCAGCGGCCTCTGGAAACCGGCCCACCTCCTCGAACGCATGCGCCGTGCCGGGGCCGAAGCGCTCATCGCCATCCCGGGCGCCGCCTGTCCCGATGAGCGGATGGATGCTCTCGAGGCCTTGGTTCGCACCGCCGACTTCCCGGCCCTCATCCTGATGCCCACTCCGGCATCGAAGTAGGCCGCCCGTTCCGCTTCAGCCGCCGCAACCCGATGGCGGCTCCGCTATAGAGGAAGGGAGCTTTTGTAATAGGACCTGATGGCTCTTACCGCCATCATCCCTTCATACGTGTCATGAATTTTATATTGATCACTAAATATTACGTGTTAATTAGTTAATAACACCATGGCTCGACTTCAATTTCAGGATCGCATGGGTGTTTCCGAATGGAGCGCCAGTTACGATGAAGCCATGCGGCTCGTCGGAAAACAAGATAGCGAGGGACGCACCATCGCCATTTGCTACATCGGCGGCCTTGGCTTGAGAATCGTTCCGCTCATCCTCCGCTCGCTCGGTCTCGTCCTTATTCTATCGCTCTATTTCATGCGCCAGCCCTTCGCCTGGCTCCCCGTCGGCTTCGGCGACCCCGAATGGTTGATCGCCATGCAGCAGTGGTCGCTCTTCTCGTGGACGAGCTGGCTGCTATCCATCGCCATCTACCTCGCCTACTTCGCCGTGAGCACGCTGAAATCCAGCATCTATCCGGGGTTGCCGGGCGCCGAGATTCATTTCGACCGCTACAAGAAGATCGTCAAAACCGTCCGGGCTGGAGAACGCGCCCTGATCTTCGACTGGCGCGTCCACCCCTACGCCGTGGTTTCGACCAAGCCCATCGCCGTCGAGATGCCGGAAGTCGAAGGGAATACCAGGGACAACATCAGCCTGACGTTCCGCGGAGCGCTGATCTTCCGCGTGACCGACACCTATCGATTGCTGGTGGAAGGCGGTCTCGAGAAATTCGTTCAACAGCTGAAACGTTCCTACGAGAGTATCCTGAAGGATCTCATCATTGGCGTCGAAGCGAAGGACTTCAATCGCTTCCTCATCGAGGAGGTCCGGACCTCACAAGAGAACAAGGAAAACGTCAGCAAGAAACTCGAACAGCTGGGGCAGACCGATTTGACCATCGAGTTCCTCAGTGAATTGACCGAGATCGACGAAATGGACGTATCGAGTTTCGACCTAACGGAACCTGAAGCACCCAGACGCCGAGAAGTAATCGAAGGCCTGCGGCGGCTGGCGGAGACCTATGGGATCGAAATCATCGACCACCTACCACTGGGGAACTCCACAAGCGAAGCTTATCTCAAGAGCCTAGCCCTCCCGCTCGCCAACTCCATCACGCGTCTGGAACAATCCACCGATACCCTAAAGGAAATCACCGAGGAAGAGATCAGCGAAGAGATTTCCGCCAACGTCGCCGACAAACAGATCGGCGTCCTGGAGATTCAGAAGATCATCAAAGAAATCGAATCGATCACGGCGACGCTGCGCGACCCGTCGAATGAGCGGGCCATCGTTCAGGCCAAGAGCATCGCGATGGAGAACGCCCAGCAAGCCATACTCAATCCCCAACTGGCATCGATCGACGCCATCATCGCTCAGGTCCAGGCAAAGGTCATCGACACCGCCGGACTCGAGCGCTACATGAGCGAAGTCCAGGACCTCCTCGACTGGCTGGAGAAGGAGATCCCCCACCTCGTGCCACGGATTGAGCACGTCGTCGTCGACGGCTTCCAGGACGGCCAACTGCTCCCGCGCATCGACCTCATCGACCGCATGCTCGAGTCCAGCGGCACCCAGCGCGCTTTCGACCGTCTCCGGCAGCAGGCCGAAAACGCCTCGGACTATTCTTCGATGGAGAGCGACCTGCTCGCTCTCGAAGCGCGATCGAACGCCTTCCAAGTCGAGGACGCCATGGCCGACACCCAGGAGGCCCTCGGCGGCATCACTTCGGCCTCGGGCATTTCCACCGACGATTACTCTCCTGAAAACGTCCGCAGAAAGATCGATGAGATCGCCCGCAAAGCCGACATGGAGGTCGGTCTCGAAGACTGAATCCCCCGCAACCGAAGGCTCCCATGAACATCAAGCAGCAAGTCTACGACGCCGCCGGCAACCTGAGAGATGACGCCCAGGAACTCGCTGAAGGACAATTCGCGCTGGGCATGTCGAAGGTCGAGGGCGCCGTCCGGGAACGGATGAACCGCGTCGTCCAGCGTGGGGCGATGCAGGAGTCCCTGGACAAGTTCGCCGGCATCAATGAGGAGGAAATCCTGTCGTTCGTTCCCGATCGCCGCGACTTCTCCGGCATCGGCCCTATCTTCCTGGGCCTGTTGATCCTCGTTCTGCTTCCCGGCTACGCCAAACTCCTCTCGCTCCTCTTTTTCTTCGTCGGCGGCCTGCTCTTCCTAGTGGGCTACCTCTTCCGTGCGAAGGTGGACGTGCCGGACGGCTACGAAGGCGTGGTCTGCCGGTTCGGGAGTCCGCTCAGCGGCCCAGCCGGACGCGCCGCCAAAGGCCGGAACTGGCTGCTCGGGTATGCCCGCTTCATCCCCTTCCTCGTCTCCTCCCGCGACCAAGTCGTGAACCTGAAGAACGCCAATTTCACCTGGGACTTCGGAAGCATTGCGCTTAGCAATCAGGTGGTCTTTCGAATCGAAGATCCCGCCCGCTTCATCTCGAAAACCACCCCGGCAGGGATCATGAAGATCCTCAACCTATACGCCTCTTATATCACGCTCCGGATGATCACCTCCATGCGCGACGCACGGGTGAAATTCACCGGCCGTGACCGGATCGACAATGTCATCCAGGCGCTGAACCAATACCTCGCCGAAGATTACGGTATTCGCGTTTTCCGCGCCACCATGCCATCGGCGGAAAACGACATCATCGACGATCTCGAGAAGATCCGCACCCAGCTCAAAACGATCGACGCCATGAGCGAGGACAAGCAGGTGAAGCTCGAGAGCGCCATCAAAGAGGTGGAATCCAGAATGCGGAAGGCACGAAAGGAAACGCGGAGCAAGGCCCTGGAACTCCAGCACGCCAAGATCGCCATGGAGACCAATATCGCTGAAGAGGTGAACACCCAGCGCCAGGTGATGCTCATCGATGCCCGGAAACAGCTCGAGGCTCAAATCTCCCAGCTCAAACGGGAGATCGCCTCCGTTCGTGCGAAGCTCGAGAAGTCCAAAGCTATCCAGCAGTCTTTCTCGGGTCTCGAAGCGCAGCTCGACCTGCGAAAGGCCGAACTCAAGCGCCGCATCTTCCAACGGCTCATCCCCAAACGAGTCGATGTCCTCGGCGTGTCCGGGATTGGCCCGGGCGTGGGACTCAGCATTGGAAACCAGCTCTTCCGGGCCATGACGCCGGGAGAAACGCCGGAGAAAGAGGCCACCCCTCCCCCTCCGCCGTCTGAGGAGTAGACCAATGCGGTCCCCTCCAAGCGAGGTGCACACCAGCACGCGGTAAGATCCGCCGCCTTGGCGCGGTGCTAAGGGACGATGATCACGTTTCTCCGTCGCCTGCTTCCCGCCCTCCTACTCATCCCCACCTTAGCCGTCAAAGCCGCCGAACCGGTCAGCCTCTTCAACGGCAAGGACCTCTCCGGCTGGCGCGCCGACGTGCCCAAGGCCGATGACGATCCCGGCATCGAACCCAGTTTCATCGTCCGCGATGGGATGTTGGTGAGCAAAGGCACCCCACGCGGTCACTTGATCACCGACGAGAAATACTCGAACTACCGCCTTCTTGTGGAATACCGGTTCACGGGCAAACCAGGAAATTGTGGTGTTCTCGTCCACGCTTCAACCCCCCGCGCCCTTTACGGCATGTTCCCGGCCTCCATCGAAGTGCAAATGCATGCCGGTGATGCCGGCGATTTCTGGTGCATTTACGAAAACATCGAGGTTCCAGACATGGAGAAACGCCGTCCGCGAAAAGAGGGGCAGGAATGGGGAGGCAAAGAAGGTCAGTCTCGTCGAATCCTCAATCTGACCGACGATTCGGAGAAGCCCTTGGGCGAGTGGAACACGATGGAAATCGTCTGCCGCGACCGGGAAGTCATCGTCCGAGTGAACGGTGACTTGGTGAATCACGGCACCAACAGCTCGGTTTCCGAGGGGCAGATCGCCATCCAAGCCGAGGGGGCCGAAGTCGAATTCCGCAAGGTCGAGTTGACCCCGCTGGAAGGCTGAGATGGCTTCGCGAGCCCTCCAAAACCTCACCGTCAGACATCGTGGACGCGGCATCGGCCGCTCCGGCGGCGAATCATCATGGGGCATCCCGGGTGCGCGCACCTTTTGACCGGGATCGAAGCGACCTGGCCGCTCCCGATCCCCGCCATCTCTTCCCGGTGCAAAACGATGTCCCAGTCCGGACCACCATCTCCCGGTTCCCGGTGCTGCTGAACCTCCCACGTCTTGAGGTCCGACCGAAGGGAAAACCCGTAGCATAACCGGACCGACGCCGGATCCTCCAGCGACCCCGGCAATCCGCTCTCTACCGCCCCCAACATGTCGTCGAGGTGCTGAACGAACAGCCGCATCGCATCCGGAACCGGACGTTCTTCAGCGCCAGCGACGTCCAGCCCCGAGAGGTGGGCGTTGAGGAGGGCCATGTCCGCCTCCTCCGCTTCGCGCAATCTCCACTCCTGCTCCCTGGGATCGCGGAACGAGCCGTCTTCCTGGACGAAGGCACGGTGAGCCTGGCACCACGGCGACGTCCCCCGCACCATTCGCTGGCAACCGGGTGCCGGGCAGGGACAGAGCCCTAGCACGGTCCGTTTGCCCGAAGCCAGGCTCTCCGCCTCGTCGCGAGTCAGGGTCAATTCCCACTCGCGGCTTCCACAGCCGCGCCACGGCCAGAAATGGACCTCCAACAGCGCACCGACCCGGTGAGCCACCCCGTTTCCGCCACTCACGGCCTCGCTTTCGCTCCCCGCTTCCTCGCTTCCGATCACGCTGATCAACAACTCGCGAAGCTCCGTCGGGACCGATGCGTTCCAGGCCTGCTCGAACGGAAGATCGCAGGGCTTCGCATCGTCGCCCGCTTTCGCATTCTCCGGGAAGGCGCGCCCCATCAAGCCCGCCAAATCGTCCACACCCTGCTGGGGATCCGGGCCGCTGGGACTCGAGGAACGGCTCATACGCAGCATGTTCTCACGACCCCACGCTCCCGACAACGCCTATTCTATTCCGTCATCCTCGCGCCGTCCGATCGCCTTCGACGCACTGGAAGGTTGCTCGCCGGAAGACAATCTTTAGGATTAAGCAACGCCTCAACGCCCATGGAATCCAAACGCATCGGCTTCGTCGCCACCCGTCTCGCCGGAACGGACGGCGTCAGCCTTGAAGCCTTTAAGTGGGCGGACGTCCTCCGTCGCCTCGGCCACGAGTGCTTCTTCATGGCTGGCGAACTGGAGACGCCCAACCAAGCCTCCATGCTCGTCCCGTCCTGCCATTTTAACCACCCGGGCGTCCGGGAAGTCTACGAGGGCTGCTTCGGACACACCACCCGACTACCGCGGGTCAGCCGCAAGTGCGATGACCTCAAAAGCGTTCTGAAACAGTCTCTCCGGGACTTCGTCGATCACTTTCAGCTCGACCTCGTCATCCCGGAAAACGCCGTGACCATCCCGCTGAACATCCCACTCGGGGTCGCCATCACCGAATACCTCCTCGAACACGGAACGCACTGCATCGCCCACCACCACGATTTCCATTGGGAACGGCAGCGTTTCCAACAAAATGCCTGCACGGACTATCTGAAAAAGGCCTTCCCGCCGCAGCTACCTTCCATCCAGCACGCGGTGATCAATTCCTCCCAGGTCATGCAGCTCAGCCTGCGCACCGGCATCGCGGCCGCCATCGTCCCCAATGTCATGGATTTCGCGAACCCACCCCAGGAACCCGACGGCTACGCCAGTGATCTCCGCGAGGAACTCGGCATCCCCGCCGATCACAAGCTCATCCTCCAGCCCACGAGAATCGTGCAGCGAAAGGGCATCGAACACGCCGTCGAACTCACCCACCGCCTCGGCGTTCCGGCATCCCTCGTCATCTCCCACGCCTCCGGCGATGAGGGCACCGACTACGCGACGCGCGTTCTCGAATATTCAGAAATGCTGGAGGTGAACACCATCATGTGTGGCGATCGCCTCGCCGATCAACGCGGAAAGACCCCGGGAGGCCGAAAAATCTATTCCTTGTCCGACATCTTCCACCACGCCGACCTCGTCACCTATCCTTCCACCATCGAAGGATTCGGAAACGCTTTCCTCGAGGCCGTTTATTTCCGCAAACCGATCCTCGTCAACAACTACGCCATCTACGATTCCGACATCCGGCCGAAGGGCTTCCAGACCGTCGTCATGGAGGACTTCATCACGCGAGCCACGGTCGAACAAGCTCAGGAAGTCCTGGCCACCCCCTCCCTCGCCGCGGAGATGGCCGAAAAGAACTACGACCTCGCCAGACGCTTCTTCTCCTACGAGGTCCTCGAGCAGAAGCTGTCCACCCTTCTGATGAATTGCTTCGGCCGCTAGTCTTGGCGCCGGAACCGCGATTTCTTCGATTTCCACCTGCAACCCACCCCTTGCCCTTGCGTCCAACAGTAGCGAAGCTGAGTTTTGCCCGGGAAGTCCGGGCTCTCCCGACCTTCGCGCCAACGAATTCGACCACCCCCGCACCCACATGAACCAAGCTTCGAATCGCGCCTTTCACCGGTTCCTCCTCATGGGAACCCTCCTGTGCGCCACGCTACCCGCCCCGCTCTTCGCCCAGCGAAGTCCCTACCCGGAATACCCGGCTGTCGAAGAGCTCGACGATATCGAATCCACTGCCATCATTCCTCGCGCGATCCCTTTCCGGGAAGCGGATGACTTCGCCTACCAGCGCTCGCCTTTCCCGCCTTCCTTCCGCCGGCGCCCGAGCGAGCCCGCTCCCATTTGGCGCGAACGGAACCGCCCCAGCCCGTCGGAACCGCCCCGGGCCATCCCCTACGATCCAACGCAAAACACCGCCTCCGGTCCTTTCGAACCTCCGACCTCGCTCGAGGAGGCCATCCGGGAACAATACGGTCGCCCACCGCTCCCTCTGCCCGAAGAGGACGAGCCCGATTTCGATCCGTTTGCCAGCCGGGAAGAAGTCCGCCCCCCAGGCGGTTCCATCTTCGACGACGGCCCTCCGCGTAACGCCTACGAGGAACGCCAGTTCGAACGTCGCCGGGAAAACGAACGCCGGTTCGAACTGGAACCCGTCCCACCGCGCGACCGCTCTGAAATCGCCGAACCCGAAAGCGAACCGGCACCGATCTTTCGTCGCAGGCCCGAAACGCCTCCTTCCGGCGATTCATCCGCCTCTCCCGGGAGCCCGCCCCAAACGCCGGGTGCCGGAAGGCCCAGCCAGGAGGCTGACTCGCGCCGCCCGGGCTCGACCACCAGCGCTCCGCGGGAGGAACGCAGATCCACCCCAGCTCCCCCGGCACCGGAAGTCTTCGAAGATTTGCCCATGGCCACACCGATTCCTGGCAAAGAAGGTTTCGCCACGGTTCCGGGTTACGCCGGCGAAATCGACGTCCGCGGAATCCCACCAGGGACTCCGGTCGAGATCCCCGATCCGGTCGACCCCAACAAGACCATTCAGTTCCGCGTGCCCTGACCCGTCGTCACGCACCTCACCCTTCACCATGAAAAAGGGCCGGCTCGATGAAAGCCGGCCCTTCGCCATTCAGGGCGTTTCGGCGCCCATCTCGAGCGATCAATCGCCCGTTTCGAGCGCGAGATATCGGCTACCTTCTTGGGTCGCGACCCGGACCAACATCTTCGATTTCCCAGCTCCCTCGACAGCCTCACGGCCCTCGCGAAGGCTGCCCACCCGACGGCGGTCGATTTCCGTGATGACGTGGCCCGAGCGCAGCCCGGCCTCCGCCGCTTCGCTGTCAGGTTCCACCTCGGTCACGAGTAGACCTTCAGTGGATTCAGGCAGCCCCAAGCGCTCCCGCATCTCCGGGGTGAGCTTCGCCACCGAAACACCGCTGAACAGCTCGGATTGAGACCGTCCGGACGGAGGCGCCTGTCCCGCGCGTGTCAGCAGTTGAGGATCCAGCTCGCCGATAGTCACTTCGACGTCGCGCTTCCGCCCGTCCCGAATCAGCGTGAGTGTCACCTTCTCGCCCGGACGAGTGTTGCCCACCATCAGGCGCAGTTTGGTCATTTCGTCGACCCGCTTCCCGTTGTAGGCCACGACGACGTCGCCGTCCTCGAGCCCCGCATCCGCCGCGGGTGTATCCGGCATCACGTCGTTGATCAAAATACCGCGTTCCTCCACGCCGAGCGCTTCAGCCAAATCCGGCGTCAGCTCACCCAGCATCACGCCGAGGTAACCCCGCGTCACCTGACCGTCCTCGATCAGCGAGTTCGCCACCCGCAGCGCCATGTTCACCGGAATGGCGAACCCGATCCCGATGTTTCCGCCCGAGCGCGAGAAGATGGCCGTGTTGATCCCCACCACGCGGCCGCGGTTGTCGATCAACGCTCCTCCCGAATTGCCCGGATTGATCGAGGCATCGGTTTGGATGAAGTTCTCATATCCCGCGATATTGAGGTTCGAGCGTCCCACGGCGCTCACGATTCCCAAAGTCACCGTCTGATTCAGTCCAAACGGGTTCCCAATCGCCAAAACCGTGTCGCCGGGCAGCAGCTGATCGCTGTCCCCCCACGTCGCGGCGGGCAGATTGCCCGCGTTCACCTTCAACACCGCCAGATCGCTCTGCGGATCGGCACCCACGATCTCGGCCTCCAGCTCGCGCTTGCCGTTGTCGCCCAGGGCCACCTTGATTTCGTCCGCGCCGTCCACGACGTGGTTGTTCGTCAGAATGTAGCCGTCCGCGGTCAGGATGACGCCCGAACCGGCGCCCCCTTGTCTGGGCGTAGGCCGGTCCGGCTGTGACGGGCCTTGGGGGCCAAAAAACCGGCGCAGATCTTCGTCCCGGAAGAAGTCGAAGGGGGAAGGTGACGAACCGAATGGGCTCTGGCCTCGCGCTCCGCTTTGAACGGCTTTCGTGGAGTAGATGCTGACGACGCTCGGAGCGACTTTCTGCACAATCTCGGTGTAACCAAGCAGGCGCTCGTCACCGGTTTGACGCGCGGGCGGCGATTTCTCGCGGGTGATGTTCCTTTCCAGCGGCAACGTCTCGGCGGCTGCCCAGAAGGCCAGCGCTCCGGCCAAGCCACCGGCCGCGGCCAGCGTGACGAGGGATTTGCTTCGAATCGAAATGAGTTTCATAATTTGCTAAGGGATTGGAGTTCAGTGACCGGGTATTTCCCCGGACACGTTATCACCGTGCCCCCTCCGCATTACGCGAGGCTTTCTGAACCCTTACACGGCGGTAATCTTCGCGCGGCGGGGTCCGTTCCCGCTGGCAGCCTCGCACCAGTCCGGTATAATCGGGGCTGCTCCTCGCCATGCACGCGCTCTCTCTGCCCTCCCCCCCGACCCTTCCCCTCCTCTCGACATTGCTTTGGACGGGCGTCGCGTTCGCCGAAGCCCAGCTTTTCAAGCGCTCCGAACCGGCCCCGGAGGATCGGGACACGATTGTCTTGATCCAAGCACATTTGGACAACCTGATGCTGGGCCCGGGGAAAATCGACGGCCGCCTCGGCTACTTCACGACCCATGCCGTCGAGATCTTCAACCGGCGCTATCGTCAGGATCGCGGAAACTACTGGCGTCTCCTTCGCGATGCCCGTCGCCAAGTCAAGACCCCCTACCGCGACTATACCGTCCGCGACCGGGACTTCGAGCACGTGGGTGGCCTCCCGCTGCCGCCCGAGGAACAGCAGCACGAAGAATACCTTCGCTACCGATCCATCGCCGAGTTCGTTGCGGAGCGCTTCCACACGACAGAAGCCTTTCTCCGCGATCTCAATCCCGGCAAGAACGTCTACACCCTTCGTCCCGGAGACAGCCTGAAAGTGCCGAACGTCCAGCCTTTCCGAATCGAGCTCATCCCGAAACATGGCCGTTTCCAGTCCGACCCGAGGCTCAGCGGCCGGCATGCCGTGGTCGACACCTCCGAGCGAACGGTCAAAATTTACGAGCGTGAGGAACTTCTAGCGAACTTCCCGATCACGCCCGGCGCTGAACGTTTCATCCCCTACGGCCGCTGGCGAATCGTCATCATGGTCACCTTCCCCGAGTTCCGGTGGGACAAGAAGATGCTCGAATCCGGCGTGCGCGGTGAGGAAGCCTACCAACTCCCACCTGGCCCCAACAGCCCCGTCGGCATTTTCTGGGCCGGCCTGAACAAATCCGGGATCGGCCTTCACGGCACCGCCAGCCCTCACACCATCGGCCGCTCCGAAAGCGCCGGCTGCATTCGACTCGCGAACTGGGACGCGATCCGTCTCCATACCCTCATCCGCCCGGACGCTCAAGTGATCGTCCGTTGAACAGCGCGCGCCCTCCCGATTTACCCGCCAAAACCGCAAGCCTCACCCCGCCTTGGCATCTCGTCCAGCCCAACCCTCCTCCATGCCACCACGGTCCCGCGCTTCGCCCTGCACAAATCCCCCACCACCAGGCAAAGAGCCCCTCACTCATGGATCGCCGTCCCATCTCCGCCCGGAACACCTCCTGGGCCAATTCCACCGCCGAAGCCCTCGCGCGCGTCGGGCTCACGCCAAACGCCATCTCCGTCCTGGGCATGGGCGCGGGCATACTGGCGGGCCTCGCCTTCGCCGCCACCGGTTCCCTGCGCCCCGGCGACAC
>CAZCRA010000055.1:0-22279 GCA_964500945.1 uncultured Verrucomicrobiales bacterium | reverse complement strand
GCTTGGGCGGATCCGGCGGGCGAATTCGCGTCCTGCGTCGCCGCCACCCCGGTTTACCGGCTCATGGACCAAACCGGCGTCGCGGCCGGCCCGATGCCCGCGGAGAATCAGCTCACCGGAGGACGCATCGCCTACCATGTCCGGCCAGGCCGGCACGGCGTGGGACCGGCCGATTGGCGGGTGTTTTTCGACTTCGCCGACCGGGAGTTGGCGCGCTGAATCCAGGGGCAACCGGCTGAGAACCTGTTGCTTGCGTTCCCAGTCAAACCTGCTTCGATGGGGGCATCATGGATAATCTGTTAGACCTCCTCTTTGTCGGTATCGTCGTCGGGTTCATCATTGGCTTGTTCCCGGCCGGGAAAGGCTTTGGCCGCTTCGGAAACGTTCTGGTGGGCGTCATCGGCGCCATCCTGGGCAGCTTCGTCTACCAGCAATTCCTTACCGGCGTCCTGAACCTGAATCTGCCGACCCTCAAACTCGATCTGAATCAGGTCATCATCGCTCTCGTCGGCGCGGTGCTCTTCATCCTCATCCTGAAGCTCATCAAACGCTAAGGGCTGGCGCAGAAATCAGCTGGGACCCAGGCGCGCCGGAATTCCGTTCGACATTCAGGCGGGATCGAGCGGAGCCTGGTGAACCAGGTGAGCTGGACCCCAACGCCGATGTGGGACGGAAGGACAAGCGGATGGCCGAGATGATGTCTGAGCCAGCCCGAAGCCGGCCAAAACCCGGCCCGCTCTCGAGCGCCCCGCACCCTACTGCTAACGCAGCACCGTATCCAGGGCCGCCCCCGCCGCGTGGTAGCCGCACATCCCGTGCACTCCGGCCCCGGGCGGGGTGCTGGCCGAACAAATGAAGAGGTTCCGCTCCGGCGTCCGGTAGGGATTCAGCCGAGGCACCGGCCGGGTGTAAAGCTGACGGAGGTCCTGGACCCCACCCACGATGTCGCCCCCGACATAGTTCGGGTTGTAGCTCTCGAAATCGCCCGGCGTCATCACGTGCGATTCGAGGATCGTGTCGCGGAAACCCGGTGCGAAACGTTCGATTTGCGATTCGATCCGGTCTCTCACATCCATCGTCGATCCGTGCGGCACGTGCGCATACACCCACGCCGTGTGCTTCCCTTCCGGCGCCCGCGAAGGATCGACCACCGTCGGTTGCGATAAGATCAAAAACGGACGAGGCCCGTGGCGGCCCTGCCACGAATCCTTCTCGCTCTTCGCCACCTCGTCGAAATCCCCGCCGACGTGAAGATTCGCCGTCCGTCGGCAGGCCTCACTCATCCACGGAATCGGGTCGCTCAACGCGTAGTCGACCTTGAACGCAGCCGGTCCATGGCGAAACGCGCGCAGTTGCTTCATGTAACGTTCCGGAAACCGGAGTTGTCCGATGCTGGCCAATGCGCGTGGCGCCACGTCGAAAAGGTAGGCTTTCGCCTTCGGAAGCTCGTCCACCGTGTTTACCTGACGATTGCAGATGACCTCGCCACCTAGCGATTCGAAGACGGAGAGCAGCGCCCGGGCGATCGATTGCGAGCCGCCCTTGGCCACCGGCCATCCCGCGGCGTGAGCGCTCACGCCCAGCATCAATCCAAAGGCCGTCGTTCCAGGCGCGTCCAGCGGCAGAACCGAATGCGCCGCGTGTCCCGCAAACAACGCACGCGCCTCCGCCGTGCGGAACTTGCCGCGTGCGAAGTGCGTCGCAGGAAAAAGCGCATGCCGGCCGAAGGTCAGCGCTTCCTTCCAGTAACGCGGAATCTTGAACGGCCCGAGGAGATCGTGATACAGCCGGCCCGCTCCTTCGGCCAAGGGCTCCATGATTTGCCGGTAAGCCCGTTCATCCCGCCCCAGTTCCTTCGCCGTCTCGCCAACGGACACGTGCTGGACCACGGCGCGATCCTCCGTCAGCGGGTGCACCACCGGGAAATCGCCGTGCACCCACTCCACCCCACGCTCTTCCAACCCCAGCGTCCGAAAAAAGGGCGAGGCCTGCGCCATGGGATGCACCGCTGAACAGACGTCGTGGATGAACCCCGGGAGCGTCAGCTCGGCGCTCCGCATCCCCCCCCCCGGCGTTGGGGCCGCCTCGACGAGGAGCACGGATGCGCCCTTCTGGCTCAGCCGAATCGCGGCCGCCATCCCATTCGGGCCCGAACCCACCACGATGGCGTCATACGCTCCATGCCGCGGTGAATCGGAAGGGTCGGACTTTTCCGTGAGCATACCACCCACCTTACGTCCGCCGGACGCCCGCCTCAACGCTGCACGATCACGGGCGTGCCGATCGAAATGTTCTCGAAGAACACCTCCGCCATGTGATTCGGCATCCGCACGCAACCATGCGACGCCGCAAAGCCGGGCAAATAACCGGCATGAAGACCCACGCCGCGGTGGAAGCGCATGAAATAGGGCATGTCCGCCCCGTCGTAAATGGTGCCGGGAGGCTTAGGATCCTTCGTCGTGTCCACTTCCTTCACCGCGATGGTGCCATCCGGATACACGTAGTCGCCATACAGGCTCGATTCATGATCCCGGTTCTTCTGGAGGATCTTGTAGGACCCCAACGGGGTGTCGTAGCCATCGCGCCCGCTCGAGACCTTCGAAACGCCGACGAGGAGGTCATCCTTGTAGAAGTAAGCCTTCTGATCCGAAACATCGATGACGATTTTGGGCCGCCCTTTCACTCCCTCTCCATCCCAATAAGACACGTAATCCTCGATCGGACTTTCCAGTTCCGTCTTACGCGCCACGCGCGCCGGCGATCCGTTGGCAATCTGATGGGGAACGTAGACTTGGGCGGAAGCGGTCTTACCGCCGGCGGGATTGCCGCACGACACCAATCCGGCGCATGAGAGAAGGGCAAGCGTCGCCAAGGCAACGCCCCGAACTTGGAGGGGAAGGTGGTTCATAGGGCCCGGGGTGGGACGTAAAAACTGCCCGGACTATTGCCTCGATTCCACCCTTCTCAAGCCTGAACCGGTCCGCGCGCCAACCTTCAATTGCGCTTGCAACGTGACGCCCCCGGATTCAGATTTCGCGGCTTCACCCCTGCTTCCTACCTCCATGCCGACCTACGAATACGAATGTGAGTCCTGCGGAAACCGCTTCGAGATCTTTCAGTCCATGAAGGATCCAAAGCTCACCGATTGCCCGGAAAGCGCATGCGAAGGCACGGTCCGGCGCCTCCTGGGCACGGGGGCGGGCGTCATCTTCAAGGGCTCGGGCTTCTACGAAACCGATTACCGCAGCGAATCCTACAAGGCAGCAGCCAAAAAGGAGTCCGAAACCTCGTCCAGCTCGAGTTCAGGAGAAGGCGCCAAGAAGGAATCCAAAACCGAAAGCTCCACCTCCACCTCGACCCCGAAAAAGGAGTCGAAGCCGGCCAGTCCATCCACTTCGAGCTAGAGTCGGCCGGAAGCCGTTGCATCCCGGGCCTTTCGCTCGCAGGATGCACGGGTGTCCAGTCCCGATCCATCTTCCACCACTGTCCCCCTCGTCGTCACGGTCCTCGGCCCTGACCGGCCCGGTTTGGTCGAATCGATCGCCGGCGTCGTGGCGCGTCACGAGGCGAACTGGGTGGAAAGCCGCCTGATCCACCTCGGGGGCTCTTTCGCTGGCGTCATCCGCCTTCAAGTTCCCTCGCAGGCCGAGGAAAATCTCAAAAACGACCTGACCACCCTCGACCTCGTCGCCTCCGTCCAGTCAGGCGCCACGACCTCTCCCACCAGCGCAGAACGTCTCCGGATGGAACTCATCGGACCCGACCGGCCGGGAATCGTCGCCGAAATCGCCGAAGCCTTGAGCCGGCACGCCATCAACGTGGAGGAAATGGAAACCGAGTGCGTCAGCGCTCCATGGACCGGGGAACCGCTCTTCCAAGCCACCGTCGATCTCCTCCTCCCAAAATCCGAGACCGCTGACGCCCTTCGCGCCGACCTCGACCGCATCTGCGAGGCGCTCACTCTCGAAATCGATCTGATCCAATCGCATTCACCCGCCGCAGCCAACGAATGACGGGAAACCTGCTCCAGAACACCCGCTGCTACCTTTCCGGCCCCATGGATTTCGTGGGGTCGCGAGTCGTCGAAAAGTTTTTGGGCTGGCGTGCGGTCCTTTCGCCCATCTTGCGGCGGCTCTCGGTGACCGTCCTCGACCCCTGGAACAAACCCAAGGTCCTCGGGCACAGCGAAGATTACGGCCGCGAGGGTCTGCTCCCGGACAAAGCTGCCTATGAACGCAAGTTCTGGCACTGCCCCGAGACGCGTGCCCGGTTCGAACAGGACTTCTGGGAAACGGTCCACATCGACCTGCGCATGACCGACATCAGCGATTTCGTCACCGCTTTCGTCCCGACCAATATCTACAGCGTCGGCACCGTTCACGAAATCATCACTGCCAGAAATCAGCTGAAGCCGGTCCTCATGGTCAGCCCGCCCATCAGCTACGATTTCTTCCCCGCCCTGGCCAAACTGACCGACCAGCAGAAGGAAGCCCTGAAATTCTACGGTCTGAAGGAGAATCGCCACGGACTTCCCAGCCAATGGTATGGAAACATCGTCGGCGGCCACAACATGTTCGATGGCTTCGGCTGGGAACACCTCGAGTTCAAATCGCCCACCTTCTATGAGGATCTTCTCCGCGACTTCGCCACCTGGGATCCCGATGGCGGCGAAGCCTCCAAATGGCAGGAGGTCCGGGATTGGGTCGCGTCCTTCGAACCGCTGCAAAATCTCCGCGGCGGTGTCCTCGACCACGTGACCTTCAACGACACCGGCGAACAGGCCATGCTCCAGGCCTCCCTTGACGAACCGGACGAACAGAAACGCCACTTCTTCTGGTACAACCACTCCTATCGGCCCAAACGCCCCTTCCTCCATCACCTGTTCTCCATCGCCAGCGGCCATATCCCACCGAAACACACCATCCTCTCAAAAATGGGTCCGGAGGGGACCTTGGAACACGACACCATCGAGTCGATGGACGACAACTGGCTTCTCCTTGGCGCCGATAACCTGTAACTTCCAGAACACCCATGCTCGCTTTTCCCAACGCCCAGGGCGACGTCTTTGCCCTCACTCCCGAAACTCTGGCGGAAGGATTCGAAGCCTCTCGAAACAGTCCACGCCGGCGCATCATCCTTCCCATCCACCGCACCCAGGACGCCAAGGTCCAACGGATGCTGAATTTCTTCCAACCCGGCACCTTCGTTCGACCTCACGCTCATCCTCAACCCAGCCACATCGAAACCATTCAAGTCATCGCAGGTCATCTCGGCTTCATCCTCTTCGAAACCGACGGACGGATTCGCGAAACCTTTGAACTCGAAGCCGGCCCGGCGGCGCTCGTCGACATCGAACCCGGCCTCTGGCACGGAATGGTCTGCCTCGCCGAAAACAGCGCGATCCTCGAGATCAAGTGCGGACCATACGATGGCGCGCGCGACAAAGTTTTCGCTGCCTGGGCCCCTGGAGAGAACGACGAGGGCGCCACCGCCTACCGCCAGAAACTCGAAGCTCACTTCGAGAGTCCCTGAGCTCCAGCGATCACGCGCGCCATGAGGCTCTTCGCCGCATCCTTTCTCGTCTTGGCGGCATTGCTTGCCGCAGCCGGTCATTGGCTGCTGCGCGACGACACTCTCCGCCACGTCATGGCCATCCGTGGCGAACCGCAAGAGTCCCCACGCGAACCGGATTTCGGGCACCCCGCCGATCCTTTCCCTGCTCCGGCCACCGCCACGCCGCCGATTGTCGAAGTCGAAGCGGTGCCAGAGTCTGCCCCGAACCCGCCAGACTCACCGCCCACGCCTCCGGACCCTGCGCCAGCGCCACAAGCCGCGACGCTCTCCATCCGCACGACCGCGACATCCGTCCTCATCGAAGGCGCACTCCATTCGGAAACCTACCGTGATGCCCTCATTCGTGGGATTCGCCACCCCGGACTTGAAGTCGAGGACCGCGTCCAGATCGGCGAGTCGGTCACGGAACCACCCTGGGCCTCCGCCCTGCTCGACTCCCTGCCCGTTCTGCTGGCCGGAGCCGGCAACGCGGAACTCTCGATCCAGGCGGAGACCTTTCGCCTGCAGCGGCCGGTGAAGGACGAACTCACCCGCACCCGCCTTCTTCGCCGTTTGGAGTCCCTTTTCCCGCCCGGATGGGACATTGATGCGGCATTCGAATTGCCCACCTTGGAACCCGCCGGCTTCGCGATCCGGCGGCGCGGTGACACGATCGAGCTGAGCGGAGCAGTGGATCGGAACCTGGCCGAAGCGCTTCGACGGACCTTGGGTCGCATTTCAGGTACGACGCTAGACGACCAACTGACCACACCGCCCAGAACTGGGTCACTCGCGTGGAGCGGCGGTCTCAAGCGCTTTTTGGAAGCGTTCTTCCGGGAGGTCGACTCCGCCGCGATTCGCTTGGATGCGAGGACGTGGGAACTCGACGGCCGAGTCCCGCAAGATTCGCTGAAACAGCGCTGGTTGGATGAGGCCACCGCGCTTTTGCCAGCGGAGATGAGTTTTGTCGACCGGTTGGAGGTCGCCCCGCCTCCCACGGCAACGCTCAAACTCACCGCTCAGTCCGGCGTCATCACCCTCCGTGGCGCGGCGCCATCCCACCGGCTGCGCACCCACTGGGCCGATGCCGCGCGGTTTGAAGGAAGGTTCCTCACCGCCGTCTTCATCGACGTCGATCCGGCCCTCGCCTCGCCTCCATGGAGCGATGCGCTACCCGCCATGCTGGAGCCGATTCTCCTCCGCACCGGGGAGGCCGTGCTGGACCTCCAGCCTGAGCAAGCCACCCTCGTCCTGCCACCCCTGCCCGACGAATCACGCGACTCGCTCGAAGCGCGTCTCCTCGAACGCTCGCCACCCGGTTACCGGCTCGAGATCCGCTTCGAGGGTGAACGCCCGCCTGCCTTTGCTCTCGACGTTCACCTGACGGGCACCGAAATCCACCTCGACGGCGCGGTCCCATCACGCCGGTTTCGGGATGACCTCCTCGCTCCGCTGCTCGAGATGGAGCGCTTCACCGCCCTCCACGATGATCTTCAGGTCCAGCCAGGCCTCCAGAGCCCGCCCTGGCTCGACCGGCTCCCAGGCGCCCTCGCCGAGGCCGCTTCCATGTCGACCGATGTCCGGCTCATCGCGCGGCCGCAAGGCATCGAACTCGACGGTCGCGCTCCCACGCTGGCTTCCCGGCTGAATTTCACCCGCCTCATCCGTTCCACCTTTCCGAACCTGACGTCGGTAAAGAACCGCATGGCCATCGAAGTCGCTCCGGTCGTCGAACCGGATCCCGAAGCGCTGTTGGCAGCCACCTCGAATCTGAGCTCGCCCACGCCCGAGCCGCCTCCCCTCGCCTCGATCCCCAAACCCGAATCCCCGCTCGAACCGCCTTCGTCTTCGCCAACGCCGGCCCGCTTCCGCTTCGCCCTGGCTGAGAACTCCGTCGAACTCAACGCCCTCCTGCCTCCGGGCGACCTCGCCGGCCGCTTGCGCATGGCCATTCAAAAGCACTTTCCAGCCACACCATTCGTGGACGCGCTCGAGACCGCTCGCAACGACCTCGACGCCCCCTGGATGGAGGCACTGCCCGGTCTCGTGGCCCAGGCATCCCAGCACCTGAACGCAGGCGAGATCCACCTCGAAGGAGGGAAAGCCTTGCTCCGTGGACAAGCCGCCAGCGCGGAAGCCCGGGATTCTTTGATCGCCGCCGTCGCTCAGACCCTGCCCCCCTCGTACCAACTCGAGGATGAGGCTTTGACCGTCGAATCCCTCAATCCCGGCTTCCGCCGAAGTGTCTTCTTCAATACCGGCAGCACCTACATCGGCCTCAAATACCGTCGCGATATCAACGAAGCCGTCGCCGAATGGAAACGCCGGCCGCAGGGAGCCACCATGTTGGTCAAAGGCTATGCCGACCCCAGGGGCGATGCCGAAATGAACCGGATCCTCAGCCAGCAACGGGCCGAGGAAGTCCGCAAATACCTTCTGAGCCAGGGCGTGCCCGCCCCACGAATCAAGATTCTCGAAATGTCCGCTCCCGAACCAGCTCCCAGCACCGCCGGTGAGTCCTGGCAAAACGACCGCCGCGTCGACCTCTCGATCGGAAACTGACAGAGCCCCCTTTGGTGACCTTTCGCCACCAAGCCGGTCCTGACCAAGCCAAGTCTCTCACGCCCCGAAACGTTCCGTGCTCATCAGCGGTAGCCCGTCCTTCAAACGGCGAAAATCGTGTGCGTCCGTGAAGTGATAGTCGGCGCGCAGCGAATAGAGCCGTGCGTTGTAGAACTTCAGGCTCAGCCGGACGTTCTGCCCCTTCACCTCATCCAACGTCCGGCGATCCTTCCATCGAATCGGAAAAGCCATCGAATCCGCGAATCGCGCCTTCTGACAATCCTCAAATCGATAACCCTCGATCGGGCGATTCCTGAAATCCCGAAGCTCGAATAGCACCTCCCCCGCCGGGGCCGAAACGTTCATCGTCATCTCGCCATCGAACAAGGTAAATGGACGCGTCGTAATCTGTGCCCAATGTCCTTTCGATCGGAAATAGTAGAACCCATCACGGCGAAGCGTGTGAAGCAACATGCCTTTCGAGCGTTTCCGCAAATCCTTGGGAACCGGTGTCCCATGAGCCGAAATCCCGCCCACGGAATAGATCCGGATTTCGTCATCCACCAACACCATCCCCTCCGGCCTCATCGAAAAGCATCCCAGCTCCGGCGGCTCGTTGAATTCGATAAACGCCTCCCGGGTCGGACGCACGAAGTGCTCCCCGTCATCGCTCAGCGCCAGTTGCGGGAACTGCGGCCCTTTGTGAAGCACGCTCCAATCCGGACCCTCCGACGTTCCGAAAGCCGAAGCCCAGACGAACCCTACAAAATACTGACCATACGGAAACGTGGGCATGGCATAAAACTCCAGGATCCGGCCATCGGAAAGCTCGGGCGCCAGAATCAGCCGGGGTGGCGTCCAGTTCACGAAATCCTCCGACGTGATCAAAGCCACTCTCCGGTCTCCCAGTCCGGGCCGAACCGTCATGCTATAGCGTTTCGTCAGATGGTTGTAGAAAAAGAAATGGGGTTCCTCCGGAAAGAAGTGTCCCTGACACCAGTCGTAATCCACGCGCTCTTCCCACCGCAACCCATCCCGGGACACCATGTAAAGGTAATCGAACATGTGGTGCCGCGGCTCATCGAATCGCTTCGTGAGTTCATGCCATCGATGACCCGGGTTGGCCGCTGCCCGGTCGTAGACCCGCCGCCCCTTTTGAATCACCGGATGCTTGAAGGGAAACCCGTCCTTCGCGACCGGATCCAGGTGCACCCAGCCATACGATGCCCCCTCGCTTGGGAGCGTGTGCACATGATGCGGCGCCACTTTGCCTCCGGCCGGCTCGATCTCGGGATGCGCCTCCGGTTCCCACCGGATCCCATCTTTGCTCCGCGCCACATAGTAACGGTCCGTCCCCCAAATTTTCCGCCAAACGCCGTCCGCCGGATCGTAAAACACTCGCCCCGTCCCGGGAGTTCCCGTGTGCGGATCGATGTAGGTCCCTTCAGGGCGCCACTCCGGATTGCCGGCTACCAATTCCGCGTTTCGAAGTTCGTGCAACTTCCAGTAATCCCAAAAGAGCATCGTCTTCCGCCCTCGCTCAGCCGGATGCTCGCGCGGCAACCGCTCGCTTGGAAGGCCCGACGCCTCCTCAGCCAGTATCCTTCCTGGAGAAATCCCCGGCGCAAGCGCCCCGGCACCGATCGACTTGAGGATCGTTCTTCGATTCATCGCAAATGTCCTTTTTCTTTTCACCTGTGAGCCCGGAATTCCTTTCCCGGTTCCACCGAGTGCCCGGCCAGCGCGCACCCGGCTCATCATTCACAACCCCTGGACCCTGTCGAGTCTGCAGAGAAACTTGCGAGAGACCCACACGGATCCCCGTGTTCACGAGGTGCGCTTCCATCGACTCATTGCTCTCTCGCTCGCGATGCTGACGACTGCCGGCATCGCCCGGGCCGCTGACCCCGTCCTGACTCCCGTCCCCGATTCGGATTGGGTGCAGATCGCCGGCAATCCCGACCTCGGAGAATGGACCAGCCCAAAGCAGGAACCGGTGGACTTCGGAATCTGGCAGGCCGCCGACGGCACCTGGCAGCTCTGGTCCTGCATCCGCCACACCAAACACCCGGGCCGAACCCGCGTCTTTTATCGCTGGGAAGGCCGGAACCTCACCGATCCCGACTGGGAACCCAAAGGCATCACTTTCCGCGGCGACGGCACGATCGGTGAGACCGTAGGGGGCATGCAGGCACCCCATGTGATCCGTCACGGCGGACTCTGGAAAATGTTCTACGGCGATTATCGCCACATCTGCGTGGCCCATTCGAGCGATGGGAAAACCTTCGAGAAACAGCTAACTAATGGGATGGCGGGTCTCTTCAACGAGGGTCCGCGAGCCCATGCGCGCGATCCCATGCTCCTCCGCGTCGGGCCACGCTGGTTCTGCTATTACTCCGCCCACCCAGCGGGGCGGCACGGGATCTGGCTGCGCACCACGAAAGACTTCGATCAGTGGTCGGAGCCCCGCCAGGTCTACACCGGAGGCCAAGCCGGCAAGGAGTGGTGGAATTTCGAGTGCCCTCACGTCATCCGCCACGACGGATGGTTTTACCTCTTTGCCACGCAAAACTACAAACCCGGCGCCCAGCAGACCTCCGTCTATCGCTCGGCCGACCCCACGTGGTTTGGAATTGACGACGACGCGAACTTTGTGGCTCATCTACCCGTGGCCGCCCCGGAATTGATTCGGCACGACGGTCAATGGTATTTGGCCGCCCTGAATCCCGGCCTGGACGGGATCCGCATCACCAAACTCCGTTTCGAAGCAAAACCATGATTCGCACCGCTCAATTCATCCTCGCTCTCGCGCTCGCCGCCACCGGTTCCGTGCGTGCCGCCGAGAAACCAAACTTTCTCATCATCTCGATCGATGACCTCAACGACTGGGTCGGATGCCTCGGCGGCCATCCCCAGGCACAGACGCCGAACATCGACCGCCTGGCCGCGCGTGGCACGCTTTTCACGAATGCCCACTGTCAGGCCCCCATTTGCACCCCCTCGCGCGCGTCCATGGTCACGGGTCTGCTCCCAACGACGACCGGCCTCTATTTCCTGAACCCCGGACTCAGCGCCTTCGAAGTCGCCAGAAAGCAGCCCACTTTCATGTCGGTCCTCGCCGAAGCCGGCTACCACACCATGAGCGCCGGAAAATTCGTCCATGGCTCGAAGGAAGGAAAATACTTTAAGGAATACGGCGGCGGCATGGGCGGTTTCGGCCCGAACGCCCCGGAGAAGATGAACTCCCCTCACGGCGGTCCGAATTGGGACTGGGGCCCCTATCCGGAGTCCGATGCCGAAATGCCGGACACCAAAGTCGCCGATTGGGTGATCGAGCGCCTCGAGGAGCCACAGGAGAATCCGTTTCTCCTCGTTGCCGGCTTCTGGCGGCCTCATGTCCCCATGAGCGTTCCGCCACACTGGTTCGATCGCTTTCCTCTGGATGAGGTCGAACTCCCCGCCGTGCTCGAAGGGGATCGCGATGATCTCCCACCCTATGCCGTCGACCTCACCAACGGCGAACCCGCACCGCGCCACGAATGGTTCGTCGCCGAAGACAAATGGCGCTCGGCCGTTCAGGCCTACCTGGCCAGCACGACCTTCGTCGATCACTGCGTTGGCCGCGTGCTCGATGCGCTCGAAGCCAGTCCGCATGCCGACGATACCGTGGTCATCCTGCTCTCGGACCACGGCTGGCACCTCGGCGAAAAGGAGCGGTGGGCCAAACGCTCATTGTGGAACGACGGTCTGCGCCTTCCCCTCATCATCGCGGAACCCAGCCAACGCACCGCCCAGGTCACGAATCGCCCCGCCGGCCTGATCGATCTCTACCCTACCTTGCTTGAACTCGCCGGGCTCTCACCGCGCGAAGAACTCGAAGGACGCAGCCTGGTTCCGCTCCTGCGTGAACCCCAGCGCGATTGGCCACATCCCGTCATCACGACCTACTGCCCCGGAAATCACTCGCTGCGAACCACCCGTTGGCATTACATCCGGTATTCGGACGGGAGCGAGGAGCTTTATGACCACGAGAGCGACCCACACGAATGGTACAATGTCGCGGGACGCCCGGAACACCGCGAGCTGATCGATGGCCTTCAGGTTCACCTCCCCGAGGACACCGAACCAGCCCGCATCAAGTGGTGGGATCGCTGGGAAGTCGCCGACTGGATGACGGCTGAGGCCAATGCCAAAGCCCGGGCCCAAACCTCGAGCGGCGCCTCAGATTGAGAGTCACCCCCGCTTTGGAGGAGGTTTCACCAAACCACTGCCAAAAGCCGAACGTGAGTCTCCACCCACATCGTCACTCACCGACGCGCTGACGGCGAAGACTCGCTGGGCAATCGCACGGCCACTCGCGGTCGGAACGACGGTGATGCAGCGGCGGTCCTCTTCGTCCCGGCAACGCTCCGCCAGCCCTTCGCGCTCCAGCTTATCCACCGTCCCCGTGGCCGCCGCCCGGCTGACCTTCAGCTTGGTGCTCAGTTCCCCCATCGTCCGCCCCCGGATCGCAATCCAGTAGAGCGCACTCAGGGCCGATAGGGAACAACCCGCCGGAACCTCCGCCAGGTTCGCCAGTGGAAGATTCGCATCCTCACTGCCTGGGCTGCCCCCGTACAAAAACTCGGTGAAACTCATTTTCGTCGCCATGAATCCTGTCTGTTTGGAAATCTCTGCGCCGCAAATGGCATCCCACGCCCGCGTCAAAGGCTCAGCGAGCTCGATGGCTCGGGCCTCACGGCTGCGGATGCCACGCCGCCTTCCCCCTCAGCCACGCCAAGCCGGTAAGGGGACGGACCTATCATTCCTCTGCCGCCCCGCCGTCTCGGCCACCGCCTCGATCAAGCGCCTCAGGGCCACGTCAGGCCCTTCGACTTCGCCGCCCAAATAGGCCCGAAGCCGGCGCCCAATCTCTTTCACCGCTCGTTCTTTCCGCTCATCCCCAGCTGCACTCGGTGCCGACCCGAAGCCGGACAGCAGGGCGTGACGGAACCTCCGCATCTCGCGTTCGTTCTTGTCCATCGTTTTGGTCTTGTAACCGGCTAAAACCGCGGAGTTTGGCGAACCCATGCGGTCAAAACCGGATCTTGAACATTAACCCTGTCAGGTTATTACGCGACCTTAAATTTCGATTTCATCAAAAGAAAAGCTGGCCGCGGAATGGCCGCGACCAGCTTTCAAGACCATTAAGTTCGATGAACTTATTGGGTTCGCCAAGATACTTGTACAGTTAAAGTGTTTTTTGGCAAAGCATTTTGTGCGAATCACCGACTTTTTCAATATTCTGCTGGAGAAACCTGTTCTTTGTGAGCAAAAACGTGTTCCTTGCCAGGCTCGCACCCCCTCCTCCCACGCTCCCTCCCCTCCACTTCACTCTCTCAACCCACGGTGCCGGACCCCGACGCCAGTTCCAGTTACTACGATCTCGCCGCTGACATCATCCGATTGGCACGGCGCGTCGAGTCACATGCCGAGCGCATCAAGGATGCCGAGTTCGCCGCCGCTCGCCTCCGCCCCACGGACGACCCCCGAGCTCCGGATACTCCCTCCACCCCCAACCCACCCTGGCGACGGATCCAACAGGAAATCCGAAGTCGCGCCCTCGCCCCCAAACAGGCCACGGCTCTCGGCGCTTACCTCTATGCCTTGGCCGTCGATCCCGAAGCCATTCACGATTGCCAGTTCGGCACCCAAGAGATCAAATCCGTCCTCCGAGACGCGTTCGACCGGAAAACTCCCCTCAACACCCACGACCTCGACGACACCCTCGTCCGTCGAACCGCGCCGGGCTCCAAAGAATTCACCCTGACACCATCCGGAGCAGAGATGGCCCGAAGTCTCCTTGCCGATTGGTTCGGAAATCGGCACTGAGGGCTCACGCAAAAATTCGCTCGGATCAAGGGGCGCCGGGAGACGGATCCCGGGCGTCAGGAAGCGGGCATCCCCTCCGCCCGTTTGGACCTGAAAAAGAGCGCATACAAGACCGGACACAAGCCCAGCGTCAGGAGGGTTGAGAAGCCTAGCCCGAAGATCATCGCAAAAGCCATGGAACTCCACATCCCCCCACCGCCCAGTGCCAGGGGGAGCAGCCCGATGATTGTGGTGATCGTCGTCATCAAAATCGGCCGGAGCCGGCTCTTCGCCGCCGAAATCACGGCTTCGTCCACCTCCAAGCCAGACCGCCGCTGGCTGTCCGTCTCATCGATCAAGAGGATCGCGTTGTTCACGATGATTCCAAGGAGGGCGATCATCCCCAACAACGTCATGAACCCGAAACTCGAACCCGTGAGTAGCAACCCCGGCACGACCCCCACCAGCATGGGCGGCAGCGTCAAACCGATGATCGCCACCCGGCGGAGGCTGTTGAACTGCGCGATGAGAATCAAGCTCAGCGCCGCCAGGGAGATCGGCATGGCCGCCATGATGCCTCCCTGCGCCTCGCGGCTCTCCTCCTGCTCACCGCCATACTCGATCTCATACCCCCGCAGCCAGGAGGAATCCCGAACCAGGGCGTCGACCTTGGGCCGGATTTCGGCCAACGCCTCGCTCGCAAACCGGCCTCGCACCCGTCCCTTTACCGTCATCGTGATGTCATACAACGCTCTCGCCAGCAGATAACCGAAATAAGCCACCGCCGCGTCTTCCATCGCATCCAACTCCAGGGAGATCGTTTCAAAACGCGTCGCCTCGATCACTTGCCACTATACCTTGATCGTGCTGAACAATTCGTCGCTGAACAGAACCTGCCGAATCGCAAATCCATACGAACCCTCGTGCGCTCGTTCCGGACTGAAAAACGGAATGATGGGATCGTCCACATGCGTCACGCCATGGCCGGCCTCGACGTCCACCTGCGGCCACAAATTGGTCTTGGTCACCCGGACGTCCTCTTCCGCGATCCGCTCGTCCTCCCGGGAAATCTGCACCTCCGCGTTCTGCCGCGCCGCCATGCGCATCGCCTCCTCCACGTCAAGCGTCTCCCCGGTCTCGTAAACGGCCTCCTCATTGATGAATTGCGCCGTGAGGAGCGTTTCGTAGGACGGCGACCAGCCGGCCATCACCGGCTTCGTTCGTTCTTCATCCGGAAGCGCAGCCGCCATCTCCGTCGCGATCACGCCCGGAGCATAGACGATATCGACTTCCTCATCCCCCAGCGCCTCCGTCAGAAGCCGGCGAATCCGGGCATTGTCATTCTGCCCGTCCAACATTTGGACTTCGAAACGATACTGGCCCTGCGACAGGCCACGAAGCTGCTCCAGTGCCTGCTCGATGAAACGGTCGAAATACCATGACTCCCCATCGCGAACCACCGCCAAAACCTTCACCGAATCGTCCGGCCTTTCCGAAATCTCCGCAAAGCCCGAGGGCCCGACGAGCCAAGCCAGCATCAGACCGGCGAAAGCAAGTCGGGGAAGTTTCCGCGAAGAATCCACATCAAAAACCTGACTATCAATCGATCTGAACTATTTGCAACCGCCGATCGATCCGCCAGCGGCGCAAAGCAGAAATCCTCCTAAATCTCTCTCGTCACACGTATCTCCCTGTGAAAAATCAAACGACGTGAAAGTCATCCTCATCTTTCTTGCCTTCGCCACCCTTGCTGCCCTCCTCATCGCAAGCTGTTCTTTCAGCCGCTTCGGCTACGAATCCGCCGCTTACTCGTCCTCGACCCAATCCGGCGCCTTCGAAATCCGGGACTATCCCGAACTCGTTGTCGCCTCGACGCCAATGCGCGGACGGGAAGGGAGCGACGAGGCTTTCATGCGCCTCTTCCGCTACATCTCGGAGGAGAACGAACCCGGGACGAAGATCGCGATGACGACCCCGGTCTTCTCGATGTCCGCGGGCCAAGACGATCGCATGAGCTTCATGCTGCCCGAAGCCTTGGCCGAGAGCCCACCCCAGCCCACCTCACCGGACGTTCGAATCGAAACCCTCCCCGCCGGCCGATTCGCGGTCTATCGCTACAGCGGACGCTGGAACGAGGCGAAAGCAGCTGAAGCCGAAAAGAAACTCCGCGCCTGGGTCCAATCTGAATCGCTGAACACCACGGGTGACATCGTCGTCGCAAACTACGACCCACCGTTTACCCCCGCCCCGCTGCGGCGCAACGAAGTGCTCCTCCGCCTCGCTGAGTGAGCCCCCGCATGCCAGGTCCACGGCAGTTGCCCCCTCCCTCCCCTAGTCCCACAACGCCCGTTCTTTTCCGCTGGAACCTCATCTTCCGGCACTTACACTGACGATGCTACCTCATCGTCATGAAAAAAATACTGCCCTGGGGCCTCGGCCTGCTCCTGATCGCGGCTGCCGCGGGTTTCTATTTCCTGCGGCCGGTTCCCTACCGCGTCGATCGCTCCATGGAGATCGTTTCCCCGCCCGAGAAAGTCTTCGCCGCCGTCGCCAACCTCAACGAATGGCCGAAGTGGTCACCCTGGCTGATCGTCGAACCCGGAGCCGAGGTCACGGTGACGGGTCAAGGACCGGCGGTGGGTGATGTCTACACTTGGTCCGGCAATCTCATCGGGGAAGGCGAAATGGAGATCGTTGCCACCGAACCGCCGACCCGCGTGGAGATGGAAATTCGCTTCCGGAAACCCTTCAAATCCCAGGGGCTCGTCAGCTTCACCTTGAAACCCCTCGAAAACGCGACGCAGGCCCAATGGTCCATGGAGGGCAAGATGCCGAAGGTGCTTGCCGGCATGATCTCGGGTGTTGTCGGCCTCGATTACGAACGCGGTCTTGGCATGCTCAAGGAATACTGCGAGCACGGTGGATTCCAAAGCGAAACGGAAGTCACCGCCAGTGTCGATCGTCCCGCCGTGACCTACGTCGGGGTGCAGCGAACGTGCAGCCTGGACGAAATCGGAACCGTCATGAGCGATTCCTTCTTCAGCCTGATCGAGGGATTCGAAAAAGCCGAACTCGAATCGACGGCGCCGCCCTTCTGTATTTATCGCGTCTTCGATCTTCAACAACGTCGCGTGGACTTCATCACCGCGTTTCCGGTCGAAAACGTCCCCGGTTCGCTTCCGGAAGGTTTGATCGCCGCCGAAATTCCCGCACACCGGGCCTTGAGAGCGATCCATACCGGCCCCTATCGCCACCTTGGAAACGCCTGGTCCACCGGAGAGCATCACCTCCGTGCCGGGAAGGAAAAAGCCGACCGGTCCATTCCGCCCTACGAAGTTTACCTCAGCGATCCCTCCACGACGCCGGAGAGCGAAGTCGTGACCGAAGTCTATTTCCCGCTCAAATAGCGCTCTCGACCGAAGGACAGCGACCTGACTTATCTAACCGCCATCCGGCCTGGTAACCCCCGGGCCCGAACGCTTTGATCATACATCGAATCGATCATCACCGGCGGCACCACGAACTCTCCGCGACGGGTTGGCGTGATTTGATACTCGATGGTCTGCACATTCGTTGGCACCGTCCCATAGAGCACGACCCGGTCTTCCCGGACTTCATTGAATTCGATCCCCGGGAAGCTGGAGCGCCCGGCCGGAATGCTCTCCCGCACCACCTCAAAGCCGCCGGGAAGCAGATCCACGATCGCCACATTCGTGACCGCACGGTCCAGCATACGGCTGCGAAATCGAAGCCGCACCGTTAAGGGCTCGCCCAGCGTCGCCTCCGTCACGGCAGCGCCATCTCCATCCAAATAAACACGCTCGATCTCCAGCCCTTCCTGCATCACCTCCTCCGGCAACACGCGATCAAATCCCGACTCCGCCACCTGATAGAACATTCCCCGTGGTCCGTCCGGAGAGGGCTCAAACGAGAAACGAACCGCATCCACTTCCGGCTCGAAATCCGCGCGCTTCAGCTTGTCGCCCGCCGCCTCCAGCGCGGTTGCCACACCATCCGAAACCGCCGCCAATCCCAGCTCCGCCGGAAAACGGGATGCCAAATCCGAATAGTGCTTCAGCGCCAGCACCGAATAAGCCGCGCTCAACGTGTTGAACTGGCTGTTCAAGAGCGGCTCCAGAAGCGACAACAATTCATTTCCGGAGAGCTGCCTCGCCTGCTCGGGAAAGTGCTTCACCAAGATCGCTAAATACTGCGCATCCTGTGCGAGCGGACGATGAAAATCCTCCTCTTCCCTGCGTGTCATCCGGGTCACCGCACGCCGGTATCCCCTGATCAACCGGTTCCCTTCCCCCTCCTGCTGCAGCAATTGATAGGAGCCGGCCAAATACACCGCCGCAGGTCCGCTCATCCACCCCGTCTCATCCACCTCCCGGTCCAAATAATCCCGGAGATTAAGCAGGTAGTTCGTCGTGACCACCTCGTTGAGGGTCAGCACATAAATCGCATAAGCCTGGTTCACATACCGCCAGTTCTCCAAATCCGTCACCCCGGCCATGCGTTTCATCGCTCCAACCAGCGTCCTCAACAGGTTCGCCGGCACGTCGAACCCCGCCTGAGAAGCCGTCGTAAGATAATGCGCCACATACACCGTCAGAAAATCCAACGGTTCCGTCTCGCCGCCATACCACATCCCGACGTGACCGTCGTCATTGATCCGGCTGCGAATCATCCGGCAGGTCCGGTCGATTTGGGCCTGCACCTCCCCTCGCTTCAGTCCAAAGTCCGCTTCCTCAGCGAGCAGGAGCCGGGCGAAGGATCCGCTCACCACCTGCTCGGTGCAGCCGTGGGGATAATTCGCCAGAAACTCGTCCAGACCCCGCGTCAGGCTCAAGGGAAGCATCGATGCCATCGCTTCGGCCGCGTGAAATTCCGGATAAAGCGCGCGTTCGACCGGAATCTCCAGCGTCCGTTGCTCCGTGTAGCCGCTCTCCACCATCGTCGCGAACGGGCTCGCCGGACGAACACTCAGCGTGGCGCGCCGAACCGACTCCTCACCGGCCGCAGACGCCCTGAAGGTGAGCGATCCGCTCCCGAGATCCTCGGTGGCCCGCACTTGAAACCGAAGCGTTGTCTCCTGGCCCCGCCCGAGTCCCGTCATCGGAGCCGGAGGCGTCACGATTTCCAGATGAGAACTCGACTCCACGTCGAGCGTCACGTCCGCCGTTTCCCCCGCCGCTTCGGGCAGGTTGTTCGCCAGCGTGACGGCGGCCTCGAACGTGTCTCCCGGCGCGGCAAACGTCAGCACTCCAGGCCGGATCAAAACCGGACTGACGACCTTGGTGAACGCTTCCGCCTGCCCCATCCCGTCACGTGCCACCGCCACGGCCATGACCCGCAGGCTCCCGTCAAAATAATCCGGCACGTCGTAGGTCACCGTCCGCTCCTGCGGCCCACCGTCCACGATGCCCGACCAGTAAACCACCGGCGCCTCCGTGATCCGCTTGAACGGATTCAATTGAAAATCCGCGCCTCCACCAAAAGCCGGGAGCTGCTCCTGGATCTGCCGGTGCTCGGGAATCAAGAGATCCAGAATCTGATAGGTATCGACCAAAAGCGCCCGCTTTCGCTCGAAGTGCGGTAACGGTTTGGGAACCGAATAATTCGTCACCTGCAATATCCCTTCATCCACCGCGAACACCACCAGCTTGCACGGCCGGTCGGCACGATACGGAATCGGCAGCGGCTTCCCGGGACGCGCTTCCTCCACCGGACTCAGTTCCACCTCCAGTCGCCGCCGGTCGTTGACCACCCGGAACGGCGCCACGGCGTAGCTGAGCGGACTCATGAAAATCTCGGGCGAATCCAAAGCGCGCACAAAGGTGACATTGATGTAGGCCGTTCCCTCCAAATCATCCGGCACCCGGATCCGTTGCACCGTGCTATTCGCATCCGTCGTGAAGAATTGGTGCGCATACACCCGGTCGCGTTCGATCGTGATCAGACCCGTCCCGGTGAAGGGCGCCGTCACACTGAACTCGATCTCTTCCCCCTGGCGCCACTCGCGCTTCGCCAGCTTGACGAACAACTCGGCGTTGTCGTCCAAGGACCGGCTCCGGTTTCCTTTCCCCACCACCGAATAACCGAATCGCGAAACCAATTCGCCCGCGTCATTCGATAGGCTCACCGTGAACTCGCCCGGCGCCTCCGTCGGAAGCGTCAACGCAAAAGGCTCCGTTGCGCGCAAAGAGAGCGTTCCCTCCTCCACCGTGCGCTTCCGCGCTACCGATTCGTAAGCGTAATCGCCGCTGTTCTGTTCTTGCAAGATCGAAACATAATAGGTCTCTTCCACCTTGTAAGGCACCTGCTCCACCGCGATCCGATTCAATTCGGGATCGATGGCCAGCAGTGAAACCGTCTTGGGTGTCCCAGCCGGGATGTATCGAAGTTCACCTTCCGGCTGATATCCCACGGCGTAGGGAAGCGGCGACACCACCACGCGGTTACTGAAAGCCTTTACGCTGCGTCCGCTGTCCGGCTCGAACGCCTGTCCTTCGAACCGGATGCTATACGTCGCCGCGCCAATCGCAGAGAGGTCCACCTGCAACGTGGCTTGCCCCTCGTCCCCCGTTTCTCCTTCTCCCGCCTTCCAAGTGCGGTAGCGCGCGTTCTTGATATTCCGGTCGAAGAACACATAGCCGGGATACTCGTCGAAAGCAAACCGCAGCGGCGCCGCCGTGACCTGCCCGCTCACCTTGCGATTGGCCGCCGGTGTCCCATAGAGATTCTCCACATCGAACGATGCCGTCAGCTCCTGCGGTGAAATCCATCCCGCCCCCGATTCAGGCGTCAAACGGACACGGGCTTTCATCGTGTCCGGCAGAAACTCCTCCACGCGAAGCGCCGTCGAACCCAGCAGCGTGTCGTCCGGCCGCTCGCCGTTTTCCTCCTCGTCGTGCACGAGATACGCCCAAACCGTATAACGCCCCGTCGGCGAAGCGTATTGGGTGGGACACTCGAACTCCAAGAAACCCGACTCGGGAAGCGCCAAAACCTCTTCCTGGATCACCTTGTCCCTCGCATCCTGTATCGCGACCTTGATGGGAACGCCATTCAGATTGCCCTCCCAATCGCGCGGCTTGATGATGACGCCGCCGAAGATGTTCTCGCCGGGGCGATAGATACCGCGCTCGGTAAAAACGAAGCCGTCCAAATCCCCAGCCGTCGGAGCGGTCACCCCTCCAATGTCAAAACGTGAGTAGCTCACGTGATGCTCCCAACGCTTCAACGGCATGAAGCTCAAATCGCTCCCGGACCGCGCCACGACCGCCACGGGATCCTCCTCGTCGTCGCGGTCTTCGTCGAACGCCCTCAATCTCGCTCGCCCGCGCGGGCCGGTTTCCGCGGTGGCCACGGGCATTCCATTGCGCCCCAGCACCTCGATGGCGGCCCCCGCCACCGGCGCACCCGATCCAATCGATTGCACGAAGACGTCGCGCGTTCCGTCCTCGTTTCGTTTGATCACCATTCCGAGGTCGGTCACCAGCACGAACGCCCGCTCACCTTCGTTCCCACCGCCCTCGATGCGTTCTCCCGCTTCCGGATCCCATCCAAAACAGCGCAGGAAATAGAGGCCGCGGGACGGCTCGGGATCCCGGGCGTCCTCGCTGTTGAGATAGGGCGCCAGGTCCAGGGTATTGTAATAGGCCTCAAACGAGCTCGTTTGATAGACAGGCTGAATCGCCTCCGCAAAACGGGCGAGATTGGTTTCGTCAAAATAGTAGTTCCGGAAATAGGGCGTCCGGAAATCACCTCGCGTCTGGCTCACGAGATGGTTCACCTGCCCGGCCGGCACGCGAGCCAATTGATACTTCAGCGCCGGCAAATTGCGCGACTTCACCGTGATCTTCCGGTCTCCCGTCAATGCCAGGATCCCTCCAAATCGCCCCAGCACATGCAATTCACGAGGCCCCTCAGGCACGTCGCGCAAGACCCGGTAATCCTCCTTGAGCACATACCCACCCAGCGCCACCGTACCGCCCGCGACCTCGATCAGAAGTTGACGGCCTTCCTCCAACGGTTCGAAGACGTAATCGAAACGCTCGAAGTGCTTCCGCCTCTCGTTCTCCGGTTTCGATTCGTCGATGAGTTCATCGGCCCGCAGCGTCACCTCCTCCGCCGCCGCGAGCGCTTCCTCCGTCAGGTTGTCCAACGTCCACCTCTTCGGCTTCGGCTCGTCTTCGGGCCACTCCAGCGGTGGCTCAAAGAGCGGCAACATCCGCACCTTCACCGCCTCGTGAAAGGTCTCGGGCCCAATCAATCCCTTCGTCGCGATCGCAAGGTGCGGTCGGGGCCG
>CAZCRA010000054.1:0-22449 GCA_964500945.1 uncultured Verrucomicrobiales bacterium | reverse complement strand
GTTGTTAGGATTTGGTGTAAGCAGCTCAATCCTATCATATAACAATAACCCTCGCGTATTTTTCGTGAAATTTTCGGGCTAGCTCACAGGCGTATCCTTAGAATCTTCGTCGGCGGAACCATAGAAGGAGTGAGCCCAGTCCTAGCAGCGCAATTGCAGAAGGTTCGGGGATCACGTTCACGCTTACATCCAAAACCAAGTCGGTATTGGTGTCGGCGAAGCCGAGGGTGCCTGTGAACGAGCCGATCGAACCGCTAGCCGTTCCAATACCGCCGATGATCGTGTTGGGCGTTTCGAACAAGGTGTATTGACCAACACCGAAGCCGCTGAGGGTGGTGAAATCGAAGTCCGAAAAGTCCAGGGTTCCGATGTTCAGCACGCCGGTGGTGAGGGAAACAAAGTCGCTGGTGCCTGCGCCGAGAGGGTCTCCCAACTCGAACTGGAGGGCGCCTACTCCGATGCCGGAAACATCGAGTTCGCCGGCTGCGAGGTCGAGAGTGAGAGTTCCTGGGCTGGTTCCCGGTGCGAGGATGCCTCCGGTGTTGATGGTGATATCGACGCCATCGACTTCGGTGTCGGCAGCTGAAATGGTGCCGGTTCCGCCCAGTGTGCCACCGCTGTTCACGACGTAGACCACAGTCTTCGTGGCAGGGCCTTCATCCTGTGTGTAATTCGGGGTGTGGCTGCCGTTGATCAGGAGGGTTCCGCCGTCGATGGTCGTGTCGCCGTGATGAGCGAGGTTCCCGGAGACGGTCCAAATTCCGTCGCCATCCTTGCCGAGTCCAACCGTGCGAACGCCGCCTGGGGTCGTGCCGCTCCAAGAAGCGTTGACATCGCTGTCGGATGTCAGCGTAAAATTCGTCGAATTGTCGTTTGCACCGGCCGCTGAGATGTTCCCGCTGCCGGAAAAGCTGCCGACGGTGATGTTCCTGCCGAGCTGCAACGTCCCGTTGTTTGACACGCTGGTATTGGAGTTTAGCGCGCTCGTGCCGCCCCCACTGACCTTCAGTGTGCCCTGGGCGATTGTCACGCTCGTCAGGCCCGCGCCGTCGGGGGAAGTGCCGATATCGAGAGAGCCAGCGCCGGTCTTGGTGAAGGAACCGCTGATATCCGGGCCGGTGATCGCAAGTGTCCCTGTCGTCACGTTGATATTACCACCTCCGAACTGGAAGATCGCATTTCTCTGACCACTGACCGCGTGGTCTTGGAGCCGGAAAGTTCCACCTGCACCTTGGCGGACCAGATCGAAAGTCCCAAAGTTAACGATAAAATCTGTGACATCTGAGTCGCCCACGCCGATTCTTGCGCTCCCTGGGGCTTCAAAAACCACGTTTTGAGTCAGGGTGGCGCCGTTGGCCACTCCGGAAGCCGTCTGCCAGGTGGCGGTTGCCGAAGAACCGGTGGCATCGGTCGTCCATGCCGATTGCGAGTCAAACTCCCAATTCGCACCCGGGGGATTCGAGTTGGGCCATGATCCAAAGCCTGGGGTGGCACCGTCGAGGTCGTAGTAGAGCGTCGCGTTCACCTGATCGGTGGCGGCGACCATTACAAGGCCTCCGACGAGGGCGATGATGAAGGTGGGAAGAGCAGTGCGCTGCATGGTCATGGAAGGGCTTTCGGGGGTATCGATTTCAATGAGGCAAAACAGGAGACAAAGCGTGCGATTTCGCGGGATTTACCTGCGCGAAGCCTATGAACGGCCTTCCGCTGACGCAAGTTCCCATTTCATCAGACGGCTCCTACGGTTCGGATTCTCGCAAAGCTCCATTGGGCTGTGGAGTGGGTGAATGACAATCTTTGCATAGTCATCCGCGGCCGAGAGTGATTATGGTGGAGTGATGGCAGTGGAATCGTCCGTCATCGTGAATCGTGAGGATTTTGACGCGTTGCTCGGCGCGCTGCGGCGGCGTGGGTTTGAAGTGGTGGGTCCTGTGGAGCGGGATGGGGCGATCGTTTACGACACCGTCACGCGGGCTGCCGACCTTCCTGCCGGGCGGACGGATCACCAGGAGGCGGGACGCTACCGTTTGGAAGCGGGTGAGGGCGCTGCGTTGTTCGGCCATGTGGTGGGACCTCATTCGTGGAAAGCGTTCCTGCATCCGGCGCGGTTGAAGCTATGGGAAAGCCACCGTGAAGCGGACGGTGCGCTGAGTTTTGAGGAGAGCGATACCGCAGAGCCGCCGAGGTTGGCGTTTTTGGGTGTCCGGTCCTGTGAACTACACGCCATCGCGATGCAGGACCGGGTTTTTCTGGAGAATGGCTTCGTCGATTCCCACTATCAGAGGCGGCGAGAGCGCATTTTCACCATCGCGGTCAACTGTGGCCGGGCAGCGGATACGTGTTTTTGCGCGTCGATGCAGACTGGTCCGGGCATCGATGGGGAGCGAACTCCGTATGACCTCGCCCTGACCGAGCTTTTGGACGAATCCGGGCACCGGTTTTTAATGACGGCCGGCAGCGAGGTCGGCGCCGAGGTTTTGGCGGAGCTGCCCTCGCGGCCCTCGACCACCGAAGAGATAGACGCTGCCGAGTCGATCGTCGCGCGTGCGGCGGCAAGTCAGAAACGGGCGATACCGGACGCGGCTTCGGTCCCTGGTTTATTGCTGGAGAATCTAGACAGTCCCCGGTGGGACGAGGTCGCGAGCCGCTGCCTGGCCTGCGCGAACTGCACCATGGTGTGCCCGACTTGTTTCTGCACGACCGTCGAAGATTCGACCGACCTGACCGGGGATCACGCCGAGCGGTGGCGCCGCTGGGATTCGTGTTTCACCCTTGATTTCACCTGGATGCCGGGCGGCAGCGCGCGGCAGTCGATCCGTTCCCGGTACCGGCAGTGGTTGAGCCACAAACTCGCCACGTGGCACGAACAGTTTGGATCGTCCGGCTGCGTGGGATGCGGGCGCTGCATTGCCTGGTGCCCAGTCGGGATCGATTTGACGGAAGAAGTGGCGGGCTTTCGGGCTGGAGCCGGCGGCACGGTGTCAGCGGTTCAATCCGGCCCGCCCGAGACTTCGACTGAGACCTCGCCATGACTTCGCTGGAACCCATTCTTCGCGCTCACCCATTTTTTCATGGGCTGAACGACGTCGACCTGGCCCTCATCACCGGTTGCGCCCGGAACGTCCGATTCGACGCCGGAGCGACGCTGGCGCGGGAAGGTCAGGCGGCGAACCGCTTTTTTCTTATCCGGGAAGGGCGGATCTCCATCGAGTTTCCGACTTCGCAGGGCGGTTCGGTGAAGCTGCAAACCCTGGATGAGGGTGAAGTGGTGGGCTGGTCCTGGTTGATGCCGCCGTTTCAGTGGCAGTTCGACGTCGTGGCGATCACGCCGGTGCGGGCGTTGGAAATGGACGGGGAGTGTCTGCGGGGAAAATGCGATCAGGATCCCCGGCTTGGGTTCGAGTTGGTGAAGCGCTTCTCGGTCATCATCGCGGACCGCCTGGCTGGGACGCGGATGCAGCTTCTCGATCTCTATGAAGTGCATCAAAAAGAAGTGAATCAGAACCCGAGCGCACCGTTGTGAGCCTGGATACCCAGAGTCTGCCATCGACTCGAGTGGCACCGTTGTTGCCCGAGCCATGGAGGGTCATTTCCCGCGTGGAAGAAGCCGCCGGCATCTTCACGCTCACGTTGCAGCCGACCGGATCTGCCTCCTTGTTTTCTTTCCGGCCTGGCCAATTCAACATGCTCTATGCCTTCGGGGCGGGGGAGAGTGCGATTTCGATCTCCGGCGATCCTGCCGAGTCCGAGGAAGGGTTGGTCCACACCATCCGGCGGGTGGGGGAGGTGACCTCCGCGCTATGGGCGCTGGAGACCGGGAACGTCATTGGGGTGCGGGGGCCGTTTGGCACGGATTGGCCCATGGAAGAGGCTCGAGGGCGGGACCTGGTGTTTTTGGCGGGAGGCATTGGTTTGGCTCCGTTGCGTCCGGCGATCTACCACGCGCTCGCGCATCGCGAAGACTACGGGCGAATCGTGATCCTCACCGGGGCCCGCACGCCGACCGACATCCTCTTTGCCGCTGAGCAAGAGAGGTGGAGGGGGCTGGAAGGGGTGGAGGCGCGTGTCACGGTGGACCGAGCTCGGGGAACTTGGGATCGAAACGTGGGAGTGGTGACCACGCTTATCCCGAAAGCGACCTTCGATCCAGACAACGCCGTGGCCATGGTCTGCGGTCCGGAGGTGATGATGCGTTACTCGGTTAACGAACTGCGCAAGAGCGGTCTGGCGAGCGAGCGCATCTACGTGACCCTGGAGCGCAACATGAAGTGCGCCGTGGCCTTCTGCGGTCATTGCCAGCTCGGGCCAGAGTTTCTTTGCCGGGATGGCCCGGTTTTCCGCTACGACGACATCCGGTTCTGGTTTGGCCAGAGGGAATGCTGAGCCTTCGAAACGTCATGAACTCGAAACAAAAGCGCCTGGCCGTGTGGAAGTTTGCTTCCTGCGACGGCTGCCAGTTGAGCCTCCTGGATTGCGAGGACGAATTGCTGGCCGTGGCAGGATCGATCGACATCGTGAATTTTCCGGAGGCGACGCGCCGTTTCGAACCCGGCCCGTACGATTTATCGCTTGTGGAAGGTTCGATCACGACGTCTCACGACGCTGAGCGGATTCAGGAAGTCCGGCGTCAGTCGCGTCATCTCGTGACGATCGGGGCCTGTGCGACGGCCGGGGGGATCCAGGCGCTCCGGAATTTTCGCGATGCCGACGTGAGGGAGATGGCTTCGGTGGTGTATGCGTCGCCGGAATACATTGACACCTTGGAGACCTCGACTGCGATTTCGGATCACGTGCCGGTCGACTTCGAATTGCGGGGCTGTCCGATTGATAAGAAGCAACTGCTCGAGGTGATCTTAGCTTTCCTGCACGGCCGGAAGCCGAACGTTTCTGCTCACAGCGTCTGCATGGAATGCAAGCTACGTGGGAACGTCTGTGTCATGGTGGCCCGCGGGACGCCGTGTCTGGGTCCGGTGACGCACGCCGGGTGCGGGGCGCTATGTCCGGCTTACGACCGGGGTTGTTATGGGTGTTTCGGACCGATGGAGACGCCCAACACGGCGTCCCTGGCGCGGCAAATGGAGGCCATGGGCGTCGAGCGCGACGAGATCAAACGAGCTTTCCGTGCCTACTCCGGGTATGCGGAAGCGTTCCGCCGAGAGAGCGAGAACCATGAGTGAGGAAACTGGCGCTACATCTGAGTCGTCCGACGAGGGCACTCGGCGAATTCGGGTCGATTACCTGGCCCGGGTCGAGGGGGAGGGTGCGATGCACGTCTTAACGCGGGACGGGGCAGTCGAAGACGTGAAGCTGAAGATCTTCGAGCCGCCGCGGTTTTTCGAGGCGTTTCTGCGGGGGCGTTCGTTTCGCGAGGCACCCGACATCACGGCTCGGATTTGCGGCATTTGTCCGGTGGCGTATCAAATGAGTGCGTGCCATGCCATGGAGAACGCGGCCGGGGTTCGGGTGACGGGGCCTTTGCGGGAGTTGCGGCGGTTGCTTTATTGCGGTGAATGGCTGGAGAGCCACGGGCTGCACGTTTTCATGCTGCACGCGCCGGATTTTCTTGGCTACGACAGCGGGATCGACATGGCGCGGGATCACCGCGACCTGGTGGAGATGGGGTTGCGTCTAAAGAAACTGGGCAACGCCGTGGGGACCCTGTTAGGTGGGCGCGAAATCCACCCGGTGAATGTGAAGGTGGGCGGTTTCTACAAGGCTCCACGGAAGCGCGAGTTGCGAAGCCTTACAGAAGAGCTGAAATGGGGTGCCGACGCTGCGGAGAAGACGGCGCGTTGGGCGGCGGAGCTGCCATTTCCCGAATTCGAGCAGGACTACGAGTTCGTGAGCTTGGTCCATCCGGACGAGTATCCGATGAACGAAGGGCGGCTGGTTTCGAACCGGGGTTTGGACATCGGCATTGACGAGTATGAAGCGCATTTTGAGGAGCGGCATGAGCCCTACACCAATGCGTTGCACTCGGTGTTGAAGGAACGAGGTCCATATTTTGTGGGTCCGATGGCGAGATTTGCGCTGAACTTCGATCGACTCACCGAGCGGGCGCGTTCCGTGGCGGGAGACTGCGGCCTCAGTGGCGTCTGCGGGAATCCTTTCAAGAGCATCGTGGTCCGAGCCATCGAGATGCTTTACGCCTGCGAGGAGGCGTTACGCGTCATCGATGGCTACGAGGTCCCGGAGCGGTCGTGCGTTGAAGTCGATCCTTCGGGTCAATGTGGATTTGGACTGACGGAGGCGCCGCGTGGCAGCCTTTATCACCGCTACGAGGTGGGTGAAGACGGTTTGATTACCAGCGCGAAGATTGTTCCGCCGACCTCGCAGAATCAGCTCACGATCGAGAGTGATCTCAGGGTCTTCGTTCCCCAATATCTGCACCTGACCGACGATCGGCTGCAATGGCACTGCGAGCAGGCCATCCGCAACTATGACCCGTGTATTTCGTGCGCGACGCATTTTCTGAAGCTGACGCGGAGGGAGGTTTCCGGATGAGTGGGACGCTGGTGATTGGGATCGGGAATTCGTTTCGCGGCGACGATGGGGCTGGTCCGTCCGTGGCACGGGAGCTGGAAAGGCTCGCATTGCCCAACCTGACCGTCCGCGTCTGTGGGGGCGAATCCCTTGCGCTGATGGAGCTTTGGGATGGGTCAGAACGGGTGATCCTGGTCGATGCGATGGAAGCCGGTCAGAAACCGGGAACGGTTTTCCGCTTCGATGCCTGGGACAAGAATCTGCCCCTGGTGCAGCCGTCCGGATCGACGCACGCTTTCGGAGTCGTCGAAGCCATCGAACTCGCTCGCCGGCTGGACCGTCTTCCGCCGGAAGTGGTCGTTTTTGGGATTCAAGGAACGACTTACGAGGCAGGTCATCCGATGAGCGAGGGGGTGCGCCAAGGTGTTTCAGAGGTGGTAGGCTGGATTTCGAGGGATTTTGGAGGCAGTCGGCCTTTTCGCGCTGACATCGCGCGCCGATTGGCGGAGGATGAATTTGCGACGGAACGTGTTCCTCGCGATGCCCCTTCAGATTAAAGCGAATCATCTAAACAGCAGCGAATCATGTGCGGATATTGCGGATGCTCGACGCCGGTGCCGGCGAAGTCTCACGGTCATGAACACTCTCACGGTGGCGAAGAAGCTCATCATCATGATCACCACCACCATCACCACGGCGACGAAGGGAACCGGGTGATCGAGTTAAGCCGGGAAATTTTGGATAAGAACGCGCGGCTGGCCGAGAGGGCGCGGGGGTTATTTTTAGGCAAAGCGATCACGGCGCTGAATCTTGTTTCCTCGCCAGGATCGGGAAAAACGGCGCTGCTGGAGAAGACGGCTACGCGGTTGCAGGGTGATCTCCGTTGCGGGGTGATTGTGGGGGACTGCGCCACGGACAACGACGCTCAGCGACTCCGAGCCAACGGCATTCCAGCGGTGCAGGTGACCACCGGCAACGTCTGCCACCTGGACGCCCACATGGTGCTGCACGGCATTGAGGATCTCGGGCTGAACGACGTGGACCTCCTCCTCATCGAGAACGTCGGGAACCTCGTTTGTCCGGCAGCGTTCGATCTGGGCGAGGATCGTCGCATCGTGCTCATGTCGGTGACGGAAGGCGAGGATAAGCCTCAGAAATACCCGACGATCTTTCTCGAGGCGGATGCTGTGGTCCTGACGAAAACGGACTTGGCAGAGGCGGTGGAATTCGATCGCGAGACGGCGCTGGCGAACATTCGAGACATCGCGCCGAAGGCCCAGACTCTGGAGGTATCGTCCAAAACGGGGGTTGGGATGGACGGTTGGTTAGCGTATTTGGACGAGTGCGTGGCGGCGAAACGGGCGGTGGCGGTTTGACCGATAGCTTTGCGTTGGCGCAGGACCGGGAGAAGAGCGCCGCTGAGGGTCAAGTGATTACGCTGGCGGTCCAAGTTCGACTCCCCGGATGCGAAGCTCCTGACCGCTGATTAGGTCCGGCACGAAGGCATTACAGACGGGGCAGCGGAGCCGATCGGGAGAAGACAGGGTGCGCTCGGCGTCGCAGCCCGGGCATTGGACGGCAGCCGGGATCGAGTGGATTTCGAGGCGGGAACCGGCCAGGCGGGAACCTTGGCAGGCGGCTTCCCAGGCAAACATCAGGGCTTCGGGAACCACGCCGGAGAGGACGCCGACGTCGATTTGAATCGCCTTGATGCGGCCGGTTTCGCCCGTCAGCTCTGAAGTTACGGTTTCGACGATGCTGTTGGCGATGGACAACTCGTGCATGATGTCGGGGCCGGTGGGGTATCAGCAAATGCGCGGGAGTTGCTCGCCGGACAGCAGGTCGACCACGCGGGAACTTCCGATGGACGTCCTGAGGTTGACTTGTCCGGGGTATTCGGCGGTGACCTCGCCGATGATGGTGGCGCCGCGACCGAGGGGATGCGCGCGCATTGCTGCGAGGACGGCTTCGGCCCAGTCGGGCGGCACGATGGCCAGCAGTTTGCCCTCGTTAGCTACGTAAAGCGGATCGAGACCGAGGATTTCGCAGGCCCCCTTGACCGGTTCGGCGATGGGGATCCGGGATTCATCCAGGCTGATGCCGGCCTGTGAGGCGCTGGCGATTTCGTTGAGCGCGCTGGCAACGCCGCCGCGGGTGGGATCGCGCAGGACCCGCGTTTCCGGGCAGGCGTCCAGGATCGACCCCGCCAGGCCGTGAAGCGCTGCGGTGTCACTTTGGATCGGCGGTTCGAACTCCAATCCGTCCCGTGCGGCCATGACGGCCATGCCATGGGTCGCAATCTCGCCGCTGAGCAGAATGGAGTCGCCCGGGGACGCGCTACGGGGGTCAATGGCGATGTCCTTCCGAACGATGCCAATTCCCGAGGTGATGATGAAAATGCCGTCGCCTTTGCCGCGCTCCACGACTTTCGTGTCTCCGGTCACTAGCGAGACAGCGGCTTCGTTTGCCGCGCGTTTCATCGACCGGACGACGCGGACGAGGTTCGAGACGGGAAGCCCCTCTTCGAGGATCAGCGCCACGGACAGCCAGCGCGGAACCGCCCCGCACATCGCGAGATCATTCACCGTTCCATGCACCGCCAACATTCCGATGTCTCCCCCCGGGAAGAAGATGGGATCGACCACATAGGCATCCGTGCTGAAGGCCATGCGCCCGGGATCGGAGGGGAGAATCGCGCCGTCGTGGAGCGGGTCGAGGAACGGGTTGGAGAACTCGGGTGCCAGAAGGCCGTCGATCAGTTCTCGCGTCAGTTTCCCGCCGCTTCCGTGGCCCAAGACGATTTCGGACCGGTCGTGAGAGGGGAGCGGACAGGCCGGACTGGGGACTTCGGGGGGAGAGGGCATTCGCCTTGTGGCTTGAATTCGAACGGGGGGCTTAGGTGTGGGGAGATTGACGCCGGAAAGCGTAGTAAGCGGCACAGGCGCCTTCTCCGGAGACCATCGTGGCACCCAATGGGTGCTCCGGTGTGCAGTCGACGCCGAACGCGGGGCACTGGTGGGGCTTTTTCTCCCCTCGCAGAATCGCACCGCTGATGCACACGGCGGGTTCACGTGTCGTGAGGTCCGAAACGCCGAAGCGCCGGGCGGCGTCGAGGTCTTCAAATTCCGGCCGAAGGCGGTAGCCGCTGTCGTGGATCGGGCCGACGCCTCGCCAGGTCCGGTCGGCGATTTCGAAGACCTCGTTCACCAACTGCATGGCCAGTGGGTTGCCCGAGTGCGAAACGGCCCGGGCGTATTGATTCTCCACCTCGACGCGCCCTTCCTCGAGCTGCCGGATCAGCATCAGGATGCCTTCTAGAAGATCGACCGGTTCGAATCCGGTGATGACGATTGGCACGCGGTATTTCTGGCAGATCGCTTTGTAGTCGGCCGTGCCTGCAACCGAGCACACGTGGCCCGGCCCGAGAAAACCTTCGATTCGGCAGCCAGGTGAATCGAGGATGGCGCGGATCGCGGGCGGCACGAGCACGTGTGAAACGAGCAGAGAAAAGTTGGTCAGCCCCTGTTTTTTGGCCTGCGCCGCCACCATCGCGTTGGCGGGCGCGGTGGTTTCGAAACCGATGGCGAAGAAGACCACCTCATGGCCGGGATTCGCCCGTGCGATCGCGAGGCTGTCCATGGGGGAATAGACGACGCGGACGTCGGCACCGCGCGATTTGAGCTGATTCAGGTCTCCCTGCGTTCCAGGGACCCGGAGCATGTCGCCGAAAGAACAAAAGATCACGCCGGGAGTGCGAGCGATGGCATGGGCCTGATCGATCGTTTCCTGGGGCGTGACGCAAACCGGGCAACCCGGGCCATGAACCAGCTCGATGCCGGATGGCAGCAGGCGGTCGAGGCCATGTTTGACGATCGCGTGGGTTTGCCCGCCACAGACCTCCATGAGCACGTGGGGACGGGTGGTGAGGCGGCGAATCTCTCGCGCCAAGCCGCCAGCTAGGTTTTCATCGCGGTATTCGTCGAGATATTTCATGAACTGTCGGGTTCGAGCGATTGGCCCAGCTCCGTCAACGCCGCGAGGGTTCGTTCCGCCTCGGCGTGGTCGATCCGGTTCAGCGCGAAGCCGGCGTGGACCAGGACGAAGTCGTCGACTTGGGCATCGGGCGTGAACTCCAGGCAGACCTGCTTGACGATGCCTCCGAAACTCGCCCGTGCCATGCGGACGCCGTGCTCGTTGGCCTGAATTTCGACAACTTTACCGGGAATGGCGAGGCACATGGTTCAGTGTTTGCTCGGGTTTAACCTGAGGGAAAACGTGGGTGTCCCAACTGGTAATAGCCACTTGACCCAGGGCGATGCCTCCATCATTCGGCGGAACCTGCCGGTGCCAGAGTGGAACGAATCCCTCAGCCCTTAACCGTCCCACCAGTCCCTCGGCGAGCAAGCGATTCTGAAAGCAGCCCCCGGACAAGGCCACGGTGTGGAGATTGACGCGGCGGGCCACTTCGACGGCGGCTTCGATCAGGGCGTGGTGGAATTTAGCCGCGAGCAGGTTGGGGCTGGCACCGCGCTCGCGATCCCTTATCAGGGCGCTGAGGAGAGGTTCCCAATCCAGGATCATCGGGGATCCTTCCGAGACTGGGCAAGCGAAGCCCGGGGTGGACCGGCCGAGGGCAGCGAATTCGAGCGCCATGGCGGCGTCTCCTTCGAAGCCCGACTTTTGGCGGAGGCCCAAGAGGGAAGCGGCCGCATCAAAGAGTCTCCCGGCGCTCGACGTGCGCGGGCAGTTGACCTGCTTCTCCAGACTTCCGCGCAAAAGGCGGCGCTCGGGTTCGGTAAACGCGTCGAGCGAGGGCCAGGCGGCCGTTTCGAAAAGGGATGCGCCGAACACCTCATACCCGGCCCCCAGCGCGGAACGCCGCGGTTCCCTGACGGCGGCTTCAGCGCCTGGAAGAGGGAATGGCCGGAAATGAGCCACGCGATGCCAGGTCCGGTCATCCGCTCCGATCGTCAAAAATTCGCCGCCCCAGATCGTGCCGTCCGGACCATAACCGCTTCCATCCCAGACGATGCCGAGGGCCGGTGGGACGGTGCGGTTTTCCGCAAGGCAGGCAGCAAGGTGCGCAAGGTGATGCTGGACGTGAATCTCATAGGCGGCGCCGGCAATCGCGAGGGAGGGAAAACCGGGATGGAGATCACGGCAGACGCGCTGCGGAGAAATCCCGAAGAGCATGGGAAGCTCGACCGCCGTCTGCCGGTGTCTCGCGCGCGTCATGGAAGTTTCGAGGTCACCCAAATGCTGGCTAAGAAACACGCGGGAACCGGAGGCGAGGGCCACGGTGGACTTTAGGTAAGATCCTAGGCCGAGGGCGGGGGGGAGGTTACGATCAAGGTGAATGGGTAGGGGAGCGTAGCCCCGGGCGCGTCGCAGGATTTGCGTTTCCCCCGCAACGATCCACGCCACGGAGTCATCGACGGGCCTGGCGATGGGACGATCGTGGACCAGAAAGGCATCGGCGGTCGTGTCGAGCTTGGTCAGTGCTTCGTCTTCGTCGACTGAGATCGGTTCCCCGGACCGGTTTCCGCTCGTGGCCACGAGTGGGCCGCCAACCTCTCGCAGCAGGAGGTGATGCAGGGGGGTGGATGGCAGCATCACTCCGAGGTAGGGATTGTCCGGCGCGACGGCGGACGCGATGCCGTTTCCCGGTTTGGCCTTTAGCAGGACGATGGGTGCGGCGGGTGATTCAAGGAGGCGCTTCTCTTCCGGGGAAAAGCGGGCCACCGCCCGAACGGAATCGGGATGCGCCATCATGAGGGCGAAGGGTTTGGATTCCCGGCCTTTTCTTTCTCGGAGGCGGCGGACGGCCGCGTCGTCGGTGGCGCTGACGAGCAGTTGGTAGCCACCCAACCCTTTCAGCGCAAGAATGCCGCCACTGCGCAATGCCTCTGCGGCGAGTCGCAGGGCTTCCCCTGCGGGTGCTGTCGTTTCTCCTCGGGCGTTTAGGAGCGCGAGGGTAGGGCCGCATTCCGGGCAGGCGATGGGTTCGGCATGGAAGCGCCGGTCCGTGGGGTCGTCGTATTCCGCCTGGCAGGCGGCGCACATCTTGAATCGCCGCATGGTGGTTCGCTGCCGGTCCCAAGGGGGGCGCTCCACGATGCTGTATCGCGGGCCGCACTGGGTGCAATTGATGAAAGGGTAGTGGTGGCGGCGGTTCGAGGGATCGGAGAGTTCGTGGAGGCAGTCTCGGCAGGGAGCGAGATCTGGGAGGATCAGCGTGCCGCCGAAGCCTTGGCCGAGATGATCGGCGGTGGTGGCGATGTGGAATCCGATTTCCCGAACCGTTGGCAGTGGGTGGCTCCGGATGGCTTCGATGACAGCGTGCGGCGGCGCTTCCTTGACGAGGCGGCGGCGGAAATCACTCAGGGCCGGGGCGCTTCCTTCGACTTCGAGCACCAGACCCTGAGGGTCATTCCGCACCCATCCTGCGAGGCGGAGTTCCTTGGCCAGGCGCCACACGAAAGGCCGGAAGCCCAGGCCCTGAACCGCTCCCTGGAGTTGAATGCGGACGCGCTCGGCGGACATGGGCTGATTAGACAATCGATGATAATTTCCAGCGTAGCAAACGTCGCCGCAGCTCGGGCTGGACGGCAGAAATGCGGAAGGGGAAGACCCTAATCGGATTCCGCGATGAGCACGATCGAGTATGGATCGAATCAACCTTTGGGATCACCTAAAAATGCGGTTTCGCGATGGAGGCGGGGACTGCGCGTGATTCCAGTGAGGCGAGCGTTTGGATTAGGGGCGTCTCGCGCGATTTGGGAGCGAGTGGTGACTTGGAAAATGTCAAAAAGATTTGACTGACCCCTTTTTGGGATGGCAATGGATCGCCTGTCGAGGAGGAGTTTTCAGGTTGACAGTGAGGAGGTCGATGGAACAGGGTTGAGGGTCATGAGACGCGCTCGCTATTTCGGATTAGGTCACTTTCGTTCCGCACTGGTCTTTATCCTCGCGACGGTGCTGAGCTCCGGGGCGGGTTTCGGGGCTACCCTCCTGTCCGATTCATTTGACGATGGTGGCATCACGGACGGTGCCGATCCGAATGACACGGACTGGTTTCGAAATGGTGCGCCGGGACCGCTCAACGATCCGGTTTTCAGTTCCGGCGCGATGTTCGTTGAGACTACGGGAAACAACCCGAACGCGTATGGCGTCTGGGGTGCTTTTGCGGCGACTTCGCTGGCGAGCGTCGGAGATCAGCTCGAACTAAGCTTCGACGTGACCGTGTCCAGCGCGCTTAGCGGCAGCAACGACGGGTTTCGTTTCGGGCTTTTGAACGTCAAAACCGGCACCACCGGAGCGCTCAGTTTTGGTTCCGATTCCGAACCCAATGGCTATTTCGGCGCCGCGGCGGTGGATGGCAACGGCTCGAGAAACCACGGGATTTTTCGCCAAATCGACGACGACGCGCCCTGGATTTTCCGGAATTCCGGGGATGGGTTCACGGAGTTGCTGGACATTCCGGAAGCCGGATTCGACCCCTTCACGGAGTCGACCACCCACTCCTATTCGCTGACGTTGACCCGGTCGGGCGCTTCCAGTGTCGATATCAGCATCTTCGACGGGACCAACACGCAAAGCGTCACGGACAGCTCAGTGGACGTCCTGACGAGTTTCGACGCCGTGGCCTTCACGCTTCCTGCACGCGGCCAGACGACGGACGATAACGAGTTCACCTTGGACAACATCGTCGTGACATTTTCCACGGCGATCCCGGAGCCCGGGGCCGCCTGGCTGCTTCTGGCAGGTCTCATGGGTTCCTACTTGTTTCAACGAAAGCGGTGCCGTCTGGCGTGAACCCGGGTCGAATTCAGCCTTTCGTCCGCTAAGGTTCCTTACTTTAGTTGGGATCAATGCTTTCTGGGGCCATCTACTGAAGCAGGCCAGCCTCTTGATCCCGGACGAACTGGTTCCGGTAGAGTCGTGCATACCGAGCGTTGGCTGCCATCAGCTCCTCATGTGTGCCCTGTTCAGCGATTCGGCCGCGATCGATGACGAGGATGAGATCCGCATTGCGGATGGTCGATAAGCGATGGGCGATGACGAAGGCCGTGCGCCCCTCGAGGGCTGCTTCGATTCCGTCCTGGATCAGCCGCTCGGTCTCCGTGTCGATGGAGGAGGTCGCCTCGTCCAGGATGAAGATCTGCGGTTTGGAGAGAACGGCGCGCGCGAGGGAGAGGAGCTGGCGCTGGCCGGTCGAAAGCAAGCTGCCGCCTTCACCCGCGGGCGTGGCATAGCCTTGATCGAACGCGACGATGAAGTCATGCGCGTTGACCAAGCGAGCGGCCTCCTCGATTTCGGCATCGGACGCGTCGAGGCGTCCATAGGCGATGTTATCGCGCAGGGATCCCGAAAACAGATAGGGCGTTTGGGAGACCACCCCGAGATTCGCGTGGAGCCAGGAGAGACTGCGCTGGCGGTAGTCGATCCCGTCGAAAAGGATTTTGCCCCGGGATGGTTCGTAAAAGCGTGCCAGAAGATTGACGATGGTGCTTTTCCCACCACCGGTCGCACCCACGAGGGCCACGGTTTGGCCCGCCCGCACCGGGAGATTGAAGTGTTCTAGCACGGGTTCGCCGGGCTTGTAGAAGAACGACACGTCCCGGAATTCGATGGTGTGAATCCGTTCCGCGAAGCCGTCGGGAGCGCGTTCTCGAGATGGAGGCTGGCGCTCGGAGTGGCGCAACCGGCTGACCATCTCCGGCGAATCCCGGATCGAGGGTTCGGCGTCGAGCAGGCCCTGAATTCGCTCGGCGGCGGCTTGGGCATTTTGGAGGTCGGAGAACCGGGCGGCCATTTCCTGGATGGGCATGTAGTAAAGGCCGGCATACTGCATGAAGGCGACGAGGGTGCCGAGGGTGAGGCCGGTACCGGTCTGGAGGTCCAGTCCGCCCTTCCAGAGGGCCAGGCCGACACCCACACTTCCGATGCTCATGACCATGGGCAGGTAGGCGGCGGATTGCAGGGCGTTGCGCACGGAGTGGTCGCGCATCTCGCGGCTGATGACCTGGAACTCCTCGAGGTTCCGGGTTTCCCTCACCAACGATTTGGAGGTTCTCACGCCCATGATCCCCTCGTTGAACGAGGCGGTCACGATGGAGTTGTTCTTTCGCACGGCCCGGGAACTTTCGAGCAGCCTGCGCTGGAAGAAGAGGCTCACCAGGACGAGGGGCGGGAGGATCAGCATGACAAGGAGGGCCAACTTCCACTCGAGGAAGAGCATGGCCGCGGAGATGCCCGCGAGGAAGCTACAGCCCCATACCAGATCGAGAAAAAACCACGGAATGAGATCGGAAAGCTTATTGCAATCCGAGGTCAGCCGGGTGACGAGCCAGCCGATCGGGCGGTGATCGAAGTAGGCGAAGTCGAGGCGCTGGAGCTGGGCGAACCCCTGCTTTCGGAGATCGTAGGCGATGCCCGTGGCGATGCGGCCGGCCATATCGATGAAGGCGTAGATGAGGGCGCAGAAGACGAGGCAGAGGGCCGCGTAGGCGAAACCGAGCCCGGCGAGTTTCCCTGTCAGGCCTTGCTCAACCGCGTGGTCGATGAGCCATGCGGTGACCAGAGGCAGAAGGACGTCGATCAACGCCACTCCGATCCCTGAGGCACCCAGCGCGATCAGGCGGCCGCGGTAGGGACCGAGGTGCTCCATGATTCGCCGCCAGAGTTTGGGATCGAAGCGACCGTGGAAGTCGTCATCTTCCAGGAGAAGATCACTCATGGGAAGGCGGTGGCTTTGGCGGTTTCGTCGTTCTGGATCGCCCAGAGCCGCCGATAGATGCCGGGCTCCCTGCGGAGGTTCTCGTGGGTGCCCCGCTGACGGACCTTTCCTGCTTCCAGGACCAGGATCTCGTCCGCCTGTTGGAGCGTCGAGAGGCGATGGGCGATGATCAGTGTGGTGTGCCGGCCATGGCGTTGGCGAAGCGCGGTGAGGATGGCGGCTTCGGTTTCCGTGTCCACGGCGCTTAGCGCGTCATCCAGGACGAGGATGGCGGGCTCCTGCATGACCGCGCGGGCGATGGCGACTCGCTGGCGTTGGCCACCGGACAACGTCACTCCGCGTTCTCCGACGATGGTATCGTAGCCACGTTCAAAGCTTCCGACGGAATCGTGAAGCGACGCCACTGAAGCGGCTTCCACCACGGCATCTTCCGTCACGCCAGGCCGGGCGATGGCGATGTTTTCACGAAGGGAACGCGAATAGAGGAAAGGTTCCTGCATCACCACGGAGATGTGAGAGCGGACGTGCGACCGAGGGATCTCCGCGAGGTCGATCCCGTCGAGCAGGATGGCTCCCCGGTCGGGGTCGTAGAACCGGAGCAGCAGGTTGATCAGGGTCGATTTGCCGCTGCCGGAAGGACCAAGGATGGCCAGCGTCGTTCCCGGATTCACCCGGAAGCTGACGTTCTGTAAAACGGGAGATTCGTCCTGATGAGAGAACTCCACTCCACGAAATTCAATCTCACCTCGGAGGCGAGGGGTGCGAGGCCTCTCCGGCATGGATTCCTGCGGTGAATCCAGGATCTCCCGGATCCGGCCTGCCGCGACCATGGCTTTCCCCAGTTCGCTGAGAAGGCGTCCCATCATTCGCACCGGCCAGATGAAGAGCGTTACCGCGCTGAGGAAGAAGAAAAAGGCTCCCACATTCAGGCTGCCCCGGGCCAGGAAATAGACCCCGGCGCCCACGACCAGCGCCTTTTGAGTGTAACAGAGTAGATCGGAGATCGACCAGAACCGGGCGAAAAGCCGGTAGAGATGAAAATCCAGGTCGCGGTGCTCTGCGTTGCGGACTTCGTGGAGTTCCTCCTCATACGCCTGGCGGCCGAAGGCCTTGACGACACGGATGCCGGCCAGATTCTCCTGAATCCGTGCGGTCAGTCGTCCCTCGGCTTCGTCTGTTCGCTTGAACGCGGAGCGAATGCGGAGGAAATAGAGCGCGGAGAAAGCCACGATGGGCGGGACGAGCAGCAAAGACGCCAGGGTCATCCTCCCGTGGATGAGCAGCATCAGCGGGATGGGGACAACCAGCATGATGAGCGCGCGTCCCATGTCCACCAGCTGGACTGCGAGAAAGAGGCGGATCGTTTCGACGTCGGAGGTGCAGCGTTGCAACAGGTCGCCGGTTTCGCGGTGATCGAAGAACGAGCAGGGCAGGCGTTGGAGATGATCATAGAGGCGGTTTCGGAGGCGTTCTGTGATGCCCTGTGAGGCCAGAGCCGACAGGCGGCCGCGGAGAAAGGTGAAGACCCCGGCCATGGAGCTGAGCCCGGCCACCGCCAGAGCAGCCAGCCAGAGGTTTTGCCGTAGGAAGCCGGGTCCGCCGAACAGGGCCAATCCCCATTCGACCACGCGCCCAGGTTCGACGGTTTCAGGCGCGAGAGCGCCATCGAGCACGACCTGGGGAACCAGAGGAACCAGGTAGAGGAAGCAGGACGCCGCCACGAGGGATCCGATCGCGGCGGCGTAGCGCAGGCGCTCGCCTTCCGTGAGATGCCAAACGGCATGGATCGAATGGTTCATCGGTGCGAACGGGCTCTTCGGAGGCCATGGAAAACGACTGGGATTCGCCTTGGTTCCCCCGCGGCGCCCGGGTGATCGTGAGCCCGCCGATGGGGTAATGAGTCCCCTTATGCAGAGGGGGAGGTGGAGATTTCTGCCAACCCACGAGCCAAATGACGTGAGTTAGGCCGCCCGCACAAGCGGTTTTTAAAGCTCTGCATGCTTCGAAGTGTGATTTCCCGGCTTACGGACGCCGCCGGGGCGGGTCGGATGCGACCGGCCGTGACCCGCATTTGGATGGCGGAATCCTCATAGGTTCCGTACTCCAGGGAGAGAGCGCGGTCGTGCGCTGCGGGAAGAAACCTGAAGGCTGGAGGGATCCGGGAACTTCTGGGATTTGGCAGCGTGGCATTGGTCGATGGACTCTCTGTGCACGGAAAAAGGGGCAGCGGTTCGGCTGCCCCTTTTCCTTTTCAGGTTGGTTGCTCGGTGGGGTTTAGCGCCGATTGAAGCGCAGCAACCGGCCCTTCAGGTTCGTGCTGGGCTGTGCTGGGACGGATTCGATTCCCGGAACGGGATTGATCCCGGGTTTCACCTTGGTCAAGGCTTTGAGAAGCCGCTGCACCTTCGAGAATTCACCTGTAAAACCGGGGTCACGGGGGTCCACTGGGACTCTCACGGTATTCGAATCAGGATCGATCTGCCAGGAGGCGGAGGGCTGGACAATGACTTTGACTTCGCCTACCCGGAAGGTGTCCTGGGCCTGCGCCACGCCCGGCGCAAAGAGGGCGAGAACGGCCGGAACCGGAAGAAGTGCGAGTTTTGTTTTCGCGATGATCGTAGAGAACTTCATAGTAACTTTTGGTTTTAGGTTATCGTTGTCTTATTGATGTAAAGCGAGAGTCACGAATCCAAATCATGATTCTTATTCTCTTGCTGCCTGTTGGACGGTATTGGATAAAGGGATTGCGATCGATATCGACCAATGGCAGGTCTGCATCGACGAATGGTTCTGATGCCGGTCGAGACCTGGTGGAAGCGCAAGAAGAAGACCGTTCCCAGGACGGGAACGGTCTCGGTCATTTCGACTATTTGAGCAAAAATGTCCGGTCTCAGGGATGGATCTGGAACCAGGCCTTTTCCGACGTCATCTCATTGGGCTCGAGTATTTTCAGCCGCATCCATCCGCGCATGGGCTTACCTAATTGCCAATCGGTCACCACACGCGCGGTTCCACCCCGGTGCAGGTAAACGGTGTGAACCGGACCGCTCGCGCCATCGCTCCGTTCGAAGGTGTAGCGCACGATCCCGGGGCCATTCGCCGCGATCCCACCGAAGAACTGGATCCGGACGGGCAGGTCGCCTCGATGACTCGCTGGAGTGACGCGGAGCAATGCCGATTCGACACGATGGCTTTCCCGGGCGAGTCTCACGCGGGTTTCCGTCGTCGTCCGGATGGCTCGCACCGCCTGGAAGGTCAACTTCACGTCGCGACCACGGAGTTCCAACTTACGGCCTGTTGGCGTCGCCAGTACTACCATGTGGTCCGTGAGTGGAATCGTTTGGTAAAGAACCTGCTGGACTCGTTCCGCTGAGTCCGAGCCAATCCGCCGTTCGGTCTCCAAATCATCGTTCCACGCCAACCTGGCGCGGACGCGCTTGCCGTCGATGCGTTTGCGGCCGGTGAACCGAAAGGTGATGCGATAGTCATTGACGCCGCTGTATCCCTGGACGCGACCGCGCTCCGCACCGGTTTTCACGACTTCGAAGCGGGCTCCCAGGCTCGATGCCGCCTGAATGAGGTGGCCATCGTTTTGTATCGAGGAGAGATGCCAGGTATCGCCGGAGATGGCGTGGATATTGTCCGGCGTCACCGCCGTCCCGCCGAGAAGTGTCAGGGCGGGAAATGCGGCAAGGAGGCCGGCGGCGAAGCTTGCCCGGTTTGGAACGTTTGATTTCATCATGGGGAATCAGGGGTTGATCGGTTGGTTTTCAGTTCGAATCGGGACGATGGGTCGTCCTTTTGGGGACTAGACGAACCAGCGGAGGTGCGTGGGAGATGGAATCGACGAGCGGGCGCAAAGGGTCGACGAACGGTCGTCTAGCCCTCAATGTCGTCGTTCTGCCCACCAGCGCGGCCCACGTCTTGGGGCATGACCTTTCCCCGGTTCGTCGTTTGCTACTGGGTAGTGCAGTGGCTGGCCGGCATTGCCTTTTCCTATGGTTTTCTGCGTCAGCCGGGACCGTCCTTGATCCTTGCCAGTTTCGTCACGGCGTTGGGTCTTCTTCTCTCCAAGGGGTGCCAGCCACTCGTTGATCGCTGGTATCGGCGAGAGCTTCCGCTGCCTCATTTGATTGCACGGTTCGTTCTTCTCAGTCTAGCCGCCAGTGTGATCTGGTTCTCCGCCAGCTACGGGTTGGTTCGATCTGCGGGTTGGGATGCTGAGCCGCTGACGTGGGTTCACGCCTATTGCGTGGGCGTTCCGTGCATGGCGTTTGGCATGCTCGCGTGGATCGGAGCGTATCTCATTCCGGCCTACATCGCCGAGCGTACGCGACTTCAGGTCGAAGTGGTTCAGAGCGAACGAAGTGCCCTCGAAGCCCAGCTTCGGTGCCTTCAATTTCAAATCAATCCGCACTTTCTTTTCAACTCGCTGAGCTCGGTCAAGGACGCCGTCCGGCAGAGCCCCGATCAAGGTGTGGAAATGGTCGATGAGCTGGCCGGTTTTTTCCGGTCGACACTTCATCCTACCAGGGACGCGTTGGTTCCTCTCGAGCGAGAGTTGGCTCTGGCGCGCCACTATCTCAGTATCGAGGCCTACCGGTTCGGGGAACGGCTGCGAGTATCCTGGGATGTGGCTCCGGATCTTCCCGAGACGGACGTGCCCCCGCTTTTACTCCAACCCTTATTGGAGAACGCAATCAAACATGGCGATTGGGAAACGAGCGATGGACTCGAGATTTTGGTGAAACTGGCGCGCACACCCGTGGGATGCCGGGTTTCGGTCTCTCATCCGGGGAGCCTCGCGGACCCGGGATCAGCGCGACGGGAACGACCCGGCGTGGGCCTGCGCAATGTTCGTGAGCGACTCAAATTCAGCTTCGGCGGCCGCGCACGCTTTTCGCTTTCGGATGAGAACGGATGGGTGCTGGCGACCCTGGAAGTCCCCTCCAGCGATGAACCCACCCAATCAAGTGCCCATCATGAAGAAAGACGCCCGTTGGAAAGCTCTACTCGTCGATGATGAACCGTCGGCCCTTCGCGAACTGGAGCGCCACTTGCAGCCCTATCCCGAGATTGAAATCGTGGCTCGCGCTCATACGCTGAAGGCGGCTCGTCACGCGATCGCCGAACATCAACCCGATCTCTGGTTTCTCGATATCCAACTCGGAAACCGAAGTGGATTCGAACTGATCGACGACGGCACCGTTCAGAGTGGGTTCAGGGTGGTCCTCTTCGTGACCGCTTACGACCGCTACGCCATCGACGCGTTTGACCGCGGAGGTGTCGATTATCTTCTGAAACCATTCCGGGCGGAGCGTTTTGCGCAATCCATGGAGCGTTTGGAAGGCCTTCGTCGAATGCGCTCTGGAACCTCGTCCATTTCAACTGGAAGAGATGGCGCAAAAATGTTGATCGCGATTGACGGCGTTCATCATCACCTTTCACTGGCGGAGGTCAGCTGCGTCCAGGCGCAGGGGGACTATACGGAAGTCTACACATCCAATGGAAAATTGGGGCTGGCCCTCATGCCCTTGAAGGATTGGGAAGATCGACTCGGCATGTCGACCTTCCTGAAGCTGAGCCGTTCCGCCCTAATTCGGATCGACGCCGTGCGTCGAATCGAGACGCTGGAGAATGGAACGCTCTCCATTTCGGGAGAGGGAATTCCCGGTTCGGTGCAGTGTAGCCGTCGCCGGCGAAAAGAGGTCATGAACCGGTTGGCCCATGCCACTGGGCCCTGCAACTAGCGAACACGCAGGATTCGCCGTTTGAGGTCCGATTTGCAGGCCGTTGAAGTGCTTGTTGCCAAGGGCATTTGCCGCGCTAGGAGAAATGAACCCCGCAGCCCGGGTCGCTTCCTCCTTTGAGCGCCTTTCGGGCTTGCCAATTGCCGGCCGGACGGATTTCTTGGGCCGGCATGGCTCACCGATTTCCCCGCGCCTCCCCGCCGATTCCGGTGCGAGCCTCCCACGTCTTGATGTTTCTTTGGGCCCTGGCGTTTTTGGGCGCGCCAGTCGTCGAGCAATGGGCCGGGGAGCGATGGATGCCGATCCTGGTCCACATCGGGGTGGGGTTGCTCCTTGCGGCGGTCTACGCTCATGCGGAGCGGACCTGGGGAAGGAGGCGGACGCTGCTCACCATGGGTTCGGTGCTCGGCCTGACCTGGTTTTTCGAGTGGTGTGGGTTGGCGACCGGCTTCCCGTTCGGGTCTTACGCTTACTCCG
>CAZCRA010000053.1:0-23180 GCA_964500945.1 uncultured Verrucomicrobiales bacterium | reverse complement strand
GCCTCCGGCGTCCCCAGCACCCGTGCCGTGCCAAGCGCACTCAGCCTGACCCGCGGATCCTCGTCCTCCATCAACCGAGCGAGAATCTCGTAGGGATCCTCCAGCCGCTCCGCCCAAGCCCCCAGCACCCGCGCCACCGCCGCCCGGGCAAGAGGTTCCGGCGATTCGCTCAGCCGTTCCAGCAGCCCCCCGTTCACGTGCCCCATCGCTTGATAGAGCCAAAGCGCCTCGAGCAGTAGCCGCTGTCGCTCCGGCACGTCCCGGTCCAACTCCCGAACCCAAGGCTCGAGCACAGGAATCACTTCACCGGCTCCGCGCCACCACAACGCCTGACGGATTCGTGCCCGCCCGTCGGAATCATTTCGCCGCAGCCCGTCCAGCAGCACCTCCACCGGCACCTCCCCAGACAGCCGGACGCGCCACGCCGGCGCCTCTTCCCGCGCCCCGACCCTCCAAATCCGGCCCAGGGTCTGATTCGGATCTGGCCCATTGGCATAGGGCGCATCGAGCAGGTAGAGGGCCCCGTCCGGACCGGTCGTCGCATCCAGCGGCCGAAACGAATCCGTCCCCCACTCCAGCATCGTGCTTCCCCGTCCGTCGAAAACCAGTTGACTGCCCAAGCGCGCTGGCCGACTTGCCGTCAATCGCCCATCCTCGTAATCCAGCCATGTCCCCCGCCAGGCTGCGGGATAATACCGGCTTTCGAAAGGTCCAAACCAACCCGCACCGTCCGGACCCGCCCCGGCCGCCATCGACGGCATACCGCCCGTGCCGTTCATGGCAAGAATCTGATCCAGCCAGTAGCAGCCCCCCCCTGGACCGCCTCCGACCACGCCTCGACCCCACGCATCCCAAGCGGGTGAACTCACTGCCTTCGCGTCGTCCAGCGGAGTCGCTTCGACCCGCATCGACGCCAACTCTAACCTCACCAATGCCGACGCTTCAACCGACTGCACTCCCCACGGACTCTCGATCACGCTCCGGCTCCCGGGCGGGTGCGCTATCCACACGCCCCCCGCGCTATCGAGGGAAAGCGAGGGCCGGCGCCCCCCGTAACCACGACGCGCCACCCCAGTGAAACGCACTTTCCGAACCTCTGCCCGGCCATCCAGGTCCTCGTCGCGAAGCTCCAGCAGGTTTCCCCGCTCCAACAAGAGAACCCCACCGTGCCGCGCGAGCAAATCCCCGGGGTCGGCCAAGCGATCCGCAAACACCGCATGCCGGTCCGCCCGGTGATCGAAATCGACGTCCTCCACCAGCGCGATGTAGCTCCCCTGACTCGAGGCCGAATCCTGGTGAGCGCACAAAACGAGTGCCCGGCCCCATTCATCGAAGATCAGCCCTCTCGGATTGTGCAGCGGCACGACCGATTCCCCCGCCCAGAGCGTCACTTCCAGTCCCGGCCCCGGCTTCAGCTTGGCCTTCACCGCCTCGACGCCACCGGCTTCCCCGCTCAGCTCCATGAAGGGCAGCCGTAGCGCTGAACGCTTGCCCTCCCATCCCGCCTCGACGGGCTCCCCCTCCCAAAGCGCCTCGGTCACCGGCTTCGGCCACGCCCAGAGATCCCGCTGAAGTGCCTCGACCAATCGATTCGCCTCCGCCCTTTCTTCCTCCCCCGTCGCTTCCCTCCATCGCTGAACGGCTCTCGCCTTGCTCCGAATCCGCGCCACGAGATCCCGGGGATCACCGACCCCCTCACCCTGGTCCGAAGCGGGCCCGAGATGCTGCTCAATCACCAAGGCCAGAAGCCAGTGCCCATAGCGGTTCAGATGGATGCCGTTGTCCGATAGCGGCTGCGCCGTGCTCGAAGCCAAGTCCTGGAAGATCCGCCAAACGTCCACGAACCGCCAGCCCCCGCGAAGACTCGCCCCATTCATCGCCGTCGAAAACAAACCCAGGCGCTCCTGCAACTCCGCCTCTTCGGGCATCACGGCAGCAAATTGCTGATAGGGCGCCGGACTGACGAGCAAAACTTCGAGCTCCCCACCCTGCGCCATCTCCACCACCAACGCTTCCAAGTCCCCGGCCAAAACCTTGGGATCTCCCGCCGGCTCCAGGGCCTCGTTCAGTCCAAAAACCAGAATGCACCCATCCGGTTCGAAACCCTTCAAGCGTCCCATCAAATCCTTGTCCGCCACCAAATCCCCCGCCGTCGCGCCCGCTGTCCCAAAACCTCGCACGTCCAAACGATGATCCGGATAACGGCAGTGCAGCATCGCTTCCACGAATCCAAATCGCGATAGATCCTCCGCCATCTGGCTCCCCACCACCGCCACTCGCGCGCCCGGCGCCAGCTCAAATCCAGCGCTCCACGATTGGCCGCTGACCGTTCCCCAGACAACCAACCCCACCAAAAATTCCATCTTTCGGCCCAGCTTCTCCACGCCTGCGTTCTTAGGCCAAGATCCGCCCCGGCTCCAGCCGCAATTATCTCATCCACCCTCCCCCTCCCCAGCCACCAAAATCGCGCTTGCGGATGGTCGACCGTGGTGGAGCCTCTTTCGCTTTCGAGCGCTGCATGAGCGATTCGCATCAGACGGACGTCATCGTTCTCGGCGGAGGCCTCGCCGGACTGTATGCCGCCACCATCTTGGCCCGCCAGGGGCAACGCGTCACCGTCCTCGAACCAGATGACAGCCCCAACGGAACGTGGCTCCCGGCCGTCCTGAATGACCTCACCGTCCACCCCGATCTCTTCCTCCTCGACGACCGCGACCCGGCTCTACTCGACGACCTCACCTCACTGAGCACCTACCCCTTACTGCCCATCCCACCCTTCGATCCCCATCTCCACTGGGGCCAGAACTTCCATCCCCTGCCCCTCACACCCCACACTTTCCTCGCCGGGTTTCCCCTCGCCCGGCGCCCCATGGCCTGGACCTCGCTGAGCACCGCACGCCGCCTCTCCCGTGAAGCTCCCACAAAGGAAGAAACCGCCGAAGCGGCGTTGTCCCGCCAATTCGGCGGCATCGCCGCGCGCGATTACTTCGAGCCGCTCCTCCACCGCTGGTTCGGCCGGACGTCCGCCAGCCTCGCCGCGAATGCCATCGACGGGCTGCCTCACCCGCTGCGTGAATTCGCCCCCCACTCCGAATCGCAGAACTCCATATCCAGACAGCTTTTCACCACCCAGCGGGGAGCCGCCCCTCTTCTCGAGGGACTGGTCGCCACCCTCCAGGCCCACGGGGGGAAACTCGTTTGCGGTGCAGAGATCACCCGGTTCAAGGTCGAAGACCAACGCGTCACTGGAGTCAGAGTTCGCGACGCCTTTTCGCCGGAGGAAGAGGCGGAACACAGCTTCGAGGCCCGCGATTTCCTCTGGACCCTTCCGCTCCGTCCACTCGTCAAGGCCCTCGGCCAAGCCGCTCCCGCCCAAATCCATGCCTCGTCACTCTACCTGACGCATCGCCCGCGCGAACTCGTTCTGTGCCTCGTCAACCGTCCGTCCTGCCTTCCCCATCCCGACATCTATTTCCTCGATCGCCCTTACGTTCGGCTGCTCGAACCCTCGATGGCCGGAATCCCAGCACCTGACGAAAACCGGACGCTGCTCACGGTCGAATGGCCGGCCGTCGAAGCCGACGGCCCTCCCGTGCCGACCGCCGATCGATGGGCCCAAAGCCTGGCGGCCCTGCAATCGGACGGGTGGCTTCGGGAGTCGGAAATCGAGGCCTACCGCGCCCTGAAACATCCCGCCGGACCGCCGCTCCTCCGCCTGGAATACGACGCGCACCTCCAGCGCCTCCAGACCTATCTCACACGCCTCGAAAATCTGCGAATGGCCGGTTCTCAGGCGACGTTTTCGCTGCTCGGTTCCACCGCAGAACTCGCGTCCGGGGCCGCTGCTGCGCGGGCTGTGACGGAAGCCTGAGGCCTCCACCCGGACTCATGAGGCCGGCTGTGACTCCAGCGATTCCTTCAGCGCGGAAAGCTGCTCCTGCGTGTGAGCCAGCTGACGTTCGACACGCGAAAGCTCTTCCGATGTCGACTTGAGCCGCGTGGCCGTGATCCGGGCCAGGAACTCGTAGAACGCTGCATAAAACGACGGGTTTTTCTTCCGCGGCTTCACGTCGTGGAGAAACTTCTGGTCGATCGCCAACAAAAAAGTCTTCGATTCGGCCCGGACGGTCGCCGAGCGCATCTCGTCCCCGAGCGCCGCTAGCTCGCCAAAGATGTCGCCGATGTTCCGCAGGGTGGCCAGCCGTTCGCCGGCTTTGTAAATCCCCACGACACCCGCCAACAAAATATAGATCCGCGATCCGCAGGCACCTTCCTCGATCACCTGGTCCCCCGGCTCACATTCCACGATGCTGCTGGAGTAAAGCACGTCGTCGAGATGCTCTTTCTCGAACGACTTCAGGAATGGAACGCTCAGGAGAGTCTCGGACAGGGCACCCTCGTCGTGGATATAGGCAAACTCACGCATCGGCCTTCATGTTAACGGGTTCAGCGCCGAAGAGAAGCGGAATCGGATTGAACGCGTCGTTCGACTGCAGCACGATAAACGAATTCTATCCGTATTTTTTGTATCAAATCAGTATTTCATGCTTTCAATAAATGCGCCAGCCCGTTAAGTTTAACTGAAGTCAAGTATTTCCCTGTTCTTCTCTCCCGAATTTGTTAAAACCGGTGCTCCTGGCCTTCACCACCATGTCTTCTCCCGCCTCCTCCCCTTCCTCCAACCTCCCCGGGCTCCCCGTGCTCCCCGTCACCCTCGGCGTCTCTCATTACCTCGCCAGGCCGGCTGCCAAGGATCGACCCGTCGAAAGCGCCCTGGTCGCCGCCCTCGACCCCGAATCCCCGCATTGCCTCCCGTTCCTCTTCTCAGGCCCCGCCGACGGCGCGCTGACTCAAACCCTCGAACGCGCCATCCGCATCCTGTGTGACCGCAAACCGGTCAATCGCTTGGCCGTGTGCACTCCGGCTCACGAAGCCGGCATCCTAGCCACGCTCGCCGAAACCCTTGCGGCGCTCTATCCCAGCATCAACCGCCGCCGATTCATGCGGTCCGCTCCCGCGAGTTGGCCGGTTCTGTGTCGCCGCGACCTCGCACCGGAAATGCCCACCCGCCGCGTCCTCGTGGTCGATCAATTGGAAGAGATTTTCGACCCCGGCATCGCCGAGCGCGACCGGATCGACTTCGCCACCACCCTGGCATCCGTCGCTCGTCACCCAAACGTCTCGGTCCTGCTCGCCGTCAGCGACCACTTTCTGCCGCACTGTGCCGCCACGCGGGCGTTCCGGCGCTCCTTCAACCCCCGCTTCCACGTTCGATACCAACCGAATCGCACCGGCGGCACCGGCGAAAACGAAACCCGCGCGCCTACCTCGACGTCTCGCGTCCGTCCGCATCTGCAGCCCATCCGGCCTCATTGCACGCAGGAACGGCCGTCACTCTGGGGTGCCGCCAGCTGACTCTCCAGCTTCCCGAACGCCTCGCGTCTCTCTCGCTTCGGGATCCCGGGGAACGCCGCAGGAGGCCGCCGCCAGCCCCAGCGCCGCCGCCAGCGCCGCGACGCTGTAGCACAAACCGCTCGCTCCAGCCAGGACCGCGTGTTCAGGCTGCCACCAGTCCGGCGCGGTCACGTCCAATTCGACTCCGGAAAATTGAACGAAAGCTCCCGCAGCCGCCGCGAGGAGCGCCAAACTCAAGAAAGCACGGCCCCAACGGCGCGGTGTGATGGCGAAGACAGCCACCCCCAACAAACCGATCCCGGTCACTCCCCTCCAATCCATTGCCCCCCGCCCCAACCAGAAAAACAGCCCCCCTGCCACCGCGGTCAACCCGGCCACGGCCAAGCGCCATCTCCAGAAGCAACGATAGTCTCTCCCCACGGACCAAACCCTGCCGTTGCTCGGTAGAATGAGCAACCCGGAACCCCTCCACCCGAATCCCTATTCCCCATGAACGTAATCGTTTTCCGACTCACTGCCTTCTTTCTGCTGATCGCTCCCCAGGCGGTTCTTTCGACCGAGCGCCCCAACATCGTCTTCTTCTTCACGGACGACCACGCCCCCCACGCCATCGGTGCCTACGGAGGATGGCTCCAATCCCTGAATCCAACCCCGGAAATCGATCAACTCGCGGCCGACGGCACGCTCTTCGTCAACAGCTTCTGCACGAACTCCATCTGCGGGCCCAGCCGCGCCGTCATCCTCACCGGCAAACACAGCCACAAAAACGGTTTCATGAACAACGGGAACGACTTCGACGGCTCGCAGCCCACGTTCCCCAAATACCTGCGCGAAGCCGGTTACCAGACCGCTCTCTACGGAAAATGGCACCTCAAAAGTCAGCCCCAGGGATTTGACGATTGGGCGGTGCTACCCGGACAGGGCCACTACTACAACCCCGACCTCATCACGCCCGAAGGCCGGATCCGCATCGACGGCTACTCCACCGATGTCGTCACCGACCTCGCCATCGAGTGGCTCGACGCAAACCGCGACCCGTCGAAACCCTTCCTGCTCATGTGCCAGCACAAGGCTCCTCACCGGAATTGGATGCCCGCCCTGCGCCACCTCGACCTTTACGAGGACGTCGAAATCCCCGAACCCGATACCCTCTTCGATACCTGGGATGACAACGCTTCGCCCGCCCGCCATCAGGAACTCGAAATCGATCGCCATATGCACCTCAATTTCGACCTCTTCCTCGACCTCACGCCCGAGTTCGACGGAAACGCCATCAAGGGCCGCGTCGATCGATCCGCCTGGCACAACCTCAAACGCTTCTCCCCGGAACAACTCGAAGCTTGGCGAGCCGCCTACGGCCCCCGCGACCAAGCCTTCCACGAAGCCGGTCTCGATGGAAAAGACCTCGTTCGCTGGAAATTCCAACGCTACGCCAAAAACTTCCTCCGATGCGTGAAGGGCGTCGATGAAAACCTGGGCCGGCTCCGCCGCAAACTGGAGGAACTGGGTCTGTCCGAGAACACCGTCTTCGTTTACTCCTCCGATCAGGGCTTCTACATCGGAGATCACGGCTGGTACGACAAACGGTGGATGTACGAGGAATCCCTCAAAATGCCACTGATCATTCACTGGCCCGGCGTGACTCAGCCCGGCTCGAAGAACGAGCACTTGGTCCAGAACCTCGATTACGCACCGACCTTTCTCGAAATGGCCGGACACGCGATCCCCGAGGACATCCAAGGCCGTTCACTCGTGCCCCTGCTCCGGGGCCAAAACCCGCCCGACTGGCGCAACAGCATCTACTATCACTACTACGAATATCCAAGCGTCCATATGGTCCCCCGCCACAACGGCGTGCGCACCGAACGATTCAAACTCATCAATTTCTATCAGTTCGGCGAATGGGAGTTTTACGATCTCGAGAACGATCCCGACGAGCGAACGAACCTCTACGACCACCCGGAATACGCCGCCCAGATCCAGGCGCTGAAGGAGGAACTCACCCGGCTCGTCACACACTACGACGACGACTCCGACACGAGTGAAAAACCGGAGGAGTGGCAAACCAACGTCCGTGCCAATCGCTGAGCGCCCTGCTTTGCAACTGCCGGATCACACGTTGAGCACCACGGCCAGAATCAGGCTGCCCAAAACGACGAGCCCGCTCCCGCCAGCCACCGGCTTCAGGCAACTCGCGCGCCGCCGCGCAGCCAACACCCACGGGATCGTTAATGCCACCACCCCGGCCACCGCGAGGAACGGCCAGCGCCATCCCGCTTCAAAGAAAGTCGAGAGCAAAACGATCGCCAAAGGAATCAGCACACCCAACGAGAACCACCGCCCCTCTTCCGTTAACTCCGCGGCCATGATCGCCATGGCGCCGCTCACCGCTAGAAAAACCCCGACGATGGCGATGATCGACAGCAGCAGCTCTTTCCAGGTGATGAAATCCATGACGCAATCCTCGGCGGAGCTATCCATCGACGGATTTGCCCCCTTTTTCCAGTCAAACCCTCCATCCTCTCCTCGCCCGGCTTCACCTTGACGCCGGGAGGAAAACGGATTTCGATCTCGAACCCCCATGAAACGACTCGTTCTCCCCATCCTGCTTCTGACCGTCCCCGCTCCTCTGGCGGTCGCCCAAATCGATTACACCGAGGAAGTCCGCCCCATCCTCAAGGTGAAGTGCTTCAAGTGCCATGGCGGGCCACGGGCGAAAAAGGATTTCCGCATGGACGTCCCGGAGAAATTCCAAGAGCACATTCACGAGGCCGGTTACATCGTTCCCGGAGATCCAAACGCCAGCGAGGTGATCACGCGCGTGACCATGCAACCCCTCGACAATCCCGACCGCATGCCGCCTCCTGGCCGCGCGGAACCCCTCACCGCCACTGAGATCGCCACCCTGCGCCAGTGGATCGCCGAAGGCGCCTCGTTCGAACCCGGCAATTCCCCACCGCTGGCTTCCGCCGATGAGCCGGCGACTGCGCCCGCCGGGCCAGATCCAAACGCGCTCCACCAGTGGATCAGCGCCAAAACGGGCGACCCCGTGGAGGCTTACTTCGTGACCGCCTCGCGCGAAGGCATCGTCTTGCGCTCACCGGAAGGCGACAAACGCGAGTTTCCGCTGGCCGCGTTCGCTCCCGAAAGCATCGAGCTCGCCAAACAACTCCTGCAGGCTCAGGAGTGAGGAGGCATTCCCGGTGATCGAGAGGCCCGGATTCAGGGTCGAAGCGGCACTGGCGGAATCGGATCGGCGGGAGTCGCCGGATCGATCTGCAGGTCCATGATCCCCTGGTGGATCTGAAGGATCTGCTCCGACACCTCGAAAAACGAATCCATCACCTCCCGGTTCGCCCCTTTGCCCACGATGATCGCGTCGAGCTGATCGAGAAACTCCTGGTTGCTCACGCCGATGGTTTGCATTTGAGACTGAGCCTGCGCGTAGGCTTGCTCCACCTTCGTTTTGGCCACTTCCATCGCCTCGCGCCGGCCTTGATCGCGGTAATAGGACTCGAGTTGCTCCTGCCGCTGCTCCCGATAGTCCCGGCTGAAAAGGCGGCGGAACAGCCGGGCTCGCTCCTCCGGCGGAACGCTGGACGGCACTTGGAGCTGTCTCTCGAGGAACGTTTCCAGTTCTTTGAACTCGTGAATCGGCTTCTCGTACTGCTTGTGCAAATAGGCCAGGCCATTCGCCACAGCCGTCAGTTCCTGAATCTCATTCTCCTGCAGCCTGCTCCCCGCCCTCACCTTCGATTGCAGGTCTTTGATGTAGTCGAGCGTCGTTCCACTGTCCGTCACCACCTGGGCCACGACCTGCGACATCCGCTCGGCGCTGCGCCGCATGTCGGCCTCGTGCTCGCTCTCCAGCCTTGCCACCCGCTGCTCCCACTCCCCGTTGATCCGGTCCAATTCGTCCCGGTGCGACGCCAAAAGGGCGGCCTCGTCCCGCTTGGCCTGTTCGCGGCTGGCCCTCAGCTGATCCTCGAGATTCGCGTTGTCGGCCCGAAGCTGCTGAATGACATCCTTCGAACTCGCGAATTCCCAGGCAAAATAGGCGCTCAGCCCCAGCGACAACAGAACCGCCAGCCAGAGCCCCGCCATCATGGCTCCGCCTTTCTTCTTCTCCGGGTAAGCCCCGAAGGCATCCAAATCGTCAGATTGCATCAGCGTTCGACTCCAATCTCATTTTCTTCCTTTGAACTCTCACCTACCGGCCCTCACACACCCTTGTCAAAGGCTCATCCGAAGCGCTTCCCGTTTGAATTTTGCCTTATCCCACCGCATGGGAGGTCATGCACAGCTGGTACTCGGACTGCGAAAAACTTCCCGTCTGGTCATACGAGAAGGGAGACAAACTTATTCAGGAGGACATGAAGGATCCGAAGCTCTTCATCCTGAAATCCGGGTCCGTGGAAGTTCGCCGCCGCGACCTTACCATGGCCACCATCGCCAATCGCGGCGCCGTTTTCGGCGAGGTTTCGCTTCTCTTGGATCAACCCGCCACCGCCAGCGTCGTCGCGTTGGAACCCTCCGAATTCTTCGTGGCCGAGGATGGTGCCCGCTTCATCGCGGATCACCCCGATCTCAACCTCTTCATCGCCCGCCTCATGGCCCGGCGCCTCACCAACGCCACCGAACTCGCCCTCGACCTCTACGAGCAACTTCAGATCCACGAAGACTTGTCCACCCCAGCCGGCGGCGTGCTCCGCTCTCTCGCAGATCAACTCACCGGCTCGTTCTAACGAACCTCGATGATGTCTCCCACCTTCGCGGTGTAGAAAAACTTCTTGGCGTATTCGTAGGGCAACCGGATGCAGCCGTGTGATGCCGGATAACCCGGGCAATATCCCTGGTGCATCCCGACCGCGCTCCCACTGAGCCGCATGAAAAACGGCATCGCCGAACCGTAAATCGTAGAGTAGCGCAGCCGCGATTTGTCGGTGATCACGAACTTCCCGCGCGGCGTGCGATAGCCCGATTTTCCGGTGGAGCAACGCGTGGAGTAAACCAGTTCATCGTTGCGGTAGAAACGGGCCCGCTGTTCGCCGAGTGAGACGACGATTTTCCGCTCGTGCACACCGTCGAGTTCCGGTTCACGCCCCAGCATGAGCTGCGCCATGCCGAGGTTCTCGGAGTTGATCGCGAAGGTCACCGGATAGGTCCGGTAGCGCTTCGTATAGCGAGCCCGGCTGGCCCCATGCTCCATCAGCAGCCGCGCGGCTTCCATTTGCTGGGAGCCCGCGGCAATCATCAGCGGCGTCAGACGCGAATCCTTTAGGAGATAAAACGATAAGCTCCCGTGCTCACTGAGCTTTTCCGCCAGCGCTGACGCGACGGGCGAGGTCACTCGCGCATTCGGATCTGCCCCTTGTTCCAAAAGCAGTTGCACCATCTGTGCATTCTTGTTGCCCAACGCCCACTCCAAAGGCGTGTGACCTTGGATCAGGTCCGTGTGGGAGACCTCCGCTCCATACTCCATCAACAGCCCCAGCAGCGTCACGTCCGAGTGACGCGCGGCATACTCGACCGGAGTCAACCCGTCCGGGCCGGGAAACCTCACGTCCGCTCCATTCGCCGCCAAAAGCCGCACCATGCCGTAGTCCCCCTCCTCCAGCGGTCCCCAAAGATCTCCGGGCACCTTCGCGCTGCGGCCCAGAAGATAGCGCGTCAGCCGGTAGTCCCTGCTCGCCACGGCTTGCTCCACCGGTTGGCGCCCATCGGCGTCCAGTGCGTGAATGTCCGCGCCTCGCGAAAGCAGCAGCTCGGCCACCTCCGTCTGGCCTCCCGTGAAGCATTGCCACCACAGCGGCCGGTGGTCGCCCATCGTGCGCCGCTTGGCATCGGCCCCACGGTCGAGCAAGAGCTTTGTCCATTCCAAATCGCCTTCGACCGCCGCCGTCTCGAGCATCGTCTTGCCCCCTGGAAGCCGCAAATCGATCGGCGCACCCACTTCGAGCGAGGCATCCAGCAGACGGAGGTCGCGCTGCGCGAAAGCCCACGTCACGAGACTGATCCCATCCTCTCCCCGAAGCTCAGGGTCCGCACCTTTCTGCACCAAAAACCGTGCGATCTCTCGATTTCCGTCCCGCGCCGCGGCCAGCACCAGTGGCGCCCCGTCCGGTGCCATCTCGTTCGGATCTCCACCCAAACTCAACATTCGCCTCACCAATTCGTAGTCGCCGTGAGACACCGCGATCGCCAAAGCGCTGCCCTCACGCGACGTCCGCTCGATCGTCGCACCGTGCTTCAGCAGCAAATCCAGGGCTCCGGCATCCCGCTTCTTCACCGCCCAGCAAAGCGCCGGCATCCCGGGTTCCACCTCCACGTTGGGATCCCCGCCTCGTGTGAACAAATACCCCGCCACGCCGAGGACGCCCGACCGCAGGGCCTCGGCCTCCAGGCTTTCGATACCCTCGAGTCTGAAATCCGGCTCGACTCCCAAATCGATCAGCGCCTGCAACATTTCGTGCCGCCCCTCATCCAATGCGTAGGCAAAGGGAGAGTGCCCCTCCGCATCGATTTCCCGGAGCGAGACGCCGCCCACCTTCAAGCGCGTCAACGCCAGTTCATCTTCCCGGTCGATCGCCCGGATCACTCCGGCTCGGTCGAGCGTGTAGCCGTCCTGCTGGAGCCGGAAAATAGCCAGGTTCTCCCGGCTGAAGGAATCCTTCAACGTCGCCGCAAAACCTGTTATTACCACGAAAGTGGTTAGGAAAAGGACGAAGAGGCGGGCGAGGAACTCATTGAGGCGATCGACGAAGTGACCCTTGGGTGGGTAAGTCTGCGTGCGCATGACGACAGCGACGGTTGTTTGGCGGTTTCGTGTTGGTCAGCATGAATGCTGGTTCAGGTTTCGAAGAAAATTTACAATCAAACCCGGAATTACTGAACCGTTTTCGATGGAATTTTTGAGAAATTCAGACCTTCGCACCCTTCTTCGCCCCATTTTCAGGACTCTGGAAGCCTCGTTTCGTCAAATCTTCCCGTCCAAAGGCAGGATACCCACGGATCGCTTCCCCGAATTTCCCGTTGTTTCCCCCCCAGTGGAAACTAATAATATGAGCTTCTCGTAAGCGGTTTCCGATTTCTTTCCTGTCCATCATGATTCGTTCCAGCCTTCTCACCGTTGCCTCCGCGTGTCTCGCCTCTGCCACCAGTTTCGGGGCCGTCGATTTCGTCCGGGACATCCAACCCATCCTCGAAGCAGCCTGCATCAACTGTCACGGCGAGGATAAGCAGGAGGGGGACGTCCGGATGGACACGAAAGCCGGGACATTCAAGGGATCGGGCTACGATCCCGGTGTGACCCCCGGGGATCCCGACAACAGTTCCGTCTACTGGACCACGATCCTTCCGCCGGATGACGATCTGGTGATGCCCCCGAAAAAGCAGCTCACCAAAGATCAGACCGATCTCATCAAGGCTTGGATCGAAAACGGAGCCCCCTGGCCGGAAAACCTCGTCCTGCGCGAGCAGCCACGCATGGATTTCGTCGCGAACATCCAACCTCTTCTCTCGAAAGGCGGCCCCTTCACCGCGGAAGAGCGTCGGATGTTGCGCCTTTGGACCGAGCAGGGCGCGGTTTGGCCCGAGGGCTTCAAGCTCGCCGATGAAGAGCCCAGCACCGGCCCAGCCGATGACCTCGAACTCGTGAAGCAAATCCGCGAGAAGATCCTCGCCAACATGGAGGTCTCCGATGAGTCGGCCATGGAGCCCTACGAATCCAAAGTTCCGGTCACCCAGGCAAAATACGCCATGGTCCCCATCCCCGGCGGAGAATTCCTGATGGGCAGTCCCGAATCGGAAGCCAACCGGGGCGACGACGAAAGCCCCCAGGTCAAAGTCAAGGTGGCCCCCTTCTGGATGGGCAAATTCGAGGTCACTTGGGACGAATACGAGCCCTTCATGATCACTGACATCGCGCGGCGGAAAGATGGCGCCCCGGAAACCATCCCAGCCGATGCCGAGCCCGCCTTCGTCGTGTCGAAACCGACCACCCCCTATACCGAGATGAGTTTCGGCATGGGAACCCAGGGCTTCCCGGCCATCAGCATGACGCAACACGCCGCCCTGAAATACTGCCAGTGGCTCAGCGCGCAAACCGGCCACTTCTACCGCCTCCCGACCGAAGCGGAGTGGGAATACGCCTGCCGCGCCGGCACGACCACCGCGTTTTCATGGGGCGACGACGCTTCGGACATCGATCAGTACGCCTGGTATTGGGACAATTCCGAAGAGAAATATCAGAAGGTCGGGCTCAAACTGCCAAACCCCTGGGGCCTCCACGACATGCACGGAAACGTCATGGAATGGGTCCTTGATTCCTACGGTGAGAAGACCTACGCCAGCCTTACCCTCGGCGTCACGGCCAAGGATGCCTACGTCAAACCCGGCGCAAATCTTTATCCCAGGGTCGCCCGCGGAGGCAGTTGGTACGACGACCCCGAATACTTGCGCAGCGCTGTCCGTTTCAAATCTTCGTCGTCGTGGAAAATCCAGGATCCACAGCTTCCCAAATCCATTTGGTATCACACCGACGCCGAGTGGCTTGGCTTCCGCTTGGTCCGCCCTCTGGAAGTTCCGAGCGCAGAGGAAATGCACGCCGTCTGGAACTCCGGCCGCGGCGCCGAAGCGGGCGGCTGATGGGTTCCGTAGCCCACACGCCAAGTCGCTTTCTTCTCGCTGGCGCCCTCTTGCTCGGGTGCGCCACCGCTTCTGCCGTCGACGCAACGCCTCCCCTGCATTCCTTCGAGGCGCCGCTCATGGGGACGCGTTTCCGCGTGCTCATCCATTCGAGCGACGCCGCCTCGGCCCGGAAAGCCTCCGATGCCGCTTTCGACGAGGCCCGCCGTCTGAACCAGATCTTCTCCGATTACGATCCCGACTCGGAACTCATGCGCCTCACCCGCCAGTCCCCGGGTGAATCCATCGCGATTTCGGCGGAACTCCATGAGCTCCTGGCGCTTTCGAGTCAGCTCGCCGGAATCTCCGATGGAGACTTCGACGCGACACTCGGTCCCCTGCACCGCCTATGGAAACAATCGCGTCGCACCAGCCGGCTCCCTGATCCCGTCAAACTCCGATCGGCTCGGGAATCGTCCGGCCATCACCTTCTCTCCCTCGGCCCCGGCCAAACCGCCACACTCCACCGCACCGGCATGCGCCTCGATCTCGGCGGAATTGCCAAAGGCTACACCGCCGACCGGATGCTCCAGGTCATCGCGGAACAGTTCGGTCTTCGCTCCGCCCTCATCGCCGCAGGAGGAGACATTGTCGTTGGAGCCCCACCTCCAAATCAAACCGGTTGGCTCGTGGCGCTCACCAGCGTCCATTCGCCCTCCAAACCCGACGCCTTCGTTCGTTTGGCGCATGCCGCTGTGTCGACCTCCGGCGATAGCGCGCAGTTTCTGCAAATCGAAGGCCAACGATTCTCGCACATCCTCGATCCCGCCACCGGACTGGGTCTCACGGAACGCCGGAGCGTGTCGGTGATCGCCCGGCGCGGGGTCTTCAGCGATGCCTTGGCCACCTGCCTGAGTGTCGACCCAGGGCATCTCTCAGAGCTTGCCCCACCATGGCAGCCTCTCGCCGTCCGCTTCGTCACGGACGATGGCGAAGAGCGGCTCCACGGGGACTGGACCACTTTCCGCGAGAGCCAACCTCCCGAATCGACCCTCCCCTCCCGCCCTTGACGGTCGCCACGGTTTCCCTCCCCAATGCCCCGCCCCCTCTACACCTGGACTTTCCTGATCTTCACGGGGGCATGGCTCATCGCGGCGGCCATCGGCGGCCAGTGGTTCCCGCCTCGGACCTTTTCTCCCGTCGCCATCGTCCACAAAGAAAAACCCCTGATCCACCTCGACGTGGGCGTCCCTTTGTCGCTCGAGTTCGATGCGCCGGCAGCGAGCCTCTTTCGCATGGAGGCGCAATTCGTCCAGACCGACGCGAAGGGAAACCTCCGCATCACCTTGGAAAATCTCACCCGGGACAAGACGCTCTTGGAAGCGGATCTCGGCCAGGGCCTGCGGAAAACGCTCAGCTGGACGCCCGCCAACCGGGCGGGTGACCGGATTCGACTCACCTACCTCGTCACGGAATCCCAAAAGGCACGTTTCCCGGGCATCCGCCATGGGATTCGCCGGTGCGCCGCTCCCCCGGCCTTGCCGCTTGATGTATCCCTCGGAGGCCAACTCCTCACGTCCGAGGAAGTGGAAACGGAGGAACTCTGGCCGATGTTCTCGTTCCGATACCGAAGCGCCTGGATCTGGCTTCAATACCTTTGGCCTCTCCCCCTGGTCCTCCTTCTCATTCGAGCCGGGCGCACCCGCTCGCCTCCAGCCGAAGCGGCTTTCCTCCTCCTGATCGGGGTGGCCGCCACCGGCTTAAGTCTGAACCTCTGGTTCGACCGCTTCGGCATGGAGTGGCCCTATGCCGACCCGGATCGCTATGCGCAATACGGCGTCACCGCCGCGGATTGGATCCTCCACGGAGAAGCGCAAGTCGATGCCGGGGAACAACGCTGGCTCGACAAGTTCCCGCACGCGCACGCGCCGTTGACCCCCGCCGTCATCGGCGTCGGCCGGCTCACCGGTTTGGACACTCTTCCCGTCTACGCTTGGTGGGTCGTCAGCTGCAGCTTCGCCACCCTCCTGATGTTCCACTGGTTTTTTCGCCATCGCTTGGGTCTGTCGAATGGCACCGCGCTCGTCGCCGTCACCGCCGTCGCTTTCCACCTCATCTTCCTGCGCGCCTGCGGCAAAGCCAGCACCGATCCTTCCGGCTTGGCCCTGATGACCGCCGGGTTGCTCACGGTGCTCGAGCGCATCCGGCGCCCGTTCCGATGGCGGGAGCATATCCTGGCCGCCCTCCTGCTCATCCTGCTGACGATCAGCCGTCCCCCAGGCTTCGCCGTCGCCATGATGCTGGTCATTTTCCTCTGGCTGGCCGCCCACGTTCACCATGCCGGTCCCGAAGGAGGAAGTCGTCTCCTCAAATCCAGCCTTCTTGCGGGCCTCCCATTGATCCCATTCGCCTACTTTGGCATCCTCCCGCTGAGCGCCGCCGCAGTGGTCTCAGGCGCGATCTGGCTCTTCCTTCAGCGCCAGGATTTGCTCCTCCGGCAGCCCCAAACCCACGTCCGCGCCGCTCTTCACGCCCTTCCGTCGCTCGCAGTTTTTACGTTGGGATACTTCGCGCTCGATTGGGGTGACAATTTGGAAGCGGCCTTCGCCAAGGCCGACAACTACGCCGTCCATCGCGACGCCTATCACTTTGTCTCGGCCTTCTTCTCAAATGCCTACCCTCTCCTACTGGCCGCTCCTTTCCTGCTTCGGCGCCCCTTCCTGCGGGAACCGGTCGTGCAAGTCGCCGCCCTCTGGATCCTGGGCTTCCTTCTCGTGCTGCTCGCCCTGAAAGCCCCATTCTACAACCGGCTTCTGATGCCGGTTCTTACCGGCGTCGTTCTCATCGCCGCGCAGGCACTGGCACGGGTCGAATCGCGGCGCCGTCGCTGGATGCCCCTCCTGGCCGTGGGGGTCACCGGCCTTTCCGCCGGCATCGCCTGGCTGCATCTCTGGATCGCCTACCTCCCCGGCCATCCCCCCCTCTGGCTCGTTCGGTGGACGTTCTTCTGATCCCGCTACCCGACCGCAGGCGTTCCTCACCCGGCCAACCGCCGAATCGCCTTCGGCGGCATCATGAACCGGATCTGCGCGCCCGCCGGGCCCCACCGGAACACCTCCAATCGCCAAAGCGACGCCTTCGGCACCCTCACCCGCTCCCCGGGCAGCCCCGTCAAATGCGCGATCAATCCCCCCAGGTCCGGTTGATGCCCCACCAGAATCAGCTTCTCCGTGTCGGCACAGCCCCGCAGTGCCTCCAACGCCGATTCGACCCGCATTCCGGAAGCCAGAAATGCCGCGGCTTCGCACGAAACACTTCCGCCGAGACCTCGAACGGCCAATTCCGCCGTCTCGCGGGTGCGCCGGTAGGGGCTGAACCAGATCTGGCCGGGTCGCCAGTCGATCGCACGCAAGAAACGCCCCGCCGCCTCGGCCTCGGCCTTCCCTTCCTCCATCAGCGCCCGGTCCGCGTCCTTCCCGGTCGAACTGTGGTCGTGCGCCGTGGCGTGTCGAAGGATGACGAGGTCCATGTCCACACCCTCACATCACCATCCCGCCATCCACGGTCAAAACCTGTCCCGTGATGTAACTGGCTTCCGGCCCGGCCAAAAACGCCACCGCAGAGGCGATGTCTTCCGGCTTGCCCAACGCCCCGAGCGGAATGTTCGCCGCGATCGCGCTCCGCTGCTCGTCGGTCAGGGCATCTGTCATGTCCGTCGTGATGAATCCCGGCGCCACCGCGTTCACCGTCACCCCGCGCGACGCAAATTCCCGCGCCAGCGCTTTCGTCAACCCGATCAACCCCGCCTTGCTCGCCGCGTAATTCGCCTGCCCGGCATTTCCCATCAACCCCACGACGGAGCTGATGTTGATGATCCGCGCGCCCTGCTGCTTCAAAAGCGTCCGCTGGAAGGCTTTCACCGCGTTGAAAGCTCCCTTCAGGTTCGTGTCCATGACGGCGTCCCAATCGGCCTCACTCATCCGAAGGGCCAAGCCGTCCCGCGTGATGCCGGCGTTGTTGACCAGAATCTCCACCTTCCCGAAATCGTCGAGCACCCTTTTCCCGACGGCCGCAAACGCTTCTCCGTCCGCCACATCCACCGCGTAAGCCTTCGCCCGTCCTGGATAACGCTGGTTGATCGCTTCGGCCGCCCCGGCACAGCTCGATTCGCTCCGGCTGAGAACCGCTACCGACGCTCCGTCCGCAGCCAAACGCTCCGCGATCGCTCGCCCAATCCCTCGCCCCCCACCAGTCACCACCGCCACCTTGTCTTGCAGGTTTGCCATCCCACCCTTCTTTCACCAACCCCTGCCCTTTGCAACCCGCAAACGCCCCACCAACCCTTCGATCATCCGCTCGGCCTGAACCCCATACCCCCCGCCGAACAGATGATCGTGGTTCAGCACGTGATAGAGGTTGTAGATCTCCTCCCGCTCAGCCGCTCCCGGCGGCAAGGGCCAATCCTTCTCATACGCACGGTAAAAACCCGGTCCAAATCCCCCAAACATCCGCGTGAACGCCAAATCCACCTCGCGATCGCCATAATACGACGCCGGATCGAAATACACCGGAACGCCCGCCTCATCGAAAGCCGCGTTCCCACCCCAAAGATCGCCGTGAAGCAGCGACGGCTCGGGCCGGTGCCGCTGCAGCCAATCCGCCGCCAAATCCACCAGTTCCTCTGCCCCTCGGAAACGCCTGCCGCGCTCCCTCGCAAGCCCCAGCTGATTGCCCAGACGCCGCGTGGAAAAAAACTCCCCCCATTCCTCCATCCACCCATTCGGCTGCGGCGTCTCCCCGATGAAATTGTCGCGCTCCCATCCAAATCGCCCGTCCTCCGATCTGCATCGATGCAGGGCGGCCAAGTCCCGTCCCTGACGTTCGACGTCGCCCCTGCCACTCATCGCCAAATGTTCCAACACCAGGAAGCACCCGTCCTCGCTCTCACCCCACGCCATCACTCCAGGCACGCGAATGGTTCGGGTCGCCGCCAGCCGCTCCAGCGCCTCCGCTTCGGCCTCCAGCATCCCCCTCCCCCCGCTCCGGTTGGTCTTCACAAACCAACACCTTCCGTCCGGCGCACTCACCCGCCAGGCCTCGTGAATGCAGCCTCCTCCCACCGGACGCCGGTCCATCTCCTCCTTCGCAAGGCCCAACGCTTCCCCGACCCTTGCCCAAAGCGCCTCACTCATCCCGCCAATCGAGCACTCAATTTCCCCTGCCTCCACTGCTCCAGGAGTTCGGCGCAGCCCTCCTCCATCAAATCCAGCACCCGCTCAAATCCGTCCGCCCCACCGTAATACGGGTCTGGAACGTCCTCGATCCGGGACGCTGGACAAAACTCCCCGAATAGCCGAAGCCGTTCGCTGAAGGCGCTCCCCCGGTCCAGCGCACGCAAATCCGCCAGGTTCTCCCGGTCCATCGCGATCACCCAATCAAACCGCTCGAAGTCGGCGAACTTCACTTGCCTCGCACGGCCAGCCACACGAATCCCACGCGCCTTCGCCGCCCGCACCATCCGGGCGTCAGGCTCCTTCCCAGTGTGGTAATCGATCGTCCCCGCCGAATCCAGCTCCCATCCGTCGTTGCCCGGTTCGTCGGCCAGCAGATGCCTCATCACCGACTCCGCCGCGGGCGAACGGCAAATGTTTCCCATGCAAACGAACAACACCTTCACCCCGCCCCCTTCGCCCGAACCCTCCCGGCGCGCAAGCGCACGGACTTGCCCCATCCACGATCCCCGCGATCATGCGTGGTTTCCTGAACGCGTCATGGCTGCCTCCCCCTCAAAGGCCTCACTCCCGGTCATCGCCACCGTCACGGCCTACAACGAAGCTTCCACCGTCGGCGATGTCGTTGCCGCCCTGCGCGCCTGCGCCCTGATCGACCGCGTCCAGGTCGTCGACGACGCCTCAACCGACGCCACCCTGCAGATCGCGCGCGCGGCCGGAGCCTCCGTCATCTCCCTGCCCAATCGCATCCCGGTGGGTCAAGCCATCATGCGTCATCTCGACGATCTTCCCGCCGAATGCATCCTGGTCTGGTGCGATGCCGACCTCATCGGCCTCCGCAAAGATCACATCGAGGCGCTCATCCACCGCTTTCACAACGAGGATCTCTCCCAATCCATGAGTTCGCGAGGCCTTCCCGCGTCCTGGCCGAGTTGGGTTCGAATCCGGCCCGTTCGCTGGCTTTGGACCCGCCTCTTCGGTCCGCTCTCCGGTGAACGCGTCATGCTGAAATCAGACTTCGAATCCGCCATTGCCGTCGCTCGACGACTCGGCTGGATGGAGACGATGCGCGGCTACGGAATCGTCCTCTTCCTGAACCACTACTGCCACCGGTTTGGTTCAGGCAACGCCATCACCTATTTCGACGACCTGCGCCAACGGCAGAAATACGAAAAGTGGGGACGCTCCTCTCTCTCGGAAATGACCGGAGAGTGGCGGCAGTTCTTCCTCGCCTGGTTCCGGATCCGCCGCAACGCCCGGAAGATCGCAGCCTTGCAAACCCAAAAAAACGCCCCGTCACCCGCCCTGTCTTGAGCGCCGGTCTCAGCAGGTGCTGCCGTAGTGGATGCTCCCGGTCGAACTCAATCGCTCACGCCGCTCGGCAATCCAGCGCTGCCGATGCCTCGTGACCCAATCAATCAGTGCCGCGTCGAAGCCGACATCATGACCAGCGGTCTCGCTGAGATACCACTTGTTTTTCAAAATCTCCTCACGCTCGGCGAGGAACTCCCGGTAAAAAACCGGTTCCTGACTACTCGAGTTTGGAGGGGTTCTCTGCGCCTCTACTGCCACGATCATGAGGGATTTTCCCTACATTAGGAGGGTCTTGTCGCTTTGCAAGAAAATGCAACCCCTACTTCCCCTTTGAGTGACCTAGTTAGGAAGCGAAATCGCTCATCGTCCGGAAAATAATCGCCACCGACACCGCCCCGGCATCCGGGTGCCCGACGGAACGCTCGCCCAATGTCTTGGCGCGCCCCATCGTCGCCACCATGTCCTTGCTCGCGTCCCGGCCCGACTCGGCGGCTTCCGCCACCGCCGCCATCGCCGCTCCCAGCGGTTGATCCGCCAGCTCCCGCGCTTTTGCCGCCGCCGGCGCCAGCGCATCGATCATCGTCTTGTCCCCCGGCTTGGCACCGCCCCGCGCTTGGATATCCGTCAGCGCCGTCTCCAGCATCGAGGCGAAGCCGTTCGAATCGAGCGATTCCTGACCTTTCACGGCCTTCGCCGAACTTCGAAACAGCGTCCCGAAGATTGCCCCGGACGCGCCGCCCATCGAAGAAACCATCGCCCGGCCCATGGCCGCCAACGGCTCGTCCACCGTGGAAGTCCCACACCCGGCTAGCGCTTCCCGCGCCGCTTCCATCCCACGTTTCATTCCCAACCCGTGATCGCCATCCCCCAGAGCCCGGTCGGCATCCGTCAGGATGGGTTCGGCGGCGATGACCGTCTCCGTCACGCGCTCCAGCATGGCTTTCACTTCAGCGGCATTCATGGCATTCATCGGATTCGATTCCAGGCCTCACACACCGCCGGGACCCTGCATCTTCGAGTAGCAAACCGACTCGCATGGCATGTCCCAGAGCCGCTTGAGTTCGTCGTCCAGACGTGTCACGCTGAATGAAATCCCAGCCATCTCCTGACACGTCACCAGCGGCCCGACCATGGTGTCGTAGACCTTGATCCCTCGCTCATCCAGGATCTGACGCGCTTTGCGCAGCGCGATCAGACATTCCATCATGGTCGTCGCCCCGAGGCTGTTCACGAAGAAGACGATCTCGTCTCCCGCCTGCAGCGGTGCGACTTCCGAATCGTCCGCGTAATCCTGAAAAACCAAATCCAGCATCTTGGCCGTCAGCTCATCCGCCGTCGTCATCGGAATCTCAGCCACGCCAGGCTCACCGTGAATCCCCATCCCCAACCCGATCTTGTCCTCTTCGATCTCGAACGTCGGCTTGCCCGTCGCCGGAATCGAGCCCGGAGCCATCGACACCCCCACCGACCGCGTCTGTAACACCGCCTTCCGCGCCGCCGCTTCCAGTTCATCCAGGTTTGCCGCGGTCTGCGACGCCGCCCCGGCTAGCTTCACGATCGGCACCAGCCCGGCTATGCCACGACGCTTCGCTTTCTCCGTCGGCGGCGCCGAACAAACGTCGTCCCAAATCAACACGGTCCGCACGTCCACCCCCTCATCAGCGGCGTCCTCGGCTCCCATGTCGAAATTCATCACGTCTCCGGCGTAGTTTCCGTAAAGATAGAGCACTCCGTTCCCCCGGTTCACCGCCTGAGTCGCCTCCAAGACGATGTCCGGTGACGGCGCCGCGAAAATGTCCCCGCAGGCGGCCCCATCGGCCAGGTTTCGCCCCACCAGACCGTGGTAAATCGGTTCGTGCCCGCTTCCGCCCCCCACCAAAAGCGCCACTTTGCCCTCCGGAATGGTCTTCTTCACAATCGACCGCCGTCCGGCCAGCACGCATTCGCCGTCATAAGCCTGCACCAGGCCCTCCAGGAGTTCGTCCGCCACGCTCAGCGGGTCGTTCACGAGTTTTTTCATGGGGTATTTGGGTATCCCGCCACGCATAGCGGCTCCCTCGGGCTCTGCAAAGGATTTTCACGCCTTCCGCAGCCCCTTCATTCCCGCAAACCCACCCGGTCTCGACCGTCTAGGAACCGACGCATGTTCCTCCGCATTGCCATCGCCCTCCTGGGCTTCGCCTCGGTTTGCTTACCCATCCTCTTCTGGATGAGCAGCCACCCCTCACCGCTCACTCCGCCCGAAAACCCGTCCGGATTTCGCGTCCTCATCGAAGAAGGTCCCTACCAAATCCGTGTCGACTCGCCCCTCACCGTCGTTCAGTGCCCACGCCGCGACGATCCGGCCTGCGACGCACGCATCCGGCTAGACCGCTACCTCCGCGGAGCCAACGCCACCGGCGAACGAATCCCGCCCGGCGGCCCGGTGCGCGTCACCCGCCACGTCGCGGAAGTCCCGCTCCCGAAAGACGTCTCGCTCCAAGGCGCCCCGCCTCCCGCCGAACTCGAAGTCCGCATCGCCCGACACGACCATCGGCTCTATGCCGTCCACCGCTTTTCAGCACCGGCTTCGGAACCAGACCGGGCCGCCGAAGC
>CAZCRA010000052.1:0-23220 GCA_964500945.1 uncultured Verrucomicrobiales bacterium | reverse complement strand
GCACGCTGGCCGGAACGGAATCCGAATACCCAAACACTGGCGGAGCAATGCTGGACCTACGGAAGCCGTCCGCTGCCGGTCCATCGAGCCCCACTTGAAGGTCCACGACGGGATGAAAAGGCCAAACGGCTGGAGCGGCCGCCACGTCCACCGGCTCCCCTCGCTCCAAATGCAACCGTTGCCCTTGCCGGTGCAGCGCTGACGTCCCCTCGCGCTTCCATAACACCGCCGATTCGTCGATCTCGAGAAAATCCCTGACCCTGAAGACCATCTCCGGCTCACCCTCCGCTCCCTCCCGCACCAAAACGTGAACGGGTGCATACCGCAGCGCCTTTTGGTCCTGCTCACGCCGCCAGTGCCGTTCCCAAACCGCACCCTTCGGCTTCTGCTCAAGCGCGACGGGCTCGACGATCAACGTCCTCGGATTCAGCGACCAGCGCCATTTTTCCTCGAATCGAGCCTTCAGATTCGCCCTCTCCAGCCAACCGCTGCCATAGTCGACCGGCAGGGTCTTCACCTCCGACGTCAGCTCGCCCGAAAACGTGTAATCCACCCGAGTGGCCACGAATTCGCGTCCGCGACCGGCACGCTCATGCACTTCCCAGAAATCGCCCGCTTCCACCACCACCACCGCCTCCCCGATCGCGCAGGTCACCCGGAAAAAACCGCCTCGCACGGGTTCCAACTGCACCGCCCCCGCGCTACCCGCTGCCAGTAAGAATCCGATCGCAAGCCATGTTGGCCGCCGCGACAGCCCAAGCCGCGACGTTCGCCAGGACGTTGCCACCCGCCACATGCGTCCACTCTCGTCATCCGGCCCCGGATTGCAACGCCGCGGCGCCCAAACCCACCGGAAAAGACTTCTCCACCGCCCCGGCTTTGGCTAAAGGGGACCTCTGAATTCAGAAACGAGACGCCCCACTTTGAAACCGCGATTGGAACGCGCCGTGCTCTCGCCGCCATGAATCGTCTCATTTCAGCCTTCGTCAGAACACCATTGACCACGGTCCCATGAAGTCTTCCAAGATGGCCCTGCTCCCCACCCGCTGCCGCTTCTCGCTGCAGCCAAGGGATTTCGAGTTCATCGCCCGGGTTCTCGCCCCTGGCGCCCCGGCCGATGCTAGCGCCTTGATCGGGCTCATGCAGGATCCGGATTCGATCGACGCCATCCTCGACCACCCAAAGCTTCTCGATGCCGTCGTCGCGCTGGCATCCCCCATCGATATCAGCGCGGAACTCTACTTCTACGTCCTCGTTCGTCATGTCCTGAAGCAAAACGGCATCAAGGACATCGAAACCGCCGACTACGTGGCGGCAACCCTCGCCGATTTCGCCGGCGGCGATGGCCCGCTCCGTCCTCGCCGGGGTGAGGCCTTTTCCGACGTGCCGTATCACGTCGATTTCGTCGAAGCCCTTCAGCAGGCCTCGACCTATGAGCAGTTCTACCTCCACGTCCGCTGCGGAAACCAGTTCCTAGTGCTGACCGGCCTGTTCCCACGCTTCCTCGAGAAACGCGAAGAACGCCGCGGCGCTCCCGGCGTCCGCTATTACGAGGGCGTGGCTCGCGAGTCCTTCCGCTCCGCCGGCGACCACCCGCTCGCCGACGAGTTCGACCTGCGCACCGTCTACGGGCTCCTGGCCGAAGAATTCCCAAGAACGCGAAAAGCCCTCAACCACATGGCCCGGGAGTTTCTCTGGTTGGGAAATTGACGGGTTTCCTTTCCCGGGCTCCGCCCAGCCTTTATCGGGTAACCAGCCTTTCCGAAACGCTCCACGGCCCCTATCGTGGGCCCCAGCCATGCGTTTCCTCACCGCCATCCTCGTCATCTCCACCCTTCCAGCGCTCACTCTCGTCCACTCACACGGCGCCGGCAACCCTCTCCCCAGCTTCGGCGATCTCGACGCCCCGGAACACGATTACTGGCATCGCCCCTTGCAGGACCCCTTCACCCAGTTGGCGGACCGGCTCGAAACCGGCGAAGTCCGCCTAGACACGCGGAACGAACTCTCCTACCTCCGAAGCTTGTTGGAGGCGCTCGAAATCCCCGTTTCGTCCCAGCTCCTCGTCTACTCGACGACCAGCCTGCAACTCAGTCTCATCTCCTTCCGGAACCCCCGCGCCGTTTACTTCAACGAGGACGTCTACCTCGGGTTCATCCCGGGAGGTCGCGTCGAGATCCTCTCCATCGACCCCACTCTCGGCGGCATCTTCTACATCTTCGATTTCCCTCGAAACGGCCAGCCCCCCACCCTCGAACGATCCGATCGCTGCATGAATTGCCACGCCAAACGCAGCGTCGGCGGCGTTCCGGGAATCACCCTCAAATCCGTGATGCCAGGCCCAAACGGTGGCAGCCTCGAATCCTACCGCGACGGAGAATTCGGTCACGCCATCCCCTTCGAGGAGCGCTTCGGCGGATGGCACGTCACCGGTTCTCCGCCGGATCTGAACCATCGCGGAAACCGCGTCGGCCGCTTCGTCAACGGCGAGCTTCAAACCTTCAAAGTTCCCCCCGGTCGCCACGCCCGCCTCGACCGTTACCCGGTGCCTACCAGCGACCTCCTCCCGCATCTCCTCCTCGAGCATCAAGCCGGTTTCACCAACCGCTGCATCGAACTCCATTACCGTTACCGCTCCTACCTTCGCGCAGGCGAAGGTCGCTTTACCCCGGCAACGCGATCGGATCTGGATCGCCGCATCCGCGACTTCGTCCGCTACGCCCTGTTCGCAGATGAAACGCCACTACCGGCCGGGGGCATCCCCGCTCCCGAAGCCTACAGCGAGGCATTTCTCAGCCGTCGCCGACCCGATCCCGAAGGCCGCTCCCTCCGGGACTTCGACTTGAGGACGCGTCTCTTCCGCTACCGCTGCAGCTACATGCTCCACAGCCTGACGTTTCGGGGCCTGCCCGAGGGATTGAAAAACGAAATCTACCGCCAGCTCCGCGCCGCCCTGAGCCTCGAGGTTCCAGCCCCGGATCACGAAAACCTTCCGAGGGCAGAGAAACGGGCCATCCTCGAAATCCTGGACGCGACCCTGCCAGGGTTCGAAACGGCTGCGGCAAAGTAATCGATTGATCTTGATGACTCGATCCTTTAAGCAATCAATAATCCGATCCTCGAGCGATTTCACCACGACCTAAATCGAATGAAAACCCTCTGCATTCTCTGCGCGGCCCCCTTACTCCTTCTGGCTCCCAACGCCCTCGCCGGCCCCTACGAAAAGGCCGTCATGGCACCTCTCGAACCTGAGTCATCGCTCCAATTCTATTTCTTCGGCTACGGCGGCCTCAACTGGGCGCAGAAAACCGTCGGCTCGGCACCGGGCTTGAACATCGACCTCGAAACCGAAACGGGCTGGACCGCCGGTGGCGGCCTCGGTTTCCGCTCCGATTTCCTCGGCGGCAGCCGGATCGAGGCGGAAGGCTTCCAAAAATCGGAGCACCTCGAAAACGTCGTCGTCAATGGCGTCGCCCACCCCCTGCTGGACAACGGAGACGAGTTCAATGCGGCCGGCGTTTACATCAACCTCATCAAGGAATTCCCCATCTTCCCGAATGGACCCCTCATCTACGCTGGCGCCGGCGGAGGCTGGTCGTCGGTTGAAGCCGAAGCTCGCTGGCCCGGCGCGGAGATCAACGACGAAGTGGAACTCTTCATTTGGCAGATCATCGCCGGGATCGAATTCCCGGTGACCGAACGCCTGAGCCTCTACAGCGAATACCGCCTGACTCCGCTCACTAATTTCACCTTCGAACGCCAGTCGCCCCCACCGCCCTTCAGCCTCGAATTTGACGACGCCACCTTCCACAGCGTCGTTTTCGGCCTCAGATTCTACTTTTGATCCCGCCACGGCTGACCCGTTGCCCAGAAAAACGAAGTAGCAGGAGGCGGATTCGAACCGCCGACCAAAGGCTTATGAGTCCTCTGCTCTACCACTGAGCTATCCTGCCAAAAAATCGAGCCCGGAACCTGCCCCGGCTCGCACCCCTTGTCAACCGCTCGCAGCGCCTCCAGCCCGCCCCGCAAAAGGCCGCTCGCCCGTCCTTTCCAGACGGACGAGCGATCATCTCCGCAAGAAATTGGGACCCATCCTCATAAGCCGGATTCTGTCTCCCGTCACCGGGCGACGGCCATTTATCTCTCCAAGGCCTCGCGGCCAGGGAGCCCCGCCGAAACGGGGTGCGACTAGTACCCGGGGCGCATCTCGCCGAAGCGAATCCGGGCAGGCGACCCGTTCCCCCTACTCTGTCTTGCACCGCATGGGGTTTACCTTGCCTCCCCGGTTACCCGGAAGAGCGGTGGGCTCTTACCCCGCCTTTTCACCCTTACCCCTTTCCGCCAAAGGCCTCCGGGGGCGGTTTGTTTTCTGTGGCACTTTCCGTCGACCCGCATCAGCGGACCGCCCCGGCTTTCACCGGGCATGCTGCCTTTTGGTGTCCGGACTTTCCTCTCACGGCCAGGCCAACGCCAAACCGCAAGCGACCGTCTCAGATCGATCCCAGACATAGACTACAGCCGAGCCCCCCGAAGGTCAAAGCCGGCCCGCGGCTGCCGGCCACCACCCCATTGACTCCCTTCGCCTCGGTCCTATCTTGCCCCGCTCATGCATCGCTTCCATTACCAAGACGGCCGGCTGCACGCCGAGTCGGTCGATCTTCAGGAACTAGCCAACCTTCACGGAACCCCGCTCTACGTCTACAGCGCCGGAACGATCAGGGACCACTATCAGCGCCTCGATCGGGCACTTGGCGGCTTGGATCACTTGATCTGTTACGCCACAAAGGCGAACTCGAACCTCTCCGTTCTCAAACTCCTCGCCTCGCTCGGTTCAGGATTCGACATCGTTTCCGGCGGCGAACTCTACCGCGTCATCCAAGCTGGCGGTGATCCCGCCAAGTGCACCTTTGCCGGCGTCGGAAAAACCCGCGCCGAAATCGAATTCGCCCTTCGCCAGGGCATTTACTGCTTCAACGCCGAATCGGAAGCCGAGGTCGCTTTCATCGATACCGTCGCGGGAGAACTCGGACTCCGCGCTCCCGTGGCGCTCCGCGTCAACCCGAACGTGGATGCCAAGACGCACAAATACATCTCCACCGGAAAGAGCGAAAACAAGTTCGGCATCGACTACGAATTCATCCGCGACGCCTACGCGCGAACCGCAGAACTTCCCAACGTCGAGCTTCGGGGCCTTCAAATGCACATCGGCTCCCAACTCACCCAGGTGAGCCCCTTCGTCGAAGCCGTGGAAAAGGTCGCCCCGCTTGCCGCGGAGCTCAAAGACCGTTACGGCATCGAATTCTGGGACATCGGTGGCGGCATCGGCATCGTCTACCAGGACTCCCTCGCCAGTGGACCGGTCGACTGGTGGAATGACCGGGCTCCCGAAGACAAACCCCTCACCATCGATACCTGGGCGGAGGGAGTGCTCCCAGCCCTACGCGATCTGGGTCTCCGGATTCTGGTCGAACCAGGAAGGTTCATGACCGGAAACGCCGGCGTTCTGATTACGGAAGTCGTTTACGAAAAGCGTGGATCGGCCAAAACGTTCAAGATCGTCGATGCGGGCATGAACGATTTGATCCGGCCCGCGCTCTACCAGGGCCACCACGACATCGTCCCCCTGCTTGAACCTTCAGGAGCAAGAACGGAAACGGTGGACGTCGTCGGACCGGTCTGCGAGAGCGGCGACTTTTTCGCCCAAGACCGGGCGTTGCCGCCCGTCGGCGCTGGGGATCGCCTGGCCGTCCTCAGTGCGGGCGCTTACGGCTTTGTCATGGCGTCCAACTACAACTCGCGCCCCTTCCCGGCGGAGATCCTGGTCGATGGATCCGACGCTCAACTCGTCCGGCGACGTCAAAGCTTCGAGGACCTCGTTGCCCCGGAACTGGAAGCCAGTCAGGCAGTTTCTCGTTGAGCCCATCCCCTTTTCGCGACTAGATAGGGAATCCCTCACCCCTCCCTACTTCCAACGATGCCCCCCATCCGTCAACTCGTCATTGCTGGCCTCCTCTGCGCCGGTTTGATGCCACAGGCGTTTGCCATCGATTTCCTCCGCGGAGGTCCATCCGCCAAAAATGGCGAATTCATCATTCTCAGCGGCGGGCCCGCCCTCAAGCGCTGGGAAAACCTGCGACCTGAGGAGTCTCGCCATGACCAATGGTGGGGAAACTTCGTCCGGTCCGCCCGATTGCGGATGGAACAGATCCGCCGCCAGCACGGTGAGGATGCCCTCATCACCTGGCTCGTGTTCAAAACCGGCTATGAGCTTCGTAGCATCGAAGACGGTGAGGATCGCGTCTCCCAGGTGATTTCGGTTCGCGATAAGGAATCGGTTCTTTGCCGGCTGGTCTGGTTCACGGAAACCGACCAGGTCATCAACTACCTCAACGAAGGCGGTCACGGTGTGGACCGGGACTCGACCAAAATCGTGAGCTTCGATTACTTCGGGCACTCGAACAAACACTGCTTCACTTTCGACTACAGCGGAGAGGTCCTTGGCGCTTCGAAAGTCTTCCTCCATGAAGACGATCTCGCTCGCCTGAACCGAGGGATTTTCGCACGTGGCGCGCGCTGCAAGAGCTGGGGCTGCCACACGGGTGAAAGCATGTCTCTGGTTTGGCGGCGCCATACCGGCACGCGTCTCGTCGGCGCTGTCGGGAAAACGGATTACGCTTACGGCTGGCAGGGCACCCTACCGATTCTTTCCTCCGACGGTGGCCGCTGGACCTACTGAGTCTTACCTCACCCTGCCATCCCGCCGCCTCTCATCACCATGAAGTTCGACCAACTCCACCGCACCTATCACCAGCCGCTCTTCGAACTCCTGAAGCAGGCCCGCGCCGTCCATGAAGCCCACTGGCCCAGCCGCGAAGTCCAGCTCTGCACCCTTCTCAGCATCAAAACCGGTGGATGCAGCGAAGACTGTTCTTACTGCGCCCAAAGTGCCCGCTACGACACCGGCGTCGATTCCGAACGGCTCATGGCGTGCGATGACATCATGGCTCGCGCCCGCCAAGCACGGGATAGCGGCGCCACGCGATTCTGCATGGGCGCAGCCTGGAAAGGCGTCCGGGACGGCACCAAACGCTTCGACCAGGTCCTCGAAATCGTCCGCCAGGTGGCCTCCCTCGGCATGGAAGTCTGCGTCACCCTGGGCGAACTCGGCGCGGAAGAAGCCCGCAAACTTCGCGAGGCCGGCGTGACTGCCTACAATCACAACATCGACACGTCGCCGGACCACTACCCGAACATCGTTTCCACCCACACCTTCGAGGATCGACTCAACACCATCCGCCATGTCCAGGACGCCGGGATGAAAGTCTGTTGCGGAGGCATCCTCGGCCTCGGTGAAACCGTCGACGATCGCCTGCGCATGCTCGTGGTCATTAGCGAATTCGATCCCCAACCCGAGAGCGTCCCAATCAATCGTCTCATGCCCATGCCCGGCACTCCCCTCGGAGACACCCCACCGGTCGATACCTTCGACCTCGTCCGCATGATCGCGACGACCCGGATCGCTGTCCCGAATGCCAAAGTCCGCCTCTCAGCAGGTCGAACCCATCTCTCCGAAGAAGCTCAAACGCTCTGCTTCTTCGCGGGCGCGAACTCGATCTTTTACGGCGAGAAACTCCTTACCGCCGGCAATCCAGCCACTAAACAGGATCTCGATCTGATCGGAAAACTCGGTCTGGAGCCTCAAGCTCCCAACCCGGCCCAAAGCCCTCCAGAACCCGCTCTGCCCCTCTCTCCCGCCGCTTCCTAGCCCCTTCTGTAGGGCTACTCGCAAAACCGGTCGTCTTTTGGCGGTGCGATGGCTTTCGACGGCTTGCCGAGCCCAAAATAAACGGCTCCACCCACCACCAGCGTCACGAGTCCCCATGCCGTTTCGGCCGGCTTTTGCTGCACGAATTCGACCAGCATCCAAAGGCTTACCCCTAGGAACAGACCCGGCGTCACGGGATAGCCCCAAGCCCGAAAGGGCCGATCGGCCTCCGGACGCTGAACGCGCAGGTAGAACAATCCCGCCACCACCAGCAGTGAGCTCAGCGTCAGGATCGCTTGGATGTAGTAGATGATCTGCTCAAAAGGCACGAACAGCAAAAGCAGCATCACCACGACCCATTGCAGCAGGATCGCCACCCGCGGCGCACCCGATGCCGAGCGCCCCGCCAGCCACCGGAACCCGCGGTAGTCCTCCCCCATCACCTGCCCCACCCGCGGACCAGCCCAAGTCATCGAACTGATCGTCGAAACCAACCCGGCCGCGATGATCAAACCCATGATTCTTCCCCCGTTCTCTCCGAAGACGTAGCGCGCGGCCACGGCCCCCACCTCCACCTCGCCACTCATCGCTTCGACCGGCGCCACCCGCAGGAAACAAGCGTTCAATGCCAGATAAAGTCCCGTCACCAATCCCGTCCCCAGGAGCAGCGCCAAGGGAAGATTCCGCTGCGGCGACCTCACCTCGCTGCCCACGTAAGCCGCCGCGTTCCATCCGCTGTAGGCATACATCACGAAAAAGAGGGACAGCGCAAAGGAGCCGCTGAAGACGTAGATCGCGTCGTCGGGTTGAGGCCATAGCGTGACGCCCTGGGGTTCACGGACGAACAAGGCACTGACGATCAAAACGAGGATCGTTGTGAGCTTCAGCCCGGTGAAGGCGATTTGAAAACGCTCAGCGATCCGGATCCCTGCCAGGTGAATGCCTGTCACCCCCGTCACCAAGACAAGGGCCCAGGCCGTTGCCCCGCCCCATCCGGTGGCCGTCGCGAAGTATTGCCCGAACGCCAAACCTGCCGCCGCCGTCGGTGCCGCGAACCCCACCGTCACCGACACCCACCCGCTGAGAAATCCCACGAGGGGATGATAAATCTCCGACAGGTAGTGGTATTCCCCGCCACTTCTCGGCATCATGCCTGCGATCTCAGCGTAGCAACAGGCCCCCGTCAGCGCCACCAGTCCACCCACCAGCCAAAGCAGGAGAATGGGAAACCCCGAGGGAATCGCCTGAACCTGAAAACCCAGGCTCGTGAAAACGCCCACCCCCACCATGTTCGCCACGACGATGGCCGTCGCGGTCACCAAAGAAATGCGTGGCCCCCCTTCGGCCTTGGATGGGCTCACGGATGGTCGGTTGGAATGACGTGCTGACTTCTTCAAAAGGCGGGACAAACTTCGGCTGGAGGACCGCCTTCCAAATCCGGTGAGCGCCCGCCATCGTCAACGGTCCGGAAACGCCAGATCGCCGAAAGCGGACGATGCCACTCAAAACTCTCTGCACCACTCTCTTTGACCGCCGAGCAACCAAACTCATCGCGCGAAAGGGTGCACCTCCAAAAATTCACGGGAGCGATCACCCGGCACTTGCGCCGCTTCCATCGCAGAGGTTTACAAGACCACCAGCCAATTGTAGTGGTCAGCATCTCTCGAGAAAGTCCATGATTCAATCCGACATGATCGGCAGCTTCGTTCTCTTCGGCTTTATCTTCGGCGGTGTCCCAGAGGGCATCGGTCTCGTTCTCTACCTCTGGGTGAACATCTGGGCCACCCTTCGAACCGTCAATTTCACTCAGGGCGCCGCCACACCGGCCTGGCTCGCGCTCATCTGGCTCGTCCCATGCCTCGGCGGCGTTCTCGCCCTGATCGGCGTCAAAAAGCGTCCCCTCGACGCGCCCCCTTCGAATCCTTCACTGGAGTGACCCGGGCGTCGTGCGCTTGCATCCCAGCGGCCCGGGACGCATGATGAACCTCCGAGATGCCGACCGCCCCCGCCTCATTCGCCGCTGAAAAGGAGAAGCTGGACGCGGTCCGGAAGGAACTCGCCCGCGTCATCGTCGGGCAGGAAAAGGTCGTCGACCAGCTCCTCATCGCCCTCCTCTGTGGCGGCCACGTCCTGATCGAGGGAGTGCCCGGTCTGGCCAAGACCCTGCTCGTGAGTTCCCTCGCCCAGACGCTCCACACCAGCTTCAACCGAATCCAGTTCACCCCTGATCTGCTCCCCGGCGACCTCATCGGCACCCAGGTCTTTCATCCGAAGACCGGCGATTTTCACATCCAGCGCGGCCCCATCTTCGCCAACCTTGTTCTGGCCGACGAAATCAATCGTTCGCCGGCCAAAGTGCAAAGCGCTCTACTCGAAGCCATGCAGGAGAAACAGGTCTCCATCGGGAATCAAACGTTCCCTTTGAGCGAACCCTTCATGGTCTTGGCCACCCAGAATCCGATCGAACAGGAAGGCACCTACCCACTCCCCGAAGCCCAGCTCGACCGCTTCTTCTTCAAAATCCTCGTCGGTTACCCCTCCCTCGATCAAGAACGGGAAATCATGCGCCGGATGGGCAAAAACGAATCGCCGCCCATTTGCAAAGCCGTCCTCGAGGCGCCTCAAATCCTCGAAGTCCGCCGCTCCGTCGACCGCGTGTTCATGAAGGAAAACGTGGAGCAATACATCCTTCAGCTCATCGATGCCACGCGCCACCCCCTCGAGCACGACCTCGACTCCCTCGGCTCCATGATTCGCCATGGCGCCTCACCCCGCGCCACCATCTATCTGGCCAAGGCTTCCCGGACCCGCGCACTCATGGGAGGCCGCGATTACGTGGTCCCCTCCGATGTCAAAGCCGTGGCGCACGAAGTGCTCCGGCATCGAATCGCCCTGTCCTACAAAGCGCTCGCCCAGAATCTCTCCACCGACGACGTCATCGAATTGATCTTTCAGAAGGTCCCCGTGCCGGGATAAATCCAACTCGCCGTTTTTCGCCTGCCTCGCATGAATTTCGCCGAAATGAAAAGGGCCATCGTCCTCCTCGGACCCGGGGAACAGGATCGCCTCCATGCCTTTCTCACCCTCCTGCGACACGCTCGTCGCACCGACTACCGCCAGATCCTTGCGCGGCGCTTGGATGATCCCGACCCGGATCAGTGGATCGCGCTCTCCGACCTTCGAGCTGACCTTCCTCCCGCTCCCCGCCCAAACTAACCGCGTGGAATGCCCATCGAATTCGACGTCGAAATCCATGCGCACGTCGCCGGCGAGATCCGGCGCCTCTCGCCGGAAGATCAAAGCGGCATCCTCCGTTTTCTCGACGTCCTGTCCGTCGGTCACGATCTCGAACCCGACTACGTGGAAACCGACGACGCCGGCCGGGAAATCCGGGGACGAATCGCCGGTCGCCACGCCGTGCTATACTGGGCGGACCACGCCGTCCGGTCCGTGCGAATCATCGATTTGTTACCGGCCGATCCCTCCTGACATCACCTCCCATGCCGTTCGAAGCCCTCGAACCCCAGCTCCAACTCGAGATCCGCTGCCGCCAAGCCGTCGAGGAACTGCTGGCCGGGGAATACCTCAGCGTCTTCAAAGGGCGCGGCATCGAGTTCGACGAGGTCCGCCCCTACCAGCCCGGGGATGAAGTCCGGTCGATCGATTGGAACGTCACCGCCCGAACCGGTGAGCCTTTCGTGAAGCAATTCATCGAGGAACGAGACCTGACGATCTACCTTGCCGTCGATCTCTCCGCCTCCGGCCTCTGCGGCAGCGGCGGCAAAACCAGACGCCAGGCCGCCGCCGAAATCGCGGCGCTCCTCGCCTTCTCGGCCGTCACCCACCACGATCGCGTCGGGCTCCTCCTCTTCACCTCCGAAGTCGAGCGGCACCTGCCACCCGCCAAGGGACAAATCCACGTCTCCCGCCTCCTCCAACACATTCGCCGCCACGAACCGGCCCAAACCGGCACCAACCTCACGGCACCCCTCGATTTCGTGCTGCACACCGCCAAACGCCGGGCCATCGTCTTCCTGATCTCGGATTTCCACGCCACGGGTTACCTCGACGCCCTCCAGGCGGCCACTCAACGTCACGAAGTGATCGCCCTCCACCTCGTCGACCCTGCCGAAATCCAGCTCCCACCAACGGGTCTCATCCGGGTCCGCGACGCGGAATCCGGGAAACTTCAGTTGCTCGATGCGGGCCACGGAGCCACCCGGGACGCCTACGCCGGCCGGGCCGCCCACCTTCGGCAGGTCCAGGCGAACGAACTGCTCAGTGGCGGCGCCGACCATTTTCAGATCGTCATCGGCAGCGATTATGCCGGTGAACTCCATCAATTCTTTCGCTCACGTCTATCCCGCCTTTGATCGAAATGACCACTTCAGCCGCCTCTTTCCTGCTTCCTCTCCTCGCATTCACTTCGGTCGTCGAAGATGGCGCTCTCAGCTTGGAAATCGAGCGTCCCGAACCCTCCAACCCACCGACCGTCGCCCAGCAGATCGTGCTCATCGTTCGCGCCCTGACGCCCGTCGCCCCATTCGAAACCATCGTCCAAACCGGGCGCGAAGGCCTTTGGACCCCGAAACCGGACTGGAGCGCCTGGAAGACCCTCGAAGCGCTCGAACTTCAGCCCCTCGATCCGCCCGCCGTGGTTCGCCGCGGAGAACAGGTCGTCCATGAGTGGCGCGCCGTCTTCTGGCCCAACCTTCCCGGACGCCACGAACTCCCCCCGCTTCCCGTCCGCTTCCGCGCCACCGGCCGGGACGACGTTCCCATCGCCCTGACCGCACCTTCCCAGATGGTCGAAATCGCCGCCCTCCTCGCCGAAGCGGGAGGAGCAGAGGCCAAACCAAAACCTCCCGCCCCCATGCTGGCGGCTCAACTGCGCATTCCCCGCTGGATTCAGATCTGTCTGATTCTGGTGGCGTGGCTCGCCGCGCGCCTCATCTATCGACGGATGCGCGCCAACCGCGAAGCAGCCCACCGGGAATTCCTGGAAGGTCCACCATCGGAGGACTTTGCCGCTTCGGCAGGCCGCGTGCAGACCCCAGCTGAACTTCGGCAGACGCTCGAACGCTTCCTCGGCGAGCACTTCGATCTCGAAGCCGCCGGCCTGAGCCCTGACACCGCCCGGACGCACGACCGCCTGCCAACCGCCACCGCCGACGCCCTCGCGCCGCTTCTCGAAGCGCTGGATGCCCAGATTTACACCTCAAATCCGGGTGAACTCGACGCCAGCCTTCGTGCCCGCGTCGTGCAATTCATCCGCCAGCACCGCTCGTGACCTTCGCCTATCCCTGGGTCTTCCTGCTGATTCTTCCCGCATTGTTCTTCCTCTGGCGGCGCTGGCGCATCTGGCGCCGGGCAGGCCTCGCGATCGCTTCGTCCGCACCCGCAGAGAATCTGCCAGCTTCTCCCCTGCTTCGCTTCGCGTGGCTGCCCAGAGCTCTCCGGGTCCTTGCCATCGCGTGCCTGCTCATCGCTTTGGCGCGGCCACAAATCACCCGGCTCGAATCAACCCTCCGGCGCGAAGGCATCGCCATCGAACTCCTCGTCGATATCTCCAGTAGCATGGACATGCGCATGGACGACCAAAACCGCTCCCGCTCCCGCTTGGAGGTCGCCAAAGAGGTCCTGCGCGATTTCATCCTGGGAACCGAAAACGGCCTCTCTGGCCGCCCTGGCGACCTCATCGGCCTCATCACGTTCGCCCGCTACGCCGATACCGTTTCGCCCCTCACGCACAGTCACGAGGCCGTCGTCTTCCTGGCAGAACAACTCGTCATCAACGACCGCCCCAACGAAGACGGCACCGCCTACGGCGACGCCACCGCTCTCGCCGCCGCTCGTTTGGCCCGCCTCAGTGAGCGCGCCGAGCGCGATCACCGCACCGCTCCCATCGCCAGCAAGGTCATCGTCCTCCTCACCGACGGTGAAAACAACTGTGGCAAATACCTGCCTCAACAGGCCGCAGCCCTCGCCAAAAAGTGGGGTATCCGCATCTACACCATCAGCTTGACCGATCCGCCCAAATCCCAGTTCGTCCGCGTCGAGGGCGGCGAAATGATCGAAGCCGCCCGCGCTCGAAGCGCCGCCGAACGAGGCCTCGAGGAAATGGCCACCTCCACCGGTGGCGTCTTCCGCACCGCCTACGATTTTGATACCCTCCAGGGCGTCTACGCAGAGATCGATCGTCTGGAGCGCTCGGAAATGCAGTCCGCCGTCCGGAAGGTCCCTTCGGAGCGATTTCAACCCTTCGCCGTCGCATCCCTCGCCTGTCTCGTGGCCGAATTTCTTCTCCAGGCCTTCCGGTTCCGCGTCGTCCCATGAAAACGCCTCGTCTCAAACCGGCTCACGCGCGCCGGACCGCCGCGGTTCAGGTTCCCATGCTGCTCCTGCTGGTCCTGCTCCCCTTCGCCGGTTTCCTCTTCGTGCACGTGGAACGGAAGCGGCGCCGCACGATGCATCGCGTGGCGGGCGCTTCCGATGAGCAAAGCGGTTGGATTCGCGAGCGGCGGATCGATTTCTACTGCATGGCCACCGCCGCAGGCATGATCGTCCTCGCCCTCGCCAGGCCCTCCTTCCAGGAAGTCCTCGTCGAAGCCGAAAGCGAAGGACGCGACGTCGTCTTCCTCCTCGACGTCTCGCGAAGCATGTTGGCGGGCGACCTCGCGCCGAGCAGGCTCGAAAGCGCCAAATCGGCCATCCGCGATTGCCTGGACGAACTGGAAGGCGATCGCGCCGCCCTTGTAGTCTTCGCCGGCTCCGCTTCCATCCTTTGCCCGCTGACGCGCGACCACGACTTCGTCCGCGATAAACTCGGCGAGGCTCACCCCGATGTCGTCGCTCCAGGCGACGTTCGCGTCGGCGGCACCCGGATCGGTGACGCCATCCACAAGACCATCGATAAGCTGCTCTCCTACGAGCGCCGTGGATACCAGGACCTCATCCTGCTCAGCGACGGCGGCGACCAGGAAAGCGCTCCCACTAAGGCCGCCCAGCGGTTGGTCCACGTCGGCGCGAATTTTTTCGTGGTCGGTATCGGCGACTCCGTTCGCGGCGCCCGGATCCCGCTCCCAGCCTTGGAGGGAGGGGGCTTCGTCGTCCATGACGGGGAAGAGGTCTGGACCCTGCTCGAAACCGGCAGCCTCGAAGCCCTCGCCAAGGCCTCCCGAAACGGGGTCTTCCTAAACGCCGGCACGAAGGCCCTCCCCCTGGGGGCAATTTATCGCAAAGCCTCCGCTCACTTCCGGCAAAGCGATCCCGTCCAGCGCGAGCGCCTCGTTCAGCGTCAGGAAACCTTCCCCGCTTTCCTCGCGGCCGCTCTTCTCCTGCTCGCGCCTCCGTTCGCACGCTGGACCCGCCGCCAGCCCTCCGCTGCCAATCTGCTCGTAGCTCTCCTCGTCGTCACCTCCGCGCTCGCCACCTCACCCGCCCTCGCCGGCGCCATCGAGCCCGTCGCTCAATACAACCAGGCTTGGGAACAGCTCCAGGCGAAAAACTACCCAGCCGCGGCCGCCAGCTTTCTCGACGCCGCGGAGTCCCTCGAGACCGCCGGAGATCGCGCTTCGGCCCTCTACAACGCCGCCCTCAGTTCCCAGCATCAAGCACGCGCCGACGAGGCGCTCGACCCCCAATCGGCCCTCGTCTACTACCGCCAGGCCGCCGAGCTTTATCGGACCGCCTTGCTCATGGACCCGGCCCCGCCAGGCGCCGCATGGAATCTCGAACTCGTCCTGCTCCGCGCCAGGAAAGTCGCGCTCGAACTCGAAGCACAGCAGCAGCCAAACACCCAGCCGCCCCCCGCCGAAAATCCCGAGTCCGAACCCACCGATAGCGAGTCGGAGGAGATGGAGGAGGGCGAGGGCGACGCCGATTCGCCCAGCGCTCAGTCCCCCGACGGTCCAAACGCCATCGATCTCGGCGCACAAAACCTCCCGCCCCCCGCCGTGGAACCCGAAGAACTGCTCGAGAGCGAACGCGAAAACGCCGAAACCAGGCGCCGGAATCGCGCGGCCAACTATCAACCCGTGGAGAGAGACTGGTGAGCCCGCATTCGCTCATTCCCATGGTGGTGAGTCTCCTCTGGATGACCGGAGGGCTCGTGGCCCACGCCCAGGAGGTCAGCCTCCGCCTGCGCGAAACGTCCGTCTTTGCCGGAACCCCGGTCAATTTCTACGTCATCGTCTCCGGCACCGAATCCGCCCGTCAACCCCGCTTACAGCCCTCGCCCGACTGGCAGACCCGCTATGTCGGCGTCACCCCATCCTCCAGGCAGGGACGCCGCTCGATCACGTTCACCTACGAAGCCGTCCCGCTGAAAACCGGCTCCTTGCTCCTGCCCGGCGGCACCGTCCAGGCCGGTGATCGCGAACTCCCCATCGAAGCCCAGACCGTGACCGTCCAAGCCCCGGAAGTGACCGGTCAGATGTCGATCAAAACCGCTCTCTCCCGGGAGACCTGCTACGTGGGCCAACCCGTCCTGCTGACCTTCACTTGGCGGACCAGCCTCTCGCTGAACGGAATCAAAGCCCTCGACATCACCCTCCCCGCCCTGACGAGCGAGTATTTCGACATCCGCGAACCCTTCGATGCCATCAACCCCAATGCCCCGGACGCCATCGGCTTGCCGGTCTCCAACCAACGCGTCCTCGCCCGGTTCCGCGAGCTCGAATCAGGAGAGAAGCCCGTCATGGAAGTCCACTTTGAGTGCATCCTCATCCCGCGCAAACCCAGCTCAGTCGCGCTGCTCCTGCCCGCAGCCACCCTCACCGCCTCCTACACCCAACCCCGCGAGGCCACCTTCAAGGGCAGCCGGTACCCCAGCTATTTCAACAATGACTTCTTCGACCGCGATCTCACCGGTGACTTCGAACGCTACGCCGTCTCCGCCAAACCTCTGACCCTCCAGATCCAACCCCTTCCCAAACCGGGCAAACCCGCGGGATTCGAGGGTCCCAGCATGGCTTTTGCCGTCGAGGCCAGCGCCGAACCCTCCACCATCGCGCTCAATCAACCGCTCGCCCTCACCCTCGATCTCCAGGGCGGCCCCTTCACCCACCTCCTCGAACTTCCCGATCTAGCCCGCCAGGCCGCTCTCGCCCAGTCCTTTGCCATCGATGGTGAACCCGAACGGATCCCTCTCGCCGCCGGCGCCCTTCGCTATCGGCTCCTGCTCCGCCCGCTGCGCCCATCCGTCCGGGCCGTCCCTTCCCTGAGTTTCCCCTTCTTCGACCCGAAATCCGAAACCTACGCCGAAGCCCTCACCCGGCCCATTCCCATCGAAGTCCGCCCGGGCGAATCGTTGACCGTTTTCGACCTCCGTTTCGCCGACGGGACCCGGCTCAAGAATGAGGTTCTACCCGAACCCGGCGGAATTCGCCACAACGTCACGGGACCCGCCCTACTCGCCCCTGCGACCCCTCCCTCACAGCTCATCCCGCCTCACTGGCGGCTCGTTACCCTGGGCATCCCACCACTGCTCTTTGGCCTCGTCTTCTGGCGCTCGCGCACCTACCGCCGGATCCGCCACGATCCCGAAGCCCTCCAGCGCTTCCGTGCGTGGCGACACTTCCGTCGCAACCTCCGGCGCCTCCCACCCGATGCCTCGCCCGAAGAGCTCGCTTCACCGGTTCGCACTTACCTCGACGAACGATTCGGTCTGCCTGCCTTCGCCTGCACCCCGGCAGCCCTCCAGCGCCTCGCCCAAGACCACGATATCGATCCCGACACGGCGGCTGAACTCGAGGCTTTCCTGACCGAATCCCAAGCCACGGCTTTCTCCCGAAAATCCGGTGGCGCACCCGAAATGACCAAACGGCCGCTTCTGGACCTGCTGGGCCGCTTCGAAAAAGCCGCCTCCCGCTCTCTCCTCCCCATCTTGCTTCTCAGCGCCGCGTTGCTCGCGCCGCAGCCCACCCAGGCCGGCACCGGCCCGCAATCCCTGCTCGACGAAGCCGGTGCGCTCTTTCTCGCCGCCACCGAAGAAGCGCTCGTCGATCCTCTTAAAGCCGAGAATCTCTTCCGGCTCGCCGCCGCTCGCTACGACTCGTTGATCCAGGACCACGGCATCGAAAACGGCTGGCTCCACTACAATCTCGGAAACTGCTACTTCCTCGCCGGCGATCACGGCCGCGCCATCCTCCACTATCGCCGCGCCCAGCTCTTTCTGCCCACCTCCGATCGCATCCGGGAAGCCCTCTATCACGCCCGCTCCGAAAGGGTCGATTTCTTCCCGTACGCCGCACCTCGCCAAACCGTCAAAGCCCTCCTCTTCTGGCATTTCTACCTCGATGCGGCACAGCGCTTCTGGATTGCGGCCGTCGCCTTCGCCCTGATCTGGCTGGTGTTCGCCATCGCGCTCTTCCGGCCTCTGCATGCCCGCTGGCGCGTCGTCGCCACCCTCGCCGTGGTCATCTTCCTGATGATCGAATCGTCCAAGGTCCACGCGCGGCACGATCTCAGACGCGATGCCGTCGTCATCGCCCCCGAACTCCCCGCTTACAAAGGCGACGCCCACATCTACGACCCCGCTTTATCCACGCCGCTGCATTCGGGCACCGAAGTCCGTATCCTGGAGCAGCGCCGGAATTGGCTCCGAATCCGCGTGGAAGACGGCTCCGAAGGCTGGGTGGAAGCCTCGGGCCTCGAACGCGTCCAGTAACGTACCGTTCCTGACGACATCCGGCGAAATACCGTCCGCGTCAAAACTCATCCAGAAACCGGCGGAAATACGCCGCGCCGGCCTCCAGATCCGACACCGAGATCCACTCTTCTTTCGTGTGAGCCTGCTCGATGCTCCCGGGCCCCAAAGCCACGGCGGGAATGCCACCCCGCGAAAGCCAACCGGCGTCGCAGAACCACGGCGCCGTCACCACTTCGGAACCCATCCCCTTCAGTCGCCGCACCATCGGATGCTCAGGGTCCGTCTTCAGCGTCGGACTTTCGCCCACGACGCGAAACTCCAGTTCCCGCACACCTCGCTCGCTCAAAAAGGAGCGGAGCACCTCCACGATGCCTGCCTCGAACAGGCCCGGCGTGGCGCGCACGTCCGCCTGAAACGTCGCCCGGTCCGGCACGATGTTTGCCCGCGTCCCGCCCCGGCACAGATTCACACTGATCGTCGAGCGCCCTAACACGGGGTCGTCGAACTGCCGGAGATGATCCGGAAACTCACGCTCCAGCGCCACCACCGCATCCGCCAGCTTCAAGATGGCGTTGTCACCCAGCTCTGGTCGGGATCCGTGAACCGCTTTGCCACTCGCCGTCATTTCGATCCACCAGCACGCCTTGTGCGCGTGCACCACGTCCAGCCCCGTCGGCTCGCCCACGATCGCGAAATCGATTTCGTCTTGGTGATGCGCCACAAAATGCCGGGAACCGTGTTGAGCGCTCTCTTCCCCCATGAATCCCACGAAGGTCACTTGCACGTTTCGCTTCGGCAGCACCTCGCGCAGCTCCCAAAGCGCCCACAACATGGCCGCCACGCTCCCCTTGGTGTCGCTGGCGCCCCGGCCCCACACTCGCCCGTCCCGCAGTTCCGCGCCGAAGGGATCAATGGTCATCCCATCGACCGTCACCGTGTCGAGATGAGGGCCTAGCAGAACCCGCGGAGCGCCGGCGGGTCCGGGAAACCTCCCGACGGCATTCGGCCGGCCGGGTTGCACCTCATCCAGCCAAACCTCAGCACCGCAGCGTTCGAGAAAATCCCGGACATACTCGGCACAGGCGTGTTCCCCTGTTCCATCCTGAGGCGGAATACCATCCGGATTGACGCTGGGGATGGCGATCAAATCCCGCAGCAACTGGACGACCGAAGCCGCGGGCGCTGTCATCCTTCCCGCTCGTCGATCGGCACCACCTGGAGGTCGTGCGCTCCCGTGTATTGCGTCAGCGGCCGGTAGAGGCGGTTGTTGTCGTTCTGCTCCAGCACCTGAGCCGTCCACCCCACAGCACGTGAGATCGCGAAGATCGGGGTGAACAGATCCGTCGGAATTCCGAGGGAGTAGTAGACCGTCGCGGAGTAGAAATCGACGTTCGCCTCGAGGCCTTTCGTCTCGCGCATGATCTCGGCAATCCGCTCCGACATCTGAATCCACTTCGCCTCACCCAGTTCCTCGGTCAGCTTCACCGCCATCTCCCGCAGGTGCGGCGCACGCGGGTCCAGCACCTTGTAGACTCGGTGACCGATCCCCATGATCTTCTGCTTGTGCGCAAGGCGCTGCTCGACCCAGGCGTCCACCTTGTCCGGTTCGCCGATCTCCTGCAGCATGTGGATCACCCCTTCGTTGGCCCCACCGTGAAGCGGTCCCTTCAGCGTTCCGATCGCCGACGTGATGGCCGAATACATGTCGCTCATCGTCCCGACCGTCACCCGCGCGCTGAACGTCGATGCGTTCATGCCGTGGTCAGCATGCAGAATATAGGCCACGTCCAGCGTCTTTGAGGCCTGGGAAGACGGCACGTCGCCCGTGATCAAATAAAGAAAATGCGCCGCCTCTCCCAGATCCGTCCGGAAAGGCGGCAGGTCCAATTCCTGCCGAAAACGGTGATACGCGGCCACGATCAGCGGGATCTTCGCGCAAATACTCAGCGCCCGCTCTTCGTTGATGTGGCGGTCCTGGTTGTGACCCCGGTTGTCATACAATCCGAGCATCGACACCCCCGTCCGCAGAACGTCCATCGGGTTGGCATCCTTGGGCGCATGTTTCAGAAATTCGATCACGCCTTCCGGGAGCGAGCGCTTCGCGCGGAGGGTTTGCGTCAGAAAGTCCAGCTCATGACGGTTCGGAAGTTTGCCCCGGTGCAGCAGGTAGATGACCTCCTCGAACGACGTCTTTTCGACCAGGTCGTCGATGTGATAACCCCGGTAGTAGAGCTTTCCCTCCTGACCCTGAACGTCGCTCAACTCCGACGAGTTCGCGACGATTCCCTCCAGACCGTGAGCAACGACGACTTCTGACATAGCTTTCTTCGCAGACGCATCAGGCCCGCCCGGCGCGTCTTCCTTTGGTTTGGCTTTACGCTTGAAAAACATCAGCGGCCCATCGCTTTCAACAGCGTGGCTCCCATCTCCGCCGGCGTCTCGGCCACCGCAATCCCGGCCTCGCGCAGCGCTTCCTTTTTCGCGGCAGCCGTTCCTTTGCCGCCCGAAACGATGGCTCCGGCATGCCCCATCCGCCGTCCCGGAGGCGCCGTGGCCCCGGCGATGAACGCCGCCACCGGCTTGTCGCAGTGGTCCTTGATCCACGCCGCGGCCTCCTCCTCTTCGCTCCCGCCAATCTCGCCGATCAGGATGAAAGCCTCCGTCCCCGAATCCTCGGTGAAAAGCTGCGCCGCTTCCTGGTGCGTCATCCCGTGAACCGGATCGCCACCGATCCCGATACACGTCGATTGACCCAGCCCAGCCGAACTGACCTGCCAGACCGCTTCGTAGGTCAGCGTGCCCGACCTCGACACGATCCCGACCGACCCAGGCTTGTGGATGTATCCGGGCATGATCCCAATCTTACACTGACCCGGCGTGATGATGCCAGGACAGTTCGGCCCGATCAACGTCACGTCTCTTCCCTCCATGTACGCCTTCACCCGCATCATGTCATTCACCGGAATCCCTTCCGTGATCGCCACCACCAACTCGATTCCCGCGTCCACCGCCTCCATGATCGAGTCGGCCGCGAACGGCGGTGGCACGAAGATCATCGTCGCGTTGCAGCCTGTCGCCTCCCGCGCCTCCAGTGCCGTGTCGAACACCGGAATCTTCTCCTCGAAAAGTTCCCCCCCTCGCCCCGGAGTCACCCCGGCCACGACATTGGTTCCATAGTCGAGGCAGCCCTTCGCGTGGAAACTGCCGGACTTCCCGGTGATGCCCTGCACCAGCAGGCGCGTGTTGTTGTCGACCAAAACGGACATTTTAGAAAATCAGTTAGCGATTCTTCGCGGCCTGCACCGCTTTTTGCGCGGCGTCGGTCAGGTCGGTGGCCGTCGTCAGTTGAAGCCCCGACTCCTCCAAGAGCTTCCGCCCCGCCTCGACGTTGGTGCCCTCCAATCGAACCACCAGCGGCACCGTCATCGATTCCAGACTCCGCGCTGCGTTGATCACCCCTTCCGCGATCACGTCGCACCGCATGATCCCGCCAAAAATGTTCACCAGAATCGCTTCCACTTTCGGATCGGCCACCAGGATCTTGAACGCTTCCCGGACCTGCTCCTCGCTGGCGCCACCTCCCACATCCAGAAAGTTCGCCGGCTCGCCCCCAAAGTGGTGGATGATGTCCATCGTCGCCATCGCCAGACCCGCGCCATTCACCATGCACGCAATGTTCCCGTCCAGACCGATGTAGTTCAGATTGAACTTCGAGGCTTCCACCTCCCGGGGATCTTCCTCCTCGAGATCCCGCATCGCCGCCACGTCGGGATGACGGTAGAGCGCGTTGTCGTCAAAATTGAATTTCGCATCCAGCGCCAGCACGTCCCCACCGGTCGTCACCACGAGCGGGTTCACCTCCACCAGGGAACAATCGCTTTGCAAATACAGCCGGTAGAGGTTGTGGAACAGCTTCCCAGCCTGCTTCGCCTGATCCCCCGTCAGCCCCAGAAACGCCGCCAATTTCCTCGCCTGGAACGCCTGCAGCCCCAATGTCCGGTGCACCGGCTCCCGCAAAATCCGCTCCGGTGTCTTCTCCGCCACCGCCTCGATGTCCACCCCGCCATCCTGACTGGCGATGATCACCGACCGCTCCGTCGCGCGATCGAACAACACCGCAAAATACAACTCGCGGGCGATGTCCACCGACTCCGCCACCATGACCTTCCGCACCAGCTTCCCCTCTTCGCCCGTCTGATGCGTCACCAGAACCTGGCCCAGCATCTGACCTGCCTTTTCCTCCACCGCGACCGCGCTGTCGCACAAGTGCACCCCTCCCTGAAACCCGTTCTTGAACGTCCCCTTGCCCCGTCCACCCGCGTGAATCTGTGCCTTGATCACCAGGTTGGATCCCCCGATTTCTTCCGCCACGGCCCGCGCCTCCTCGGGACTTTCCGCGACCTTCCCCCGCGGACTGGCAACTCCAAATTGATCGAACAGGGACTTGGCCTGGTATTCGTGGATGTTCATGCAGCGGAGGCGCCCGAGGCGCTTCTGACGTTCAGGCCGGGACCATAGTAACCACCCGCAGCCGGGTCAAGGAACGATTCCCCGCTCGAGGAAACCGCTGAGGTCAGCCGGCAGCCCGCTCCGCCACGCCTGCCCATCAAACCGCAGCTCCGCCGCGTGCAGCGCGTGACGCGATAACCAGAGCTGCCCCTCCAGTTCCCCCGTCCAACCCGTCTCGATAAACCGCAAATAACACCCTTCATCCGGTCCGTAAATCTTGTCTCCCACCAACGGAAACCCCGAATGCGCCGCATGCGCCCGGTCTGAGAGTAGAGGAGGTGGCCCTCGACGGTGC
>CAZCRA010000051.1:21348-23352 GCA_964500945.1 uncultured Verrucomicrobiales bacterium | reverse complement strand
CGCTACATCGGAAAGCACACCCCCCCGACACTGATTTTTCAGGGCACCGAGGACCGGGTGGTGCCGTTCGAACCCGTGGTGAAGTTCGTCAAGGCAATGAAAAAGCGTCAGAACGTCTGCGAACTCTGCCTGTTCGAAGGCAGGGATCATTCGTTCTATAACTTCAACGTCAATCCCGAGGGCTACGACGTGACCACGGGAGAGTTGGACCGCTTTCTGGTGAGCCAGGGGTTCCTGCCGGAGATGCCAGCGGGATCGCTGGAAGGCGGATTCTGATGGATAGAGCCCGCAAGGTGCGCCCGGCGGTCAACGGACCTTCCAGAATGGGCTCGGAACGTGCGCTTCTTCCATGAAACGGACGGCTTGCTGCACCTTTTCGGGGTAGGCGTCTGCGAGGTCGTTCTCCTCGCCCAAATCCTTGTCGAGGTTGTAGAGTTCGACTTTTCCGGTCAGCATCGGCTTCCGAATCGCCTTCCAGGAGCCGAAACGCACGGCTTGGGGGCTTCCGCGCTCATAGAATTCCCAGTAGAGGTAATCGTGTGAAGGGGGATCCGGTTCGCCTCGCAGCAGGGGCAGCATCGAGATGGAGTCGACGTTCTCGGGGACAGGCACGCCGGCCAGGTCGCACGCCGTGGCCATCAGGTCGCCGTGGTAGGCGGGTTGTGCGGATTCGGAGCCGGGCTCGATGGTTCCCGGCCACCAGGCGATGGTGGGAACGCGAATTCCGCCTTCGAACAGATCCCGTTTCATGCCGCGGAGCGGGCCGTTTGCATCGAAGAAATCCGGCCGGTTCCCGCCCTCCTGGTGGTGGCCGTTGTCGCTGGTGAACATCACGAGGGTGTTTTCGGCAATGCCCAGGGCATTCAGGCGTTCTAGCAGGCGGCCGATGTCAGCATCCATGCGGGTGATCATGGCCGCCTGTCCTTTGTCCGGTTCGGGCCAATCGAGATCGGTATACGGGCCGTAATCGGGAACCTCCTGTCCGTTGCCGGTGCCGCGGGTTCCTTCATTGTTGGCATGTGGAATGGTGAAGGGGAGATACAGGAAAAAGGGTTCGTCGTGGTTGGCTTCCAGCCACTGCATGGCGCGGGCCATGATGAGGTCGTGCGAATACTCCTTCCGATCCTCGGGGCGAGCCCAGCCGGCGCCGTCGTCTGGGAAACCCCTCTGCTCGCGAAGCGCGATCCACTCAGGCGCGAGTCGATTCTCGAGCCGATCGATTTCGTAGCCATCGACGAGGAATTCCGGGTAGAAGTTGTGGGCATGGCGCTGGTTGAGATAGCCGTAGAAGGCATCGAAGCCTTGTTTGAGCGGATGCCCTGTGGAATCGAGTTGGCCCAGGCCCCATTTGCCGAACTGCCCGGTCCGGTAGCCCGCTTCTTTGAGGACGGAGGCGACCGTGACGGTTCCGGGCTGGAGGGTTTGCTGAGGCCCCCGGGCGTTGCCGCGGACCCAGCACCGGCCGGTGTGTTGGCCGGTCATCAGCACGCAGCGTGAGGGAGCGCAGACGGTGGAGCCGGCGTAGAAATCAGTCAGTTTCATGCCTTCGGCGGCCATGCGATCGAGGCTTGGGGTCTGGATCTTTTCGCTGCCGAAGCACCCCAAATCGCCGTAGCCCAAGTCGTCGGCCATGATGAAGATCAAGTTCGGCGAGGAGGCCGAGGCCGGGAGGTGAAGCAGGAGGACGGAACTGAGGACGAAGAGGGCAAAGCGCATGATGAGGATCCTTTCACAATCTATCACGACCTTGCAACGTCCGGCTTTCACGCGATTGCCGGTCGGGGCAGCGAAAAGGTGAGCCAACGCAGCGGAAGCGCGTAAGGTGGGCGGCTTCCACGCATGCGCATTCAAGGGCATCCCTGCTTCATCTCGATTTCCTTTTTCCTGATTGCGGCCTCGCCGGGATGCTGGATTCCGGTGTTGTCGAACGTCTTGGAGGCTGAGGGATGGAGCCCCATGATCACCTGGGCTTTCGTCGTGCCGCCGATCGCCGGGGTGTTGTCG
>CAZCRA010000051.1:0-21338 GCA_964500945.1 uncultured Verrucomicrobiales bacterium | reverse complement strand
AGGTGGCGGCTGAAAGGCTGTTGGGCGGCATCGTCTTGGCCGGCGCGAGCTTCCTTTATCTGGCATTCCGCGAGATCGAGATCGGCGAACGTCCCGGCAGGTTTCTCTTTTTTCTAGGACTGAACGCGCTGATCACGGCGCCGGCGTGGTCGCTTTTGAACTCGGTGACCTTCCGGTTTTTGGGTCCCCGAGGCCATGCATTCGGGCTATTCCGGGTGTGGGGCACGGTTGGCTGGATGGCGGCGGGATGGATGGTGAGCTTTCTCGGGGTGGACGCCTCGCCGGTGGCGGGAAAGATCGCGGCAGGTTTTCACGTCGTGGCCGGATTGTCATGCCTGATGCTTCCGCACACGCCTCCGAGTGGGAAGGTGGCCCGGTCGTGGTTGGAGGCGTCGGGTTTGAGCGCGCTGGGATTGCTCCGGGAACGGGACCTGGCGGTGTTCCTGGCAACGAGTCTTCTGTTTTCGATGCCACTGGCGGCGTTTTACATGTTCACGCCGGTGATGCTTCGGTCGCTGGGTTGGGAAGCGACGTCAGCGGGCATGACGCTCGGGCAGATGACCGAGGTGGTGGCGATGCTCGTGATGGGGCCGTTGATGCAGCGGCTCCGGATCAAGTGGCTGTTTCTTTTGGCGCTCGGCAGCGCGATCGTGCGGTATGCGTTTTATAGCGGAGGGGCGCATACCGGACTGGTCTGGCTGGTGCTGACCGGCGTGGCTTTTCACGGGATTTGCTGGACCTACTTCTTTGAAGCGGGACGGTTGTTCCTGGACCGCCGGGTGCCGACTGAATACCGGTCCCAAATCCAAGCGCTGATGGGTCTCCTGACGGCAGGCGCCGGCACGATCGGCGGCACGTTCATGTCCGGGCATCTTCACCGGACCCTGGTGCAGGGAGGGGGTGAGTCCTCGGGTTGGACGGTCTTTTGGCTGGTGCTGACGGGAATCTGCCTGGTGTGCGGGCTGTTGTTCGCCGTCGGCTACCGGGGACGAAAGGAACCGGAATAGGCCTGCTGCCGGGAGGGGAATCAGGGGCCGAATTCGCCAAAGGAAATGGCTTCCAAATGGCTGGCGGCGCGGTAGACGTTTTCCCAGACGATCGCGTCGCGCGAGATCATGACGCGGCCTTTCCAGCGGATACCGACGAAGATCCCGTTGCCGTAGGCGGCCGAAGTGGGCGGGTTCTCGTTCGGCTTCCGGGTCCAGGAAGAACCGTCGCGGGAGAGATACGTGGCGCCGAGACCGATGCCGACGAATTCGGAACCGGTCCAGAGCATGGAATTGATGTGCTCTCCTTCTTCGCCATCGATGCGACTGGACCAGGACTTTCCATCGTCCGTGGTCATGCGCATGCCGTGGAGGCCGGAGCCAACGAAGATGCGATTTCCGTAGGCGACGGAGATCATTGTATCGAGCGGGCGAACATCGTCATCGTTGACCCAGTTCTTTCCGTCGGACGAGTAGGAGCGACGGCCTTTTTCGCCCACTCCGACCAGGATGGAGCCGTCCGAGGCGAAGCCATGGAGGCGGAAATTTCCCGAGATCGAGGTTTTGTCGCTCCAAGTCAAACCGTCCGGCGAGGTCTTGATGGCGGGGTTGGTGTTGTTGGCGCTGGTGCCTGAGCCGGTGAAGAGGATAAACTCGTCGTTGAAGTAAGTCAGCCCACAGACACCCCCGCCGTAGGTGGATTCCCCGGTCGCTCCGAGGTCCCAGTTCCGACCGTCATCGCTGACGGCGACGATTTCTTTCGGACCCGTTTTGCCGAGGGCAAGACACCGGCCGCCGCCGAAGCAGGCGAACTTGTAGGTCATTCCGTCGCCCGACTCGTGGACGTTCTGCCAATCCCGGCCGTCTTCCGACGTGACCTTAATGCCGTCGAGACCGACCGCTGCAAAACCTCCTCCGCGAATGGCTGCCATGATCTGGTGGGTTCAGGCGAAGCCTTTCAGCGTGCCGGTGCTTTCTCCGAAACTGTCGACATCGACTCCGGCCGTTTGGAGCATGCTGAGGAAGAGGTTCGACATGGGTTCGCCGCCGGCGGCGATGTGCCGGCCGGTCTCGATTTTGCCCTGGGCATTCCCCATGATGAGGGCTGGGTAATCGCGCCGACCGTGGCCGCCATCGGCCATGTAGGACGTGTAGAGGATCATCGAGTTATCGAGCAGGCTGCTTCCGCCTTCATCGATCTGCTTCATTTTTGCGACGGACTTCGCGAAGAGTTCGGTGTACCAAGCGTGGATCTGACGGCAGCCCTCGCGCGCGATCGGATCGGCATCCTCGATTCGTCTTGCGTTCCCCATGTGTTCGAGGGTGTGGGCATGGCGTTCGTGACCCACGGTGACGACACCCGGGAAGAGGGCTCCATCCGAGCCAGCGGCGACGGTGACGACGCGGGTGGTGTCGGTTTGCATGGCGAGCACCATGAGGTCGGACATCAACTCGATGTATTCTCCGTGGACCTCGGGGTCGCGGCCGACGGCCTGACGCATGGCGTTACCGGCCTCGACGTCGTCGGGCAGGTTTCCAGGGATAAGCGGTTTCGTGAAATCCATGTCGTCCATGGCGAGCATTGCCATCCGGCTTTCGGTGATTTCGATGCGCTTCTCGACGGCACGGAGGGAGGTGAGGAACTGATCGAATTTTTCGCGGTCGGCGTTTCCGAGGACCCGGTCGAGGGCGCGGGCTTCCTCCATCACGATGTCGAGGACGCTACGCTCATAGGATTTCGGCCCGTCGTCGTTGGAGCGGCGCGCGGTGGAGCGAGCGCGGTTCATGGCTGAACTCCAGCTTGGGACGCGGGGCTGTCCGTCGCGGAACATGCGGTCGAAGGCGAGGCGGGCGTTGTTCTCGTATTGCACGGAGTTGCCGTTAGTGCGGTAGGAGTAACGGGTTTCATGGTTGGTCGTTCCGATTTCGAGCGATGGAAGGGGAGTGGAGCTTCCAATTGCCTCGGCAGCCACCTGATCGATAGACGGGGGCGAGATGATTTTGCCTCCTTCGTTTTTCACTTTGGGCGCTCCAGTGAGATGGAGGGCCGCGCAGTGTTGATGGGCGTTGAAGCTGCCCTCGGTCTTCCCTTTGTGATCGAGGCCGGAGATGACCAGCATGTCGTCCTTCGCAAACTCGAGCGGACGGAGGATGGAGGGTAGTTTTCCGGAGAGATGGCCTTCCTTTTCGGGTGTCCACGATTCGCCGACCGTTCCGCCGGTGACGCTGAAGATGGCGAGGCGGAGGGGCGGTGTCAGAGCGCCCTGAGCCGCAGCACTGCGAGGCAGGAGGGATTCGAAGAAAGGAAGGGCGACGGTGGCGCCGGCAGCTTTCAGGAAATGACGGCGGTTGGACGACAGGGAGTTCATCGGTTTGCGACGGATTGGGGGTTCAGTTTTCGGCGATGCCGGAATTGAATGGTGTCGGTGATTCCGAGGATGAGTTCGGAGAATCGGTAATCGTTGTCTTTCAGGCGCTGAACGATCTGCTCGACCGCGAGAGCGTCGTAGTATTCGGGATGGCGCCCCAGGGCATAGCCGAGCATGCGGGTCGTGATGTTCTTCAGGTAGAGATCCTCGCGTTCTATGACCAACTGCTTTAACTGCTGAAACCCTACCACCGTGTCACCGGTCGGCAACTTTCCGCGGTTATCGATGGGTTCACCATCGATGTCGTCTTTCCAGCGGCCGACGGGATCGAAATTTTCGAGGGCGAAGCCGAGGGGATCGATCTTTTTGTGACAGGCCGCGCAGGCCGGGTCTGAGGCGTGGAGATTCAACTTATCGCGGAACGTACGCACCACGGTGTTTTGCACTTCCTCGGTCTTGAAGACGGCGGCGTCGGCCGGGGGCAGGGTAGGCGGGGTGCCTAAGATGACGTCGAGGACATACTCGCCGCGGGCGGTGGGTTTGGTGCGGTCGGTATGTGAGGTGGAGGCGAGGAAGCTGCCCATGCCGAGGATACCGCCGCGATTGTCGGAGCGGAGGAGATTGACCTGCCGGAACTCTTCGCCGCTGACGCCGCGAAAGCCGTAGTGGCTGGCGAGGCGTTCGTTCACGTAGGTGTAGTCCGCGCTGATGAGATCCATGACGCTGCGGTCTTCGCGCATGATGTTTTCGAAGAAGACCATGACCTCGCGCCGCATGTCCTCCTTCAACTCGTCCGTGAAAGAAGGATAGATGGCTCGGGAGGGAAGGGCTTCGTCGAGCTTGTAGATTTTCAGCCATTGATTGGCGAAATTTTCGGCGAGGGCTGAGGCTTTTGGATCCTGGAGCATGCGGCGGATCTGGCGCTCCAGCACGGCGGGGTCCTTAAGCTTTTCGGTGGCGGCCAGTTGGCGGAGTTCTTCATCCGGCATCGTCGACCAGAGGAAGTAGGAGAGGCGGACCGCCAGTTCGGAATCGATCACCTGGAAGCTGATACCGGTTTCTTCGTGACCCTCGGTGGGCGTGGGCTTTTCCATCCGGTAAAGGAACATCGGCGAGACGAGAAGGGGTTTTAGTGCTTTCGCGATGGCGGCATCGAAATCGCGGTCTTTGCGGTAGGCTGCGGCGAAGAGTGGGCCCAACTTCGAAACGACATTGGTGCTGATGCTGCGGCGATAGGCTTTCGAGCCCAAGTCGTAGAGCGTGCGCTTGGCGGCTTCGCCCACGGCAATTCCCTGGTCCGGGTGAGCGGCGAAAACCCTGCGGCGGATGGCGGCGTTTTCGGGTTTGGCAAACTCGGTGAGCACCTTGTCAGCGGCGCTGAAATACTTCTCTAGAATGACCTGATCCATGGCCATGGAAGCGGCCGTGTTCGAGAAGCCGTGGAGCGGAATCGTCTCGGTGATTCCGGCCTCGACTTCGACATCGAACTGGATGCCGAGGACATCGCGGATCGTGTTGTTGTATTCGGTCGGGGTCAGCGGCCGGACGACGGCCGGGCCGGGATCGCGGTAGAGATCCAGCGTGGGATCGATGACCTCGATATTCGATTCGATCCACTGGATCATGGCCTGGGCGTGAGCGTCGTTGAAACCGGTGTCGTCGCGATCCGGCGGCATGTCGCCGAACTGGACGGCCTCCTTCAGCTTCCGCCACATGCCGGACTTCGCCAGGAGGTCGGTGAGGGACTCCAGGCCTTCGAACGAGACGCCACCTTTGGAGGCATCGATGTGACAGTCCGCACAGTGCTCGAAAAGGAGCGGCTCCATTTGGCTGAAGTAGTTCAGCGGATCCTTCGACTGACCCAGCGCGAGGGCAGGGGCCAACACGCAACTCAGCAGAATCGCCAAAAGAGGCAACTGAAGCAGCAGCCGGAGGGGGAAGGGTTGGGCGCCGGGGAGATTCATCCCGTCTATCATACGGGACTCAGCGGTAGAATCTCGCAAAAAACCGATACGGAACGGGGTCGAACCGGTGAAAAAGATAGACAGGCACCGTCCGTTGCCGCCGTGTGGGAGACATGAAATCGATTTCATCCATTTTTGCGACCGGTTTTCTGGCCGGGAACATGACCGTTGGGCTCGTCGCGGCGGAAGAAGAGGGTCTGCCGCTGGCGGCGCCGGGTGCCAAACTGGAAATGCTCGCCGACGGATTCCGGTTCACGGAGGGGCCGTCGCGAGATGCGGAGGGCAACGTGTATTTCACGGATCAGCCGAACGACCGGATCATGGTTTGGAGCGCCGCCGGTGAATTGAAGACCCTCATGGAACCGGCGGGGCGATCAAACGGGCTTTGTTTTGGGCCGGACGGGAAGTTGTGGGCGTGCGCCGATGCGAAGAACGAGCTGTGGAAGATCGATGTCGAGAGCGGGAAGGCCGAGGTGGTGTTGAAGGGTCGGGACGGTAAGCTGTTCAACGGCCCCAACGATTTGTGGGTGCACCCGGACGGGGGTGTCTACTTCACGGATCCGCTCTACAAGCGGCCGTATTGGGAGCACCGCGAGCCGGAGCCGCAGATGGGCCGGGCGGTCTATTACCTCTCGCCCGATGGCGATCTGACGGTGGTGGATTCCGATGTCCGACAGCCCAATGGGATCGTGGGGACGCCGGACGGCCAGAGGCTCTACGTGGCGGATCCCGGGGCAAAAAAGACCTACTCGTACGTCATCAACATCGACGGATCGCTCTCGGACAGGCAACTGTTCTGCGAGCAGGGATCGGACGGGATGACGATCGACCGTGAGGGGAACGTGTATCTCACCGGGAAAGGCGTGCAGATTTACAATGCCTCCGGGGAGAAGATCGGGGACATCCCGGTGCCGCAGGGCTGGACTGCCAACGTGGCATTTGGCGGGGAGGACAACGACCTGCTGTTCATCACGGCCAGCCGGGCGATCTACGCACTGAAGATGCGCGTAAGAGGGGCGTCTCCCCAGTGAAAGGATCGCCTTAGAACGACGCGAAGATCTTCCGAAAGAAGCCCTTGTGCTTTCCGATTTTCTCGACGTTGCGAACACTGGCTTTGGCGCCGCGGCTGAGGGTGGTGACGTCGTCGACGTTGGTGTAGAGGACGTCACTGACCGTGGCGCGGGCCTTCGAGTTGCTCATTTTAAGGATCGACTGACCGTTCCGTGCCTTTAGATCATCGATTTCGACCCGGTAGGGCAGGTTGGGGCCATCGCCGTTGGTGCGGACGAACCGGCCGAAGTTTTGGGCGTAGCAATTGTCGATGATCACCGTGGCGGTGCCATTGATCTGGATGACTTTGTCAGTGGCTTTCAGGAAAGCGCAGTCGTCGATGAGCACGGTGCCTTTGTCGCTGCCCTTCATGATGGTGATGGCATCCTCCCCGACATCGCGAATTTGGATGCCGCGAATCCGTGTGGTCTTTCCCCTGGCGGTGACGACGTGGATGCCATCTGCGGAGGGTTTGTCGAGGATGACGTGTTTGAGCGTCGCTCCCGGCATCAGGAGGAAGAGGGGCTTTTGCCCTTCCTTCTGGCTGCCGCTGCCGAGCTTTTTCGGATGTGCCACGTAGCGGGTCCAGCGACCGTCCGGAAGGCGGCCATCAAAGGTCTTCCCGGCCTTGACGACGATGGTCTCCTGGACCCGGACGGTTTCGCCCTCGATGCGGAAGGCCGGGGCCTCGAGTTGGGCAAATGCCGGCAGGGCCAGCATCGCGATGAGAGCGGTCAGGAAGGGCTTCATGAGGGCTGATTCCGTAGGGCGAGCGGTTTTACTTTCGCATCCAGGTGCCCTCAGGGGTTTGGACCAGGATGCCGCCTTTGGCTTTCCGGCGGATGTCTTTCGCCCGCAGTTCACCCACCTGCTCGACGGGTAGACCTGCGGTGGAAGCGATGCGTTTGTAGAGTTCCCGGCGGTCGCGGTTTTCTGCGTTGAGGACGGAGCGCTCGCTGGAGGACAGGGATTTGAGGGCGACGAGGTAGCCGTCGTTTCCTTCGCCGGCCTTCTCGGTCGTGAGGAGATTGTCGACCTGTCCGACACGGGACTTCATTCGGTCCGCCAGCGGATCGGCGTGGGCCGGGGTGAGGAGCGAGAGGCTGAGCAGGGCCGCGAGGGCGAGCGCGCACGCATGGAAGGGCTTCATGGTCTTGGTCATGATGGCTTAGGGATTAGAGGGAGAAATTCTGAGAAATTGCGAAACGAGTTCAGCGGGTTTTCGAAGCGGCGTCGATGTCGGAAAAGAAGCTGTCGAGTTCATCTTCGGCCTGTTGGATTTTGACGTTCAAATTGATCTCGACGGGGTCGACTTTCACTCGGATGCAACTGGCGCTCACCAGCGCGAAGGCGGTGACGATCAGGGTGACGATTTTCATGAGGTGACGGGCGCCTGTGAGGGCGGATTCAGCTATGGGTTCAGTTTTGGAGTTGGAAATGGGAGAGGGAAGCAAGAAATGGGAGTGGGCGAATCAAAGGTTGAGGATGCGTTCGGCGAACCATTGGACCCCGCCTTTGATGAACGATTCGGCATCCTCGACATTGAGGTTGAGGTTGACGGGAATATCGAACTGCCGGTCGATGGATCGTCCTTCGAGCCTCAGGGAGACGGGGGACCCGGCATCGGCGGGATCGAAGAGCCGGACCTCCAAACTCTCGATGCGGAGGTTGCCCAGGGCTTTTTCCACTTTTTCGTAGATCCGGCGCTGACGGCGCTTCTCGACGTCGCGGGTGAGGAGCCCCTCGGCGTTGTAGCGGAGGGTGGCGTTCGTATTAGGCGTCAAGCGAAGCCAGCCGGTCTGGAAGGAGATGCGTCCATCGACGACTTTCACCGGCACCCGGCCGTCGAGGCGGGCATCGATGGATCCGTCAAAGTTCGGGATCAGCGCCACGAGTCGACCTGCTTGAAGGCCCCGGATATCGATGACGCAGTCGAAGTTTCGACGATCCTGCGAAATGACGAAAGGCGATGCGGTGCTGAGCCGGCCTCCGAAGAGGGTGGCGGAGGCCTGATGGATCCGAAGGCCATTCCCGGGAGCGGTCTCCAGGACGATCCGGGGACTCTCCAAGGTGACGTCCTCCTTGGTTTCCACGCGTTGCGCCGTGAGCGTGCTCCGCCCGAGCGTGGTGGCGGGCAATTCGGGAAGGTTCAGATCGACGGAGGCCTGAAGGACGCGAATCGCATCGCCTGGGTAGAGCATCTTGCCCTTGGCCAGCTTCACTTCGCCTGCGATCTGCGAGGGTTCGCGCGGGGTGAGGAGCGTCGTTCCGGCAAGAGCGATGTCGCCGGAGAGTTGGACGCCGCGGAGAGGGCGGTAGACACGGCCCGGCCAAGTGACTTCGCGTTGGACCACCGGGCCGGCTTCGAAGACGCCCTCCGTTGGGGCAGCCTCGTCCACGGGCAGGGCGATGTCCGCCGACACGGGAAAACGTTTTCCATCGAAAACTCCGCCCCCGGAGACGGTGAACCGGTCGGGAGCCACATCGCCTTCCAGGCGCAGGTCCTGGAGTGCCGTGATTTCCTGACCTTCCCGGTCGAGCTGGATGCGGTCCAGTTCGAAATTCCAGGTTCCCGTCGTGCGGACGTTTTCGGTGATGAGATCGAGGGACATGGCCGCCACGGTCTGGATGTCCACGTCATTCCACGTGTGACGCAGCGGAGCGCCGGCAGAGCCGGCCCGCAGAGAGAGCTCCATCCGTTGCCGTCCCTCCTTCCGCTCCCAATTGACCGCGAGAGGCAGGAGGACGGCTTCCTCGAGGCCGACAGCGGCGGGTTCGGGGGTCGTGAATCCTGGCAGTGCCACGCCCAACCCGGCCTCTGCGCGGAGCGTTTGGTGCGTTGAATCGAGCCCGTTCAGTTCGACGCGCGTTTCGGCCAGGCAAAGGGTTTGGCCGTCCTTCTCGAGGATCTCGGGTTGGGACGCCGTCATTGAGGCGAGCGTGCCTTCGACGGGAAACTCGAAGGGTTGGGTCTCGACGCCGAGGACGGAGGCCCGGTCCGCGCGCACCGTGGCTTCGAGGGCGGATTCCGCCAGGGACGCACCAGGGCGGTAACGGCCCGAAGCGGTCACGGAGGCGTCGAGCGACACCGGCGGGAAGCGGAGGTCGAACGGAGCGAGGGTGAAGTCGACCCAACCGGCTTCGGCGCCCGCTGTGAATTCGGCCTGGACGGATTCGATCACGAAAGCGCCATCCCGGTATCGGGCGAGCCGGAGATCGCCTCTTTCGGGCACGAAGAGGGGGTGGTCGTCGATGAAGCGAAGCCGTCCGAAGATGGATGTTTGGCCGAGATCGACCTCGACGCGGTCTCCGCCGAGCAAACGATTGGCTGGATCGACGAACCGGAGGAGCGGCGTGAAGGCGGCGCTTTGGAATTCGAGTTCCAAATCTGCCTCGCCCTGCCGGGCCTGCATCAAGCCGGAGAGTTCGACGATGAGATCGGTGACCCCTTCTCCCTCGACACGAAGCTCATTGCGGCCCTGGGGGGAGAGGGTGCCCTCGAGCGAAAGCTTTTGGAGAGCCTGGGCTCGTTTGAGGTGCACCTGGGAGTCTTCCAGGGTGAGGAGGTCGAGGGGAAGGAGGTGGGCCAGGGTGCGAAGCGGACCTCGATCGCCGGAGAAGCCGAATGGCGGCTGTTCCCCGGCCTCCTCGTCTTGAGCGGTGCGACTGGCGTCCCACTGGTCGAGGTCGACCATGACCGTCAGGCCGGAGACGTTGGCGAGGTGCACGCGGCCCGAGAGAAGGCCGAAGGGGTTGTAGTTGACCTCCAGCTTCCGGGCGGAGGCCTCCCAGCCCGTATCGCGATCGGCAAAGCGCAGATCTTTGGCGCTGAGGTAATTCCAGGTGACCTTTTCGAGGGTCAGCTCTTTTTCATCCAGATCGCTCTGCTCGAGCTGGCGCAGGACGTATCCCTCGATCCAACCCGGCGAGAAGACGATGGCCACGCCGATGGCGACCGGGAGGACGGGGAGCAGGGCGAAGAGCCACCACCGCCAGGCGCCGGGCTTTTTCCTGGGCGCTGGTGCCGTTTCCTGGGCTTTCGGAACGTCCAGGCCGGCCGGCTCGTCCCCATGCGCCTTAGGCGCGTCATCCTCCATGATGAAACCCTAGCAAGAATCCGGGGGATGACGATGGAAAAAACGGTGACGAAATCGCGTCATAGGGGAGCGGGGTGGGGCAAGTGCATCGTCTCCGTTAAGGCGGAGCGGCACTTCTTTCTGGGAGTAGCTGAAGTGGTTACACTTCAGAGGGGGGCGACGCGGGAGAAGGAAGGTCCGAATTCTTACGAATCTGGGCACACCTAACCGAGATTCTTAACCGGTTCTAACTCACTGCGTAGCTCATGATGGCTTTCTGAGCGTGCAAACGGTTTTCGGCCTGATCGAAGATGAGTGAGGCGTGTTCTTCGAGGATGTCCTCGGTAATTTCCATGCCGCGGTAGGCGGGCAGGCAGTGCATGACCATGGCGTCGGGAGCGGCTGCCTCGAGGAGGTCGTGGTTGACCTGGTAGGGAGCCATCAGGCGCCGGCGGGCATCGGCCTCGTCTTCCCGGCCCATGCTCACCCAAACGTCGGTGTAGAGGACGTGACTGTTCTCGACCGCTTTCAGGGGGTCCGATTCGATGCGGAGGTTGAGACCTCCGGCGGCGGTCACCCAGTCGCCCTGGGGTTGGAATGCTTCCGGAGCGGCGATCGTGAGATGGAGGCCGAGTTTGCCCGCCGCCCAGATCCAGCTGCGCGCCATGTTGCAGGTGCCATCCCCGATGAAACAGATGTGGAGGTCTTTCCAGTCCTCGCGCCGTTCGCGGAGCGTGAGGAGGTCGGCGATGACCTGGCAAGGGTGTTCCAGGTCGGTCAGTGCATTGACCGTGGGAATGTTCGCGAATTTCGCGAAGGCTTCGAGGTCGTCTTGGGAATCGTTTCGGATGATGGCGCCGTCGACCATGCGGCCGAGGACGCGCGCGGTATCCTGGATCGGTTCGCCGCGGCCGAGCTGGAGATCGCGACCACTGAGGAAGAGCGTGTGGCCGCCGAGTTCGTGCACGCCCACCTCGAAGCTGACGCGGGTCCGAGTCGAGGATTTCAGGAAGACCAGGGCCCAGGTTTGCCCCAGCAACACGCGTTCGTCCATCCGGCGGCGGTTCTGCTTCTGGTGGTAAGCGTTGTCGACCAGCGATTCGATCTCGCTCGGGCCGAGGGATTCGATGGAGAGGAAGTGCTTCATGACGGGGAGGGGACGGGCTGGAGGCTCGCGAAATAGCTTTTCAGAAGGTCGAGGGCTTCCGTGGCGTCATCGCGCGAGAGGTCGAGGGGCGGCAGAAGCCGAACGACATCGTTTCCGGAGGGGACGGTGAGGAGCCCGGCGACCGCGAGGTCTTTGACGATCTGGACGGCGGGCGAGGTGGATTCGGCAAAGCCTTCCAGCGAGGCCAGCGCTTCCGCGTCGAGGACGATGCCGAGCATGAGGCCGAAACCCCTGACGCCGCGGATCCACGGGCTCTGCCAACTCTCGATTTCCGAGCGAAGGTAAACGCCCATGGCCCGTGCGTTCGCGGGAAGGTCGCGGTGGCGGATCTCTTCCAGGACGCGCCGGCTCACATGGGCGACCAATGGCCCGCCGCCGAAGGTGGAGCCGTGGCTGCCCGGACCGAGCACGTCGCAAAGGGGCGCTTCCGGGGCGTTCTGAGCGACGGGGCGGTTGCTGATCCAAATGGCGCCGATGGGGATGCCTCCGCCCAGGCCTTTGGCCCAGCTCACGGCGTCGGGCAGGACGGTTTCCGGTGCTCCGATGGATCGCCAACCGCAGAGGTGACCGGTTCGTCCGACCCCGCACTGAACCTCGTCGAAGAGCAGAAGGGCGTTGTGTTCGCGGCAGAGTTCGGCCAAGCCCGCGAGGAAATCCGGGTTTGCCGGCCGGATGCCGCCCTCGCCTTGGATGGGCTCGAGAAGCACGGCGGCGACGCCGGGGTGAAAGGCTGTCCGGAGCGCCGTGAGATCGTTCCAGGGGAGGTGGGTGAAGCCGGGAAGCAGGGGTTCGAATCCGGCTTTCACCTTGGCTTGAGCCGTGGCGGAGATTCCGGCCATGGTCCGTCCATGGAAGGAGCCCTCGAAGGTGATGACTTCGTGGCGGGGCGAACCATCGGCTGCGGTAGCCGCGTGGCCGAATTTCCGGGCGAGTTTGATGAGGGCCTCGTTGGCTTCGGCGCCGCTGTTGCAGAAGAAGACTTTGCCGGGTGAGGCGACGATGTTTTCGACCACTTCCCGGGCCAAGAGGCCCTGTTCCCGGATCAGGTAGAGGTTCGAGCAATGCTGGAGCCGCTGCCCCTGTTCCGCCAGGGCCTCGAGCATGACGGGGTGGCTGTGGCCGAGGGAGCAGACGGCGATGCCGGTTCCGAAATCGAGGTAGGTCTTGCCGGTTTCGTCGGTGACGCGTGGGCCCCGGCCCTCGGAGAGAGCGATCGAAAAGCGGCCGTAAGTCGGGGCGACATACCGGGCGAAGAGGTCCGGTGTGGTGAGGCCGGAGCCGTCTTCGGAAGCGTTTGTGACGTCAGAGGGCATTCCGGATATCAGGTGGACGGAGGAATCCCATCGAGGGCCAGTTCCGTCCCGATGCCGCCGTCGGTGAAGATTTCGAGAAGGAGAGAATGAGGGATACGGCCATCGACGAGGTGGACCTTTCCGACACCGGCGTGAAGGGCATCGACGGAGGAGCGGACCTTGGGGATCATGCCCCCTTGGATGACGCCTTCCGCGATCAGGGCTTCGGAGGATTCCGGGGTGAGGGAGCCGATCAGGCTGGCGGGATCGGCCGGGTCGCGGAGGACGCCGAGGACGTCGCTCAGGTAGACGAGCTTCGGTGCTTTGAGGTGGCAAGCGAGGGCGCTGGCGGCCAAATCGGCGTTGACGTTGAGCGGGAGCGGGCCTCCGTCGGCGGTGCGGGCGAGGGGGGAGATGACCGGGACGCGTTCGTCGCGGAGGGCGTCATGGATGGCATCACCGGAGACATCGACGACGCGGCCGACGAAGCCGAGGTCGATGGCGTTTCCGTGGTCATCCGTGGCGGTGGCCCGCTCGGCAGTGAAGACGCTCTGACCATGCAGGGAGAGGGCGCGGCCACCGTGTTCCTCGACCATTTGGGCCAGGGAGGGGTTGATTTCCTCGTTGAGGGTTCGTTCGACGATTTGGATGGAGGCCTCGTCCGTGAGGCGTTGCCCGTTGACGAACACCGGTTCCAGCCCGGATTCGGCCATGGCGGCGGAGATGAACTTTCCGCCCCCGTGGACCACGACGGGGTTGATGCCGGCGACCTCCAGGAAGACGATGTCGCGCATGAGGGCGTGGACGAGTTTCTCGTCTTCCATGGCGCTCCCGCCGACTTTGATGACGAAGATTTGGCCGCGGAACCGTTGCAGATAGGGCAGGGCCTCGATGAGGACGGAGGCCTTCCGGATTTGCGCATCGAGTTGGGGCGGCGAGGCAATCATCGGGAGCGGGAAAAAGGGAAAGCAGTCAGTCTCGCTGAAGTCCTGGCCGGGGCAAGTGGAGATTCCTCCTTGTTGATCGGCCTCCAGAGATCCGATCCAGCTTGCGGGACGGTGGTTTCGGGGCATGAATGGCGCTCATGATGCGGAATCGACTTCTACTCGGCATGAGCGCGGCAGCGCTTTGGGCTGGATCAGCTTCTCTCTCCTGGTCTGGCGAGCTTCCTGGCTACACGGATACGCCCACCATTCCCGGGCAGAAGTGGCGGGTGCACGATGCGGAACGGCCGCGTCCGGAAGTGGTGAAACCGGGTGCGAATTTCAGTCATCAAGCGCCGGCCCCCTCGGACGCGATCGATTTGTTCGACGGAAAAGATCTCTCGAAGTGGAAGGGTTCGAACGGTGGCGAGGCCAAGTGGAAGGTCGAGAAGGGCTACATGGAGGTGGTGCCGAAATCGGGCGGGATCCGGACGGCGGACGAGTTTGGCGATTTCCAACTCCACCTCGAGTTTGCGACCCCGGAAAAGGTCAAAGGCAACAGCCAGGGACGCGGCAACAGCGGGGTGATCATTTACGGCACCTACGAGATTCAGGTGCTGGACTCTTACGAAAACCGGTCTTATGCCGACGGGCAGGCCGGCGCGATGTATGGGCAGTTCCCACCGCTCAGGAACGCCTCGAAGCCTCCGGGTGAATGGCAAACCTACGACATCATCTTCGAATCCGCCCGATGGGAGGATGGCGAGTTAGTGAAGCGGGCGAACGTGACGGTCATTCACAACGGGGTGGTGCTGCACCACAGGAAAGAGTTTCTCGGGGGCGTGGCGCACAAGCGGGTTCCTCGCTACCGGGAGCACCCGCCCAAGGGCGCCATCTTCCTGCAGGATCATGGCAACCCGACGCGGTTCCGGAACATCTGGATTCGTCACCTCGGCAAGTATGACGAGAAGGAGGAAGGCTGAGCTGAGCCAGAGGGGGCGCCCTGGGCGTGTCGGGACGCGAACGGGTGCGCCAGCCACGCTGGTGCAATTCCCCGCCGGTTCCCTGTTCCGAAGGTGCTGGGGCCGGTGGGTCCGGGTGGTCCTCCGGCGCCCTGGCTCAAAGGCGGATGCGTTTGAAGCGGCGCCAGTTTGGAGAGTGGTAAAAACCCGGGTCGTAGAGGGTACCGTAGACGATGAGTGAGCGGCCTTCGACGATGGCGTAGAAGCCGTGGTTGTTCGATTCATCCGGGGCGTTCGACATGACAAAGGCGCCGCTCAGGGCGTTTGAGGGAATGCCATAGGTCCGGAAATCCCCCTGGCGGAGGGCGTCGAAGCTGTGCGTGTCCCGGAAGATCTCATGGGGCATGCGATTCACCGATAGGATGAGCCGGTTTCCGGATTGAGCCCAACCGACGTTTGGGTCTCGGCTGCTGGCGGAATCGTACGGGACGGCGTCTGGGATGGTCTGACAGGCCGAAAAGCCGAGGGCGAGAAGAGCGGTCCCGAAGAGAGGCGAGAGACGATGCATGACGCTTTCGTAAGCCACGGCCCACCGGATGGTCAAGCGTGCATCACCTGGCCGCCGTCGACATTGAGGGTCTGGCCGGTGATGTTCCGGGCGTGTGAGCGCAAGTCCACGGTGTCAGGAAGCGGGCCGGTAGTCTGGGTTGGGTTTGGGAAGCCAGGCGTCTATGGCCTTGAGCCGCTCCACCAGAAGGCGGTCGAGTTCCCGCACTTCATCGGGCATGGAACCGGCCAGGTTCTTCGATTCACCGAGATCGCTGGATAGATCGTAAAGCTCGTGAATGCCCTCCCAGAACTTGATTAGCTTCAGATCGCCCCGGCGGATGATGGAGTAGGGGCCTGGTTCGTGCCGGTAGTGGGGGAAATGCCAAATCAATTCCTCTCGATCCAGCGCCGTGGAGCCGCCGGAGCGGAGGTGGGGCAGCAGTGAGAGGCCGTCGATGGTCAAATCCTCCGGGATGGGCGTGCCGGCGGCTTCGAGGAGGGTCGGGAATAGATCGATGGATGAGACGGGCGTGTTCGAGACGGTCTCGGCGGGAATGTTTCCGGGCCAACGGACGATGAAGGGGACGCGAATACCGCCTTCATAAGCGTAACCCTTTCCGCTGCGCAGTGGAGCATTGTCGGTGGGTTTGCCGTCGCGATCGAGCCCTCCGTTGTCGCTGGTGAACACGATGAGGGTGTCGTCGTCGAGGTCGAGACGTTCCAGTTCGTCGAGGACGGCGCCGACGGCACGATCGACGCTCTCGACCATGGCGGCATACTTGGCTTTGATCGGGGGTGTGCCGTCCGCCCCATACTTTCGCGCGATGGCAGGGATGGCCTGGATCGGGGTGTGAACGGCGTAGTGGGCCAGGTGAAGGAAGAAGGGGGCATCCTTCCACTGGCGAATGAGGGCCACGGCCTCGTCCGCTTCGCGGTCGGTGAGGTATTCGCCCTCCTTGCGCGGCTCGAGCGTGGGAATCCCGGCGCGAATCATCGGGTTCCGGTGTTCGGGCCGCCGGTAGGGATCGAAGTAGTTTGGCGGCTGGCCGTAATCGCAACCCCCGAGGTTTCTGGCGTAGCCCTGCGTGGTGGGATACCAGGCGTCGTCGCCGAGGTGCCATTTTCCGATGTGAGCGGTGCGGTATCCGGCTTCGGAAAGAACTTCGGCGACGGTGACTTCGTCGAGTTCCATCCAGAAAGGGTTTGGCGGGCAGAGAAGTTTTCGGTTCGGGCCGCCGACGTAGGCGTCCGGGTTTTGTTCCGGGGTCTCGGCGCCAGGGCGTTGAAAGCGGGAGCGGATCCAGTCGGTGACGCCGATGCGGGCGGGATAGCGACCGGTTTGAACCGCCGCGCGGGTTGGGGAGCAGACGGCGCAGGCGGCGTAGCCATCGGTGAACCTGAGACCTTCGGAAGCGAGGCGATCGATGTTCGGTGTGCGGTAGAAGTCGCTGCCCTGGCAGGAGAGATCCATCCAGCCAAGGTCATCGACGAGGATGACGATCAGGTTAGGCGGACGGTCGTTCTCCTGGGCGGGAGCCGCAGCGGCGACAAGGAGAAGGAGGGCGGCAAGGGCGAAGCCGGGGGCGTTTCGGGAGGGCATGCCGGACAATTGAGCATGGGCGCGGAGAGCCGTCAAAAAGGCTGGGAGTGAGGTGGCCGGGGACTCGGCACGGGGACGGGAGCTGCACGACCAGGCGCGAGCCACGTTGGTTCAAGCGCCCGCCAGGGAATCCCGGATGTATTGGTGGCCGAAGGTGTAGACTTCTTCCGGGCTCTCGAAGAGGGGGCGCCAGACGCGGGTGGCGGCGGCGAGTTCGGGGAGGGCGTCACCGAAGGCCTCAATGACGAACCATTCGTCGTAGCCATTGCGCTGGAAGATCTGGAGGGTCTCGCGGATGGGGGTGTGGTCTTTGCCAGGGGTGCCGCGATCGTTGGCGGAGATGTGGACGTGTTTGATGACGTCGAGGTAAGGTTCGATCGCGGCCAGAGGATCCTTCTCCTCGATGTTCGCGTGGAAGGTGTCGTACATCGTGAAGAAATTGGGATGGGCGACCTGCTTCACGTAGGCAGCGGCTTGCGCCATGGTGTTCATAAAGTGGCATTCAAAGCGATTGACCGCTTCGATCGTGAGCCGGATGCCGGCGGCCTGCGCGGCGTCGGCGACCTGCCGGTGAGCCTCCGCGGCCCAGGCGCGTTCCTCGTCCGTGGGGCCTTTCCCGGTGAAGAGGCTGAGTTCCTGGTAGTAGGGCCCGCAGAGGTTGGCGATGCCGGCTTCGCGACCGCATTCGACGACGCGTTTGAGGTGATCGACGCCGGCCTGGCGATGGGCGGGATTGGGACTGATCAAGCTTTGAGCGTCGGTGGGACAGATGGTGACGGCGCAGGCGGAGAGGCCGTTGTCGAGGATGGCTTGTCCGACGCGGCGGTAGTGACCGGGATCGCTGACGTCGAAAATGGGAATCTCAACCCCGTCGTAGCCGGTGGCTTTGAGCTTTTCGAGAACCGGAAAGTGTTCCTCGGTGATGTAGCCGGACCAGAGCAGCAGGTTGAAGCCGATTTTCATGTCCGTGCATACCAAAGAGTGAGGCGACCCGCAAGGCCAGGGCTTGCCGGAAGCCGCCGTTTGGTCGAGGGATGATGGATGCGGTTTTTTGAAGCGGGGACCGGGCCACGCGTGAAGATCTGCGGGTTGACGCTGCCGGAGAATGCATTGGCCGTGGTGGAAGCGGGAGCGGACGCGATCGGGGTGAATTTCTGGCCGGGATCCAAGCGGTATGTGGCGGGGGAGGAAGCGGCCGGCTGGCTGGGCGAGTTGGCGGGCAAGGTCTGCCGGGTCGGCCTTTTCGTGAACGCACCGCTGGAGACCATCGAGTCCGTCGTGGACCTCTGCGTGCTGGACGCAATCCAGCTGCACGGCGACGAGCCGCCGGAATTCGTTGATGAAGCCGGGAGTTTTGGGCTGCCGGTGATCAAGGCTCTCGCGATGCGAGACGATGGATGCGTGGTGGGCTCGGCGGATCATCCGACGCCGTGGCTCCTGCTGGATGCCCATGTGCCCGGGCTCTGGGGTGGGACGGGAGAAACCGTGTCGTGGGAGGCGGCACGGGAATTCGTGACAGCGAACCCAGACCGCCGGATCATCCTGGCTGGGGGGTTAACGCCGGAAAACGTGGCTGAAGCCGTGTCGGCGGTCGCACCGCATGCGGTGGACGTGGCCAGTGGTGTGGAGTCGAGCCGAGGGGTGAAGGATCTGGACGCCGTCCGGGCGTTTGTGGCCGCGTGCCGGTCGGAGTGAGAGCGGCAGGGAGAACCCTGCCTTTGCGCGCGGCGGGTCAGCTTCTGCGGCGGCGTCCGAAGAGGAGGAGGGCGGTGCCTCCCCAGAGGAGGAGAACGGCGGAAGGCTCGGGGATGACTTGGACTTGCGTGACCTGGAACTGGAGGGAACCGGGGTTGAGCAGGAAATTGCCGTCGAAGGCCGGCTGTGAGCCGGTGTAGGTGAAGTCGAAATCGCCGACGACGAATCCGACGTTCGAAGCGAAGTCGATGAGGGTGTAGGTGTCGAGGACGGGGGCGCCGTTCCCGTCGGAGAAGTTGAAGGTGAAACTTCCGGCGGAGCCCTTGATGAGGTCTCCTGACAGTGTGAGGAGATCCGAGTCGGCAGTCGTCGTGGTGGCGCCGAGTTCGAAGTTGAATGCGCCGCCGCCGTCCCAGGTGAGATCGGCCGCCGTCAGTTCGCCTGGCGAAGCACCGGGAGCGATGAAGCCGCCGCTTTGGAGGAAGACGTCGGTGACCTCGCCGGTTCCGCTGAGGGTGCCGCCCGTTTCGATTTGGACGAAGGTTTCCTGGCCGTTCGCCAGACCGGTGCGGACGTCGTCGAGGACGGTGTTGACCTGGAGTTCGCCGTCCTTGACGTAGATCTGACCGTCGAAGTTGTTGTTCCCGGCGTTCGAAAGGATGAGCGTGCCGCTGCCGGTTTTTTCAAAACGAGCCTGGGCGTTCGCGTCGCCGCCGCGGTTCACGTTTCCGCTGATCGTGACGACGTTTGAGCCGGTGACCTCGATGGCGCCGCCGTTTTGGTTGCCGGTGCCGCCGTCGGAGGCGATGAAGGTGAGGTTTCGGTCGGTGGAACCGTTGTCGGTGATCTTCAGGGTGCCGAAAGCGGTGCTGCCGAAGTTGGCCCCGAATTCGACCGTGGAGCCGTCCCCGAGGTGGCTGGGCGAACCGCCATTTGCGAGAACGCTGACTTCGAGCGTGCCGCCCAGGATCTGGGTGTTTCCGCTGTAGGTGTGCAGGTTGCCGGTGGTCATGACGAGTGTTCCTGCGCTCTCCTTTCGGACGATGAGATTCCCGGTGCCGGCGCCTTCATCGTCAATGACGGAATTCAGCGTCATCGTGGCGTTGGTTCCGGGATTGAGCCGAAGGGTTTCGTTCGAAGTGGAGGTGTTGGTGATGCCGCCGTCGATGTTCAAGCTGGCGTTTGCGCCCGCGCCGATGGTGGTCTGATCCGCGGTTTGGATTTGGCCGGTCACGGTGACGTTGGCGGCGTTGGCGAACAAAGCGCCGGTGTTGAACTGGCCGCGCCCGTTCAGAATGAGCGTGCTGCTGATGGTGGTCCCGGCGGCGTTCATTTGGAGGCGGCCCTGGTTGGTGACGCTCACCGTGGCGGCGTTGACGTCGCTCACGACCGCGACCTGCATGTTGCTGCCATTCGAGCTCGTATCTGCTTCGATGGTGAGGTTTCCGGTCCAGGCCGAGATGTCGCCGCCGAGCCGGATGCTGCCGTTCGAATTCGCCAGGGCATTCCCGGCGAAGATGTCCCCTGAACCGGTTACGTCGCCGTCGATGAAGATGTCTTCGCCGTTCGTGATGATGAGATCGAGGTCATGGGTCCCCACATCGACGTTCCCGTTCACGTCGATGATGCTGTTACCGGTGTTGGAGACCGTCTCCCAGGTTTGGGAAGCGGTCAGTGCGATGTTGGGATTGATGGTGAGGGTGCGGTTACCCGTGGTGTTCGAGTTCGTGATGCCCCCGGCTCCCAGTGAGATCGTGTTCCCACCTCCGTCGGCCTCGATCAGGAAACCGTCGGCACTGCCATCCTCATAATTGATGCCCTCGACGACCGGGTTGAAGCCGGCTCCGAGGGTGACGGTCAGGGCGCCCTCGGTGGTGAAGCTGGCCGTTTCACCGTTCGTCCACGTGCCAGGTGCGACGTCGCCCATGGCGCTGGTGGACCAATTCGAGGTGACGGCGTCCCATGCTCCGGCGCCGGTGTTTCCGGCGAAGCCGGCGGTGCCGCCATCGAGATCGTAGTGGAGGGTAGCAGCGAAGAGTGGAGAAGCGGTGAGGGCCAAGCAAAAAGCGAGGATTTGGAGCGCGTGTGGGCGGGACGAATGTTTCATGTGGCGGTCAGTCTGAGCAGTTCCCGAGCGGAAGGTCAAGCCTGACGTGAATTATGGCGTATTCTTTTCCATCCACGCTCGCCCTAATAGAGAGCGCGCGCTCACTCCGCGACGGGTTGGCGCTCGCGGGTGAGGTCTTCGATGGCCACGATGCGCCAGCCGGTGCCTTCGACGAAGCCGAGGTGGTAGACCGCTTTGGAGCGGGTGATGCGGGTGTGGCAGTGGCCCTGGTGTTCGAGCTTTGCGCGGACCGTCCAGGCGTGGAGAAAGGGGATCTCGTCCGCCGCGTTTGGGCTCGCACCGGGTAAGGGTTGGGTGGCGATGGGGCGAACGCGCTGAACAGTGGTTTGGGGGGCGCCGGGGTCGCGGGAGAGGATGGACTGGCGGAGTTCGAGGTAAACCGATTCCAAGGCTTCTCCGTGCAGGGAGCCGGCGAGGGCGTCGTAGAGATCCTCTTCCGAGGTGCATTGATGAGCCCGAAAGATGCCGTCGTGGAGCTGGCGGAGCAGGGCCACGGCTTCTTCGGCCGGAAGGGAGCGCGAGGAGGAGGCGCCGGCGAAGGAAACGACGGCCGACAGGCTGAGCGCGGCGGCGGCC